>URCQ01000010.1 GCA_900546435.1 uncultured Pseudobutyrivibrio sp. | reverse complement strand
CATGTATGTCGGCACACCTATTGCTCAAATATGGCAAAATCCGGAATGAATCCAAAAGCATTGCAATATTTGATGGGCCACTCAGATATCAGCGTAACGTTGAATACATATACGCATGTAAATCTTGAGGATGCCAGAGAAGAAATCGCCAGACTTCGGATTGTGTAATTAGGATTTTTAATTGAAAACAGCAAGGTATAAAATAGAAAAATATACACCTTATTTTACACCTTTTGCGGACGATATTATGCGAAAATAAACCAGGTTATGCCAGAAAGCAAAAATTTACAAAGGCTTACAAAGCCCGAAAAACCAAGAAAAACTAAGAAATGCGAGGTTATGCAACAATGATAAAAGTGCTTTTCATCTGCCACGGCAACATCTGCCGCAGCACAATGGCCGAGAGTGTTTTTACCGACATGGTAGACAAGCTTGGCGTAGTATCACAATTTGAAATAGATTCGGCGGCTACCAGCCGAGAAGAGATAGGCAATGCACCACATTATGGTACGCGCGCGAAACTTGCGCAGGTGGGAATCCCAGTTGTGCCCCATCGCGCACGTCAGATGACACAAAAGGATTACGAGTATTATGACTATCTGATTGGAATGGATTCTGCAAATATCCGTAATATGAAGCGGATTGCAGGGAATGCAGTGAACGGTGAAAAAATTTATAAAATGCTTTCTTTTGCAGATTATAAGAATAATCAGTGTTTAAAGGAAGCAAATGATGTGGCAGATCCATGGTATACGGGAGACTTTGAAGCAACATATCGCGATATTGTGGCGGGGTGTGAAGGCCTCTTGGAATATTTAGGGTACAGATAATTCTTTTTTTAGAATCAGACTTTTTCAGTGCCCTTTAAAATCAAGCTTTGTGGATTAAGTTGACCACAGTGGTGTCAGGCACTGTTAATGGCAAAAACGAATCATGTCATCTGTATTGCGGTGCCGAACCAGCCGGCAGGTCTTGACAAAGCGCTTGCGGTTATCGAAGAAAATAATATTTCGATTGAGTACATGTATTCACTCAATTACATTATCGGAAACAAGGCGCTTATGGTGCTGCGGCTGAAATCCGATGAGATGGAAAGAGCGAAAATCGCGGAATTGCTTTGTGAAAATGAGATTGTGATGGTGACACAGAGCGACATCAATAAGTTATAATCCGGACAATGGCGAATCACATGGTTTGCCGGCAGCGGTATTCCTTTGGCGTGCATCCGTATTTTTCTTCAAATTTTTTGAAGAAGAACCCAGTATTCTCATATCCCACTGCAATGCTGATGTCGCAGGTCGGCAGCGTGGTGGTACGCAGCAGCATGGCGGCCTGTGATAACCGCTGGTTCTGGATGAGTTGTTTATATGTATAGTTTGTATGCTTTTTGATATACGAAGAGAGATAGTTCGGATGCATATGGAAGAAAGCCGCGGTCGATTCCAGCGTACAGTCTGCGCAGTTGGTTTCTATATAACGCAGGATGGAGTAAATATGGTTGGAGGAAGAGAGGCTTGCCAGCGCCATGTTGTGCTGGAAGTAATTGATTAACTCGCAAATCAATAAAGTCATCTGTGCGTCAAGGATGGCGACGGACGTAACGGAGGGCGAGTAGAATTCACACAGAAACTGGTTGGCAAATAATGTCAGCCGGTTTCTTTTTTGGGCGGAAAACAGGATATAGTTATCCCGTCGGGACTGGCTGTTGAGCGCCTCAATGAGAAATTGCGTGATAAAATTCTTTTTTGCGAGTTTCTCAAAGAAGTTGTTTAAATATTTTTTGGTAATCAAAAAATTAATCATAATATCTTCTTCATTACATTTTGTCGTGCGGTGAGGCGTATTCGGGCTGATTAAAAGAATCTCTCCGGCAGATAAAGTGAGGGATACGTCATTGAGCGTAAATGTACAGCTACCAGAATAGACATAGCAAAGCTCCAGCCATTCGTGAATATGCAGGGGAACCGTCTCAAAGCGGTCCTGCTTGATGACTGCAAAATTTTGGTAATTGGCCAGAACCTTGTTCTCCGAGAGCGCCATCTGCATACTGAGCGGGGTAGGCGTGAAACAGTAGCAGAGTTCCCCCGACGCCGTAGTGATTGTCTCGATACCGGGATAATCATTGGTAGCTCCCAAGAGATTCTGTTCTTCCTGTGCAGTGTGTTTTCGCAGATAAGTATCCAGTCCGGAATCCGTCAACATTGGTATATCCTCCCATATTTTTAAAAATATTTAAAAATCCGCCTTCATCGGCTACCTTCGCATGTTTTTCAGGTTTCAAAGTCATGGCTTTCATGCAAATGCAAAGGTATGCTCTTTGGCACTTTGCATTTTTATCATTATAGAAAACATTTGCGGATGTATCAATATAAATCTTAAGTTTGGTAGGTAAAATGATTAAATACCGTAGATGATTTTATATGGGAAATCCATTATACTCAAATTACAGTGGACACAATGAAAAAAGGAAGGAGCTTGGAAAACGGCAATATGAATCAGATTTACGCAGCAAAAACAAATCATATCACGAATCCGGTGGGATTTTTACTGAATCCGGTGGTTTTTTCGTGGAAGGTCAGAGACTGCAGGGGAAAGAACCAGAGATGTGCCAGAATCCTTGTGGCAAAGGATGAAACCTTCGCGGATGTTCTTTGGGACACCGGGGAGGCAAAGCTCGACAGTCTGGCTGTAAAAGCGGAGATGAATCTGGAGCCTTGTACCAGATATTACTGGAAGGTAATCGTTACTACGGACGCAGACGAAGTGCTGGAGTCCGAAGTACAGTTCTTTGAGACGGCAAAGAGGGACGAGCCATGGGCGGGGAAATGGATTACCTGCGACAGCAGGGAGGCGCGCCATCCGATTTTTTCAAAGCAGATCACTCTCCGGAAGAAGGTGAAAAAAGCCCGTCTTTATATCTGTGGACTGGGTCTTTATGAGGCATATTTTACGGATGGAGACAAAGACCAAACAGACATTCCTCAATCCGCAAAAATCGGTGAGGAGTATCTGACCCCGTACTGCAATAACTACAATCAGTGGTTACAGTATCAGACGTATGATGTGACCGCGCAGATGCAGCGCGAAGGTGTGTTGTCCGTTCTTTTGGGGAATGGCTGGTACAAAGGGAGGTTCGGGTTCAATCAGACAGAACAGAAAGGATTTTACGGCGACGAGTGGAAACTGCTGGCAGAGGTGCATCTGGAATATGAGGATGGCACACAAGAGATAATCGGCACGGATGACACATGGGAAGTGACAAGAAGCAATCTGTTTTTTTCCAATATTTATGACGGAGAGAAACGGGATGATACGCTGGAACCTGTCGCACCTGTCAGCGCGCAGCTTGCAGATGCACCGAAGGGTCATCTGACGGAGCGGCTGTCCCTGCCGGTGACAGCGCATGAGCAGTTCACACCGAAGGAACTGATCCACACCCCGAAGGATGAGTGGGTGTTTGACTTGGGACAGGAGATTACCGGGATTTTCAAACTACATGTCCATGAGCCGAAAGGTAAGGAGATCAGAATCCAGACAGGCGAAATCCTGCAGGACGGATGCTTTTATAACGAAAACTTAAGAACCGCTTTATCAGAATATGTGTATATCTCTGACGGAGAAGAAAAAGACATTATCCCACATTTTACATTTTACGGATACCGGTATGTAAAAATCAGCGGGGTAACCAATCTCTCCTGTGAAGATTTTACGGGAATGACACTCTACAGTGATTACGAAGGTACCGGCAGTATACAGACAGGAAATGAACTGGTAAATCAGTTGATTTCCAATGTGGAATGGGGCATGAAGGATAACTTCTTAGATGTGCCGACAGACTGTCCGCAGAGAGATGAGCGCATGGGATGGACAGGCGACACACAGGTGTTTTCGGGTACGGCATGTTATCTGGCGGATACCTATGCATTTTACAGAAAATATCTGTACGATTTGTATAAGGAACAGCTGATTGCCGGAGGGATGGTCCCGGAGGTGGTGCCGACCTTCGGTCCGTCGAAATGTTCCTGTGCATGGGGCGATGCGGCCTGTATCGTTCCGTGGAATGTCTATCTGTTCAGCGGGGATGCTGCCATATTGGAACAGCAGTTTGACAGTATGAAGGCTTGGGTGGACTATATCCGTAAGGTGGACGGAGAGCACCACGGATGGAGACATTCCTTCCATTACGGAGACTGGCTGGCGCTTGACCGGGTGGGAGCCGCGGCGGGAAATGTATACGGAGCGACCGATGAAGGCTATATTGCGGATATTTATTATGCGGCAAGCGCGGAGCTTACAGCGAAGGCAGCGGCGGTTCTCGGGCGAAAGGAAGAGGAAAAACAATATCGGGAAATCGCCGAAAAACAATGGCGTGTGGTAAAAGAAGAATATTTTACCCCGACCGGAAGATGCGCGGTAAAGACACAGACGGGACTTCTGCTGGCTTTGAAATATCATTTGTCAGAGGACGAAGAGCTGACCAGAGAGATGTTAAAGAAACTTTTCCGCGAGAGCAGAAACAAATTGAATACCGGATTTGTGGGAACCTCTCTTTTGTGTAATGTGTTGACCGATAACGGAATGACGGATACCGCCTACCGCCTGCTTTTGAACGAGGAGTATCCGGGGTGGCTGCACGAAGTGAAACTGGGAGCCACCACAGTCTGGGAGCGATGGAATTCACTGGATGAAGACGGTAAGATATCCAGTACCGGAATGAACAGTCTCAACCATTATTCTTACGGGGCGATTCTGGAATGGATGTTCCGCCATGTGGGAGGAATCCATCTTTTGGAAGAATCTCCGGGAGGCAGAAGGGTTGCAATTTGTCCGAATGTCCATTATGACCTGAGACAGGTAAAGACCGTGTATGACTCGGCAAGCGGACGGTATGAGTGCGGCTGGGAAATTATGGAGGATAACAGGATTAGAATCAAAATTACGATTCCGTTTGGTGGAGAAGGCGAGGTGCGATTGCCGCATGCTCCGGAGATTCTGTTTGAAGATAAGACAAATCCACTATTCGCAACAGTGGTGAACGGTATTTGTTATATCACTGCAGGAAACTATGAAGTCGTATATGAGGCAACTGAGAAGTTAAAGAAAATATACAGCGTGGAGTCAAAGCTGGAGGATTTGCTGAACCATCCGCAGATACGGGCATTTTTGTCGACGATGACCGAGGTGGATATGATACCGGATGCGGTCTATGGATTGTCGTTTCGGCAGGTGGCGGAGATGTTTTCCGGACCGATGGATGAAGGACAGGCAGAGATGTTGAATACAGCATTATCACAATTTTAAGGAGGAGAGAACAAATGAGTGGGAAGAGTAAAGAACAAAAGGTTAGTATCGTGGAAAAAATGGGCTTATTCATGGTATGTGCGGGAAATATTCCACTGATGGGATTATTGTCAGGATTCTTTATGATTTACTATACGACTGTGGTTGGTCTGGAACCGGCAGCACTGGCGACCCTGTTTTTAATATCCAAGGTGGTGGATGGAATCAGCGACCCGATTATGGGATATTTGCTGGACAAATTTCCAGTCACAAAAATGGGAAAATTTCGCCCTATGATTATTCTGGGAACAATCATCTGTGTTATAAATTATATTTTACTGTGGTTTGGCGCAGTCTGGATTCCGGTCGGAAAATATGTGATTGTGTATGTGACGTATCTGCTGCTGGGCTGGACGTTTGATATTATGGATATCTCCAAGAACAGTCTGCTCCCGGTCATGAGCGCGGATGACAAGGAGAGAAACAGTTTGTCACTTTTCAACGCGTTGGGAACAATGATAGGTGGCGCGGTACTGGCTGTGGCAGCACCGATTCTTGTGGCGGAAGGAACGTTACAGAACTATTACGTGTTAATTTTCGGTTCCATGGCCATGGTGTTGGTTTTATCTATTGCAGGGGCTCTTTGTGTAAAGGAAAGAGTAGCTTTTGAAGGAAAAAAAGAAGAAAGTTATACATTCAGGGAATTGTTACAGTTTATGCGGTATAAACCTGTCTGGGCAATGTTTGTAATGGCACTGGTAGCCGGGGTGGGCAGTAATATAGCAGGAGGAGCCGGCGCTTATTTTTACACATATATAATGGGTGATATGACGCTTATGTCAGGGGTGTCACTTGTTTCAATGATAACTGCTCTGGTGGGAATTTTCCTTGGACCAATTCTGGCAAACCGGTTTGGAAAGAAAAAGATTTATGTAATGGCAATCGTCGTATCCATCCTGTTTACCGCACTGCGTTTGATTGATGTGAGATCTATGCTTTTGATCTATATTAGTACAGTGGCAGGAGGTGTGGCAGGCGGATGTATAGTACCGCTGACAACCAGTATACAGGCAGATAATACTACTTACGTGCAGTATAAAACCGGAAAACGTGCAGAAGCGGCAATCGCATCGTTTACATCTTTTATTACAAAAGTGGCGCAGGGAATCGGAGGAGCGATTCCGGGGTATGTATTGGCAGCTACAGGTTTTGTTACCGGCTCGGCTGTCCAGCCGGAGAGTATCAATACAGGAATTATCCTCTGCGTACTGATACTTCCGATTATCCTGACTTCCGCAGGGGCGATTCTTTTTGGTACACAGTATACGTTGGATAAAAAAGCAGTAGAGGAAATGAACACGGCAATCGCAGCGCGCAGCAATAAGTAACATATTGAAGGAGAATGCGATGGAACTGACAAGAGATAAGGAGTGAAAGAACATATGAAAATTCTGGCAATGATAATACTCGTGCTGCTCATTTTGGCAGTCGGCTTTGTGGGGTATGTTTATAAGAAAAATGCGATGTTTCTGCCGGCACTGTTTGGCATCGGCGGTTTTCCGAATATAAAAAAGGAAGATTATTATCAGGCAGACGGAACATTCCGGAAAGCGGAAAAAGATGATAAAATGGCATTTTTTATGCAGCATCCGGTGTTTGGCGGCTATAAGCATATGTTTTTTAATGTTGAGGATAACGTGTTAAAAGCGATTGCCCCGGCAAAATATGCAGATTTTCTAAAAGCGCAGGGCAGAAGTGATCAGATGGAAAATGCACTGGAGGCTTTTAATTACCTGACCCGGCTTGTGGAAAGTGGAGAGGCGCAGTTGATTTCCGATATTAACTCGAAAGAAATGATAGAACAGAATCCATATCAGTCTCATTTGACCGGAATGTTTTACAAAGGAAAGCAAGGAAAACCGTTGGCGGTGGTCATTCCAGGAGGTGGATTTATCAGTAATGTGACGGACTGCGAGGGATATCCCGTGGCAATGAAATTACACAAGTTGGGGTACTCCGTATTGGTAATCAGTTACCCGATTGGCAAACAGCTGGGAGAAACGGAACAGGAAAAACAGGGGCAGGCAGCGGTCAGGGAGCTGGTGCAGGTAATCCGTTATCTGAAGGATCATGAGCAGGAACTGTCTGTGGATATGGATGACTATGCGATATTCGGTTTCTCGGCAGGCGGCATGATGACTACGGCATATTCCTTCGCAAATTACGAGGACTGCTGTCACAAAGTAAAACTGCCGAGACCAAAAGTGATTTTCCCGATGTATGGTCTGGACTGGAATGTGAAAGCGCTTGAGCAGGATAAGGGACTGGCGGTATTTTCCATCGCAGGGCGCGAGGACGAATACGGATTCGGAAATGTAGAGAAGAGACTTCCGCAATTGAAATCCGTGTTGGGTGAGGACAATGTGTCTGTACGGATTTACGATAATCTCGGACATGGATTTGGTATTGGTTCCAATACCATAGTACCTCATTGGCTTGAAGAGGCAGTGGAATTCTGGGAGGCACATCGGAAATAATTTTTTCAAGAACAGGAAGAGTGAACTTTGAGAGGTCAAGTGTTTTATAAAATTATAAAACATTTGACCTTTTTAAAATTTGCTGAAAAAATTTAAAATCCTTCTCTGAAAATGGGAGGAAACGAAAAAAGTAACAAGTACAAAAAGAGCGGAGATTCGGGCTTTATGGAGTTTCCGAGACCGTTCTGAAATAGATAAGGAGGGAAAAAACATGGGTAAGTACAAAGGGCTGTTCTGGCCGGCAATCTTAGGCGTCAAGCATATGCCGAAGGTAAAGGAATCGGAGTTTTACAATGACGCGGGAGGGTTCCGCAGGGCTACGATCAATGACAAGATGGCGTTCTTCCTGCAGCATCCCGTATGGGAGGGCAGGCCGGAGCTTTTTATGAAGACCGGGTCGCCAAAGGAAATATATGCCATGTCAGGCATGAGCGTCCATGGTTTGTGCAATCTTATCGGGCAGCCCGCACAGGCGCAGAGCATCGTGGATGGTTTCAACTATGTCGTGGAGCAGAAAGGGCTGAAAAAGGTGCATTTCATCAGCGGGCTTTATGCGGAGGATGAGGTAAGGCGTGATCCCGACAAGGGAAAGGTACAGGGGATCCTGTTCCAGGGGAAGCCAGGGAAGCCCGTGGCTGTGCAGATTGCGGGCGGCGGGTTTGACGGCGTAGCCTCTTATTTGGAGAGCATCCCGGCAGCCATGGAGCTGCACAGGAGGGGATACAGTGTGTTTGTGCTGGTCTACCGTGTGAATGTGGAGCTGCATGAAACCGAACCGCAGGCCAAGGGCGAGGAGGCATCCAAGGATGTGCTGCCGGCGGTAAGGTATCTGATAGGGCATCAGGCAGAGTACGGCTATACGATGGACGGCTTTGGTATGTTCGGGTTCTCCGCTGGAGGCCTGATGACGACAGCCTACGCATTTTCTGATTATAAGGACTGCTGCCATAAACATAATCTGCCAAGGCCCGCCGCCATCTTCCCCATCTATGGCCTGCACTGGGAGCTTAAGGTTCACGAGAAGGACAAGGGGCTTGCTGTATTTTCCAGGGTCGGGCGGGATGACCCTACCGGTTTTGCGGCCGTGGAGAAAATCATCCCGGACATCAGGAAAGCGCTGGGGCAGGAAAATGTCGATATCGTCATGTATGATAAGCTGGGTCATGGCTTTGGCCTGGGGATAGATACTGCGGCAGATGGCTGGCTGCGGGATGCAGTCGCATTCTGGGAGAAGCATCGGAAATGTTGATTTGCTCTTCACGGATTTCAACCTTTCTTTTGCAGATTATAAGAAAAATCAGTGCTTGCAGGAAGCAGATGATGTGGCAGATCCGTGGTATACGGGAGACTTCGAAGCAACATATCGCGATATTGTGGCTGGATGCGAAGGGTTCTTAGAATATTTAGGATACAGATAAAAGATGCCTGCCATTTCTGTGAGAACAGGAATGGCAGGCATTTGTGGGTTATTTTAGTAACCCCATTCACCTTCTACAAGGATTACTTTGATTCTGTTTTCGTCACGGCTGTTTCTGGTGATTACAATCTGATTACAGATGCAATCATTAGAGAGGCAGTCTCCGCAGCTTCCGTTTGCAGTACAAGGTGTTTTTTTGTCAAAGCGAAGAGCATTTGGTGGGGATGCGATATTTCTTGCGCGCACCATAGCGGAATCTAAGTCATGGCAGACTTTATTCATGCCGGCAATGACAATGACTTGCTTTGGCCCGAAGATAAGTGCAGCAACACGATTGCCTGTGCCATCAATATTTACCAGTTGCCCATCAAGGGAAATGGCATTTGTACTCATGATAAAATTATCTGCAGAAAAAGTTTTGCGATAGATTTCATCAATTTCTTCCTGCGAATTCGCATTAGCACGGTCATATACAACCAGATCGGAACGGCTGGCAATGAGTTTGTCTAAGCCAATTTCTTTCATGGTCATCGTACCACCCCAGGATACAGAAGAACCTTGTTTCATAAGCGAAGAAGCGAGGTTACATGCCTCTTCTGGTGTCTCACAATAAAATCCTTCCATATGACGTTTTGCCAGATTTTTAATCAACTGATCGGCTAATATTTTGTGATGTTCTCTCTTTGGATCCATAGAATTACCCTCCATTTTAAAAAAATATTTTGTGGTTTTTGCATAATCTTTTTTTCCACAAAAGGAAAATTTCGACCATTGTACACAAATGGATTTATGCTATAATATATGTTGCTATATTTATAAGCAGAAAGTCAAGAGAAAGAAGGATGAAATTATGACAAAAATTGACATTATTTCTGGATTTTTAGGAGCAGGTAAGACAACATTTATCAAGAAAATGATTGATGAAGTTTACACTGGTGAGAAACTTGTATTAATAGAGAATGAGTTCGGTGAAGTTGGTATTGATGGTGGATTTTTAAAAGATTCCGGTATTGAGATTTCAGAGATGAATTCTGGTTGCATCTGCTGCTCATTGGTAGGAGATTTTGCAAAGAATTTACAGGAAGTTTTAGATAAATTTTCACCAGACCGTATTTTGATAGAGCCATCAGGTGTAGGCAAATTATCAGATGTTATGGCGTCTGTGATTGATTTAGAAAAGACACATGATGTTAAGGTAAACGCACTTGTTACGGTTGTAAATGCATTAAAGGCATCGAAGCAGATGAAAGCCTTTGGAGAATTCTTTAATAACCAGATTGAATATGCGACAACGGTTGTATTGAGCAGAAGTCAGAAGGCTACACCAGAACAGCTGGAGTTTTGCGTAAAACAGATTCAAAAGCTCAATCCAAAAGCTGCGATTATTACAACACCTTGGGATGAAATTCAGGGAAGTCAGATTTTAAAGGTTATCGAAGGACAGGATAATCTTGAAATGAAGACTCTGGCAGAAGCGGCACACGAGGCTCATGAGCATGAGCACCATCACGATCACGATCATGACCATCACCATGAACATGAGCACGAGCACGAGCATCATCACGAGCATGAGCACGATCACGACCACGACCATCATCACGACCATGACCATCATCACGAGCATGGTGAAGGATGTACTTGCGGATGTCACGATCATGACCATGAGCACCATCATGCAGATGATGTATTTACAAGCTGGGGCAAAGAGACACCACACATTTTTGAACGTGCAACGATTGAGCATGCGTTGAAAGCCTTTGCAGAAACAGAAGATTATGGAACAGTTATCCGTTCAAAAGGAATGGTACAGTCTACTGATGGCACATGGATTTACTTTGATCTGGTAGATGGCGAATATGAACTTCGTACAGGAGAGCCGGATTATACAGGACGTCTTGTTGTTATTGGAACAGGTATTGATGAACATCAATTAGAGGAACTCTTTGGCATTGCATAATGCATAACAAGAGATCTCTTGCTATTTTAAAACGAGAATAAGAGAGAGAGGATAGATTATGGCAGAGATACCAGTATATTTTTTCACAGGTTTTATGGATAGTGGAAAAACCACATTGATTCAGGAAACCTTATTTGAAAATGGTTTTGCAGAAGATGATGATCGCATTTTAATTATTGCCTGTGAGGATGGCGATATCGAGTACGATACAGAAAAGCTAAAAACAATCAATGCATCTGTAGCAATGGTTGAATCAGAAGCTGATTTTAACACAGAGCATTTGCAGGAAATTGCAGATGAGTATCGTCCGGATGCAGTATTTATTGAATACAATGGTACCTGGGGCGTAGGGGATGTCTATGAAATGGAATTACCTCGTAACTGGGTTATCGTGCAGTCTCTTGCAACGGTAGATGCCACAACATTTGAGATGTATATGGCAAATATGCGTCCAATGATGATGGAACAGTTTTTCCGTGCCGAGGTTGTTATTATCAATCGCTGTGATGATGACACGCCAAAGAGTAAGTTCCGTGGCAATATTAAGGCGGTCAATCGTCCGGCTCAGATTGTTTATGAAAGAGCTGACGGAACGATTGATGACCGCGAAGAAGAATTGCCATTTGACATCAATGCAGATGTTATCGAGATTTCAGATGCAGATTATGCACTCTGGTTTATGGATTGTATGGAAAATCCAAAGAAATATGACGGCAAGACAGTACATTTCTTAGGACTTGTTTATAATCCGAAGGATGGCAAATTAAAACGTGGCGTTATTGTGCCAGGACGTTTTGCAATGACTTGTTGTATTGAAGATATTACATTCCTTGGTATGATGTGCAAGACGGGTATGGAAAATACACCAGAGCATCGTTCATGGATTGATCTTACGGCAAGAATCAAAGTAGAATTTGCCAAAGAATATAAGGGGAGAGGACCAATTCTTTATCCCATCGAACTAAAGCCAGCTGAAAAGCCAGAGGATGAACTCGTATATTTCAGCTAATAAAATACGTATTTTTATGCAGTGTTTGCCTGGAAGTATCGTTACCTCGCAAAAAGCATATAAAATAGAAAATAAGAAAATGGGAGGACAACTATGTATCCAATCGTAAAAAAAGAAAAACTTGCGGACAAGATTTTCTTGATGGATGTGAAGGCGCCAAGAGTGGCAGATAACTGTCTGCCAGGACAGTTCATCATTGCAAAGATTGATGAGGTGGGAGAGAGAATTCCACTGACAATTTGTGATTATGACAGAGAAGCAGGTACAATTACTATTGTATTCCAGACTGTTGGCGCATCTACAGAAAGAATGTCACATCTGGAAGTGGGAGAAAGCTTTATGGACTTTGTTGGTCCATTAGGTCAGCCGTCAGAACTTTGTGTAGAAGAAAATCTGGAAGAAACAAAGAAGAAAAAAATTGTTTTTATTGCCGGTGGTGTTGGTACAGCACCAGTATATCCACAGGTAAAATGGTTAAAAGAGCATGGCGTAGAAACAACAGTAATCATGGGCTCACGTACAAAAGATCTGCTGTTCTATGTTGACGAAATGCGTGAAGTTGCCACAAAACTTTGTGTGACAACAGATGATGGTAGTTATGGCTTCCATGGTATGGGAACAAATCAGTTACAGGCACTTGTTGATGAAGGTCAGGAGTTTGACTGGTGCGTAGCAATTGGTCCTATGATTATGATGAAATTTGTTTGTAAGCTTACAAAGGAACTTGGTATTCCTACGATTGTATCCATGAATCCAATTATGGTAGACGGAACAGGAATGTGTGGAGCATGTCGTCTTGTAGTAGGCGATCAGGTAAAATTTGCCTGTGTAGATGGACCGGAATTCGATGGTCATCTGGTAGATTTTGACCAGGCAATGTCCAGACAGCAGCAGTATAAGACAGAAGAAGGTCGCGCGATGCTTGCTTTACAGGAAGGTGATACACACCACGGCGGATGCGGACATTGTGGAGGTGACGAATAATGGATGTAATGGTAAAAGTTCCAGTTAGTGAGCAGGATTCGAAGGTTCGTGCTACAAACTTTGAAGAAGTATGTTTGGGATACAATAAAGAAGAAGCTATGGAAGAGGCTTCTCGTTGTTTGAACTGTAAAAATGCGCAGTGTATCAAGGGATGTCCTGTATCTATTCAGATTCCAGACTTCATTGCCGCTGTAAAAGAAGGCGATATTGAAAAAGCATATGAAGTTATCAGTGAGTCCTCTGCCCTTCCGGCAGTTTGTGGTCGTGTGTGTCCACAGGAGAGTCAGTGTGAAGGCAAGTGTATTCGTGGTATTAAGGGAGAGGCTGTTTCCATCGGTAAGCTGGAAAGATTTGTTGCTGATTGGGCGAGAGAAAATAATATCAAACCACAGGGAACAACAGAAAAGAATGGTCATAAGGTAGCTGTCATTGGTTCCGGTCCTGCAGGACTTACTTGTGCCGGAGATTTAGCAAAGCTCGGTTATGATGTTACTATTTTTGAGGCACTTCATGAAGCAGGTGGTGTACTCGTTTATGGTATTCCGGAATTCCGTCTTCCAAAGAGCAAGGTCGTTGCTGCGGAAGTAGAAAATGTAAAATCTCTCGGCGTTAAGATTGAGACAAATGTTATCATCGGTCGTTCCGTTACCATTGATGAACTGATGGAAAAAGAAGGATTTGAGGCAGTATTTATTGGCTCTGGAGCAGGTCTTCCAAGATTTATGGGCATTCCTGGAGAACAGGCAAAGGGCGTGTTCTCTGCAAACGAATTCCTTACAAGAAATAACCTTATGAAAGCTTTCAAGGAAGGTTATGATACACCGATTGCACGCGGCAAAAAGGTCGTTGTTGTCGGCGGCGGAAACGTAGCTATGGATGCTGCAAGAACAGCACTTCGTCTTGGTGCAGAGGTACATATTGTATATCGTCGTAGCGAGGCAGAATTGCCAGCACGTGTGGAAGAAGTACATCATGCAAAAGAAGAAGGCGTTATCTTTGATCTTTTGCAGAATCCAACAGAAATTCTGGTTGATGAAGAAGGTTGCGTAAAGGGCATACGTATCATTAAGATGGAATTAGGTGAACCAGATGAATCGGGAAGAAGAAGCCCTGTTGAAATTCCGGGATCTGAATATGAAATAGAAGCAGATACCGTGATTATGTCACTGGGAACTTCACCAAATCCTCTGATTTCTTCTACAACGAAGGGATTGGATGTGAACCGCAGAGGCTGTATTATCTGTGAAGATGATGGTGCAACTTCAAAAGAAGCAGTATATGCAGGTGGTGACGCTGTAACAGGCGCTGCAACCGTAATTCTTGCAATGGGTGCAGGAAAAGCAGCTGCAAAGGGTATTCATGAATACTTTCAGAATAAATAAAAACTGTATATAAAAAGAAAAGCACTGCAGGATGATTCATAAATCATGTTGCAGTGCTTTTTATGCATAATATTTAAATTAACGTAATAGACAATCTAATAAACGGCTGTTATCTTCTGGGTTCATAAAGCAGAAGCGGATGTATTTGTCATTTAAAAATGGGAAGGTTGAGCAATCGCGAATCATAAGTCCTTCTCGAATGGCACGATCAAACAAGATGCTGCTATTTAAATCTTCGTCTACAATACGCATCAGCATAAAATTAGCGGTTGGCTTGTAGGGATGAAAACGCTTGGATTCTGCTAAAGTCTCATAGCAGCGTGTGCGTTCTTGTTGGATTAAAGTGCGTGTTTTCTGAATATATGCTTCATCCTGGAACATAAGCTCTCCGGCAATTGCAGCGAGAGAATTGATCATCCATGGATTTTTTCGCTGGTTCATATTGCGCAGCAAATCTTCATTGCCCGTAATAGCATAGCCGAGACGAAGTCCGGGTGCAGCGAAAAACTTACTTGTTCCACGCAAGATGATGATATTATTATAGTAAGCTGTTAAGGAAACAGCACTTGTGTGCTTTACATCATCTACAAATTCGATGTAGGTTTCGTCTACCATAACAAAAATGCCATGTTCTTTGCAGACATCAAGAATGGTACGCATATCATCCGATAAAATACAGCTGGAAGTCGGATTGTTCGGATTGCATAGAATTAAAAGATCTATGGTATCGTCTAATTTGGAAGTGAAATGTGCAGTGTCTAGTTTAAAACCGCTTTCTTCCTTGAGTGGATAATAAACAGTGGTACCACCACCGAGTGAGACTTCACGTTCATATTCTGAGTAGGTAGGTCCTAAAATCATTGCTTTTTTCGGATGCTCAATCTGAATAAAAAGTGAGATGAGTTCCGTGGAACCATTGCCTACGATAATGTTTTCTTTTTCTGTACCAACATAATCTGCCATACGCTTTCGAAGCGTCGTGTATTCGCGGTCTGGATATGAGGTGATGCAGTCGATATGACTGGCGAGATGTTCACGTAATTTCGGTGAAATACCAAGGGGATTGACATTGGCAGAAAAACTGATGATGTCTTCTTTGCGAATGCCATAAATCTGTTCTATTTTTTCTAAATCACTTCCATGAAAATGGTCTTTGTGTGTTAGCATGTTTTCCTCCTGTGAAGGACAAAGTTTATTTGCATGTCCTTTCGAAATAGTTTATAATTCATTATAGTCTTTTTTCGTCGGAAATTGCAACCGACAGAAGATAAAACGGCAGGAAAAGGGTGTCATATTTTGCGTAAACGAATCTGGCGTATGTCAGAAGATAAATTTGACAATAGAAGGCCGCAGATAGCATTTTCAGAAGAGACCGTAACACTGGTTGGTAAACAGGGAGAACGATTACAGGGCGAGTTTGGAATGCGCTCAACCAACGAAGTTCCCATACGTGGTATTGTATATTCTTCCAATCCATATATACGGATTCCAAAGCCTCAGTTTGATGGCATGGAAGCGACCATACGTTTTGAAGTGCTAGGTCAGGATTATCGAGAAGGGGATTGCCTTACAGGTTATTTTACAATCGTATGTAACCAGAGGGAGTGTCGCCTTCCTTTTGATGTTCAATTTGAGACGGAACATCTTTACGCTTCCATTGGAGAGATAGCAACACTTGAAGATTTTGCAACACTTGCACAGGGGCATTGGAGCGAAGCAATGCAGCTGTTTTATGCTGCACCATTTGAAAAGTTCATATCACGTCAGGAAAAAACAGTACAGATGGTCTATACCGGCTATCGAAAAGCTTTGCCAACAGCAGCCAATTTAGAAGAGTTTCTAGTAGCTGTCGGCGTGAAAGATGCGGTTGATTTTACAGTACGTGAGCGAAAAGAAGCATTTTATCGTGTGACAGAAAACCGAAAAGAAACACTTGTTATCGCAAAAAACACATGGGGACACATTGAGATTGCCGTAGAGAGTGACAGTCCGTTTGTTACCGTAGAAAAAGATGTTATTACGACAGATTATTTTTTGGGAAGCACCATGCTTCTCAATTACTATATACATAAGAATCGCATGCATGCCGGAATCAATCGCGCACGGATTACATTTTCCTGCAAGGGAACCATTCGTGTGATTGAGATTATGGCAACGTTTGATTGTGAAGATGAGATTAAGGAATTCCCTTGGAGAAGGGATAAGAAATGTCTTGCACAGTTGACCGAGATATATAAGAAATATCGTTTCCGCGAAATTACGACAGGAGCCTGGTGCGACCAGTCAGTGGCACTTTTAGATGAGCTTTTAGAGCGTCGTCCCAATCATGCATGGTATATGCTTATGAAAGCACAGTGCCTCATTGTTAACAAAAAACGGCAGGAAGCACTTTGGATTATTTCTGATATGAAGCGGGAAATCGCAGATAAGTCAAGTGTGTTGTGGGCATATCTTTTATATCTTTGTACCTTGATTGAACAGGAAAAATCCTATGTGGATCGCCTGACAAAAGAGATTGAGATGATTTTTAGGGAACATCCGGAGGATGTGCGCCTATTCTGGTTTTTATCTTTTTTACGTGAGACATATATGGAGAACCCATCACGTAAATTAAAAGACATAAACCAGTGGATCAATGCGGATCATGATACACCATTTTTATATATCGAAGCATATGCAATGTATGTGCAGGATCCATATTTGCTACATGAATTTACACCACAGGCAGTTAAGGTGTTATATTGGGCAGCGCACCATGTGACATATACAAAAGATATGGCGATGCAGATTTTCCATGTGCTTGAAAGCGTGAAAGATTTTGACGCACATATCTTTGAAATCGCCTGTAAGGCATATGAAGTAGAAAAGAGCGAGGAAGCTTTTTCTACGATGGTAGCGTATTTGCTTCGCAATCAGATGTATCAGGAAAAGTATTTGCATTGGTATCGAGAGGCGATTGCGCTTGATTTACGCCTGAGTGGTCTGTATGAGGCTTATATGCTTTCTATGCCGGATAACAGCACAGAAGAACTGCCACAGATGGTTACGATGTATTTTCGTTATAGCTGTAATCTGCCATATCAAAAAAAGGCATTGCTTTATGCAAATATTATTTCAGACCGTAAAAAGATACCGCAGTTGTATGAGCAATATTTACGCAGTATTGAATTGTTTGCGATAGAACAGATGAAGGCAAACCGGATGAATGATAATCTGGCAATCATTTATCAAAATGTGCTGGAAATGGGTGTGGTGGATGAGGAAATGTCGCACTTGATTTCTGGTATGGTTTTCATGAAAAAACTGGTTTGTCTCTACCCGGATATTACACGAGCTTTTGTGTATCAGGAGCAGTATGAAATGCCAATTGTGATTCCAGTACAGAATCATCAGGCTTATGTTCCGATTTTGCCGGGGCAGTATCAGCTGATGCTTGAGAAAAAAGATGGTACATTGATTTGCGATCATAAGGCGTTTACACTACAGCGTTTGATGTATCCGGAGCGTTTTATGGAACGCTTGCAACAGCTTTCACCGTTATCATTGCCATTTATCCTTGCAGATTTTGCCAAAAAACAAAGAGCAGATGATTATACATTAGATGATGTAAAACGGATGCAGGTGTTTTTGAAATCATCGGTAGTGGCAGAGTGTTATAAACAGAGTAAATATAGCGAATTTATTGGATTTTTGCAGAATCATTGCCGAGAAGAAATGTTAGAAGAACATTTTGCAAAAGATGCGGCGGTCGGTCAGTTAGAAACAGCCACAAGAGGCTTTGTGATTTCACTATTTATACAGCGTCAGGACTATGCGCGTGCTTATGCATTGATGCAGCAATATTATGGTCTTCAAGTCGATGAACGTTTGTTGTTGCAAATGTGTAATGAGCAGATTCTAGCTACAGAATTTGAAAAGGATGATTTCCTGTTGGCGTTATGCGGATATCTGCTACAAAAAGAACAGACATCACCGGCTACGATATCTTATTTGGCACAAAATTTTGTGGGACCAAGTGAAGATATGATTGCCCTTTGGCAAAAAGCAAAGGAACAGCAGATGTCTGTGGTAGATTTGGAAGAAAATATTTTATTCCAGACATTATATGCAGAAAGTCAGGTAAAACAGACACCGGAGATTTATGATTCCTACCTTGCCCGTGGTAAGGACCGGATGTTAATAGAGGCGTATCTGAATTATTGGGCGCATGCGTATATGTTATCCCAAGACCAGGTGCCAATGAAGTTGTTTGCATATCTGGCATATTATTTTTCAAAAGGTGTTGCGTTAAAAGAAAGTTGTAAGCTGGCGTATATGAAATATCTGTCTACGTTAGATGCACTAGATGACAAGGAATATGCAATTCTGGATCAGTTGTTACAATACTACATTTTGCGCAATGTTTACTTTAAATTCTATAAAGATATCGATCATCGGCTGATTATCAAGTATCATCTGTATGATAAGCATTTCGTGGAATATCGCGGAAATCCGGGAGAGCGGATCACGATTACCTATCAGTTTGATGGAAAAGAAGCGATTACGGAAGAAATGATAGAGATGTACGAAGGCATTTTTGTGAAACAATTTGTTGTCTTTTTCGGGGAGACCATTCACTACGAATTGTATGCGGATGCTGTTTCAGATTTGCCAGTGAGTGCAGATGATCTGAGCATTTCAAGTGATTTAAAAGATGGAAATCTGGATCGATATGATATGTTAAATGCGATGCAGAATGCGTATCTGTATCATGAAGACGGACAGCTGGCTGCTTTGATGAAGCAGTATCAGGGTCTGGATTATGTAACAAAGGAACTATTTACTACAGTATAAGAGGCGACTATGGAACAGCAGAAAGCGGGACTGTATCTTGGTATTGATATCAGCGATAAATATACCATGCTCAGTATTTACCAACAGCATATGACGGAGCCGCAGACAATCAGTACCATCATGGGAAGCGAGAGCTACCAGATACCGATGGTGTTGGCGAAGAGAAAAGGTGTGGGTCAGTGGTTCTTTGGACATGATGCCAAAATGCGCATCAAGGCAGGGGAAGCGCTGGGTGTAGACAATCTTTTGACCAAAGCGAAAGCAAAAGAAGAGGTTTTTTTGGAACACGAAAAATATGATGCAGCCGACTTGCTGACGATTTATCTTAAACGTGTTTTTTCATTGGCTGGTAGTGTGCATGCCACGATGCCTTTGGCACGAATGACAATTTGTGTGGATCGCGTGAGTGTTTCTTATATGGAATTGTTTTCCACTGTGATGGTAAAGCTTGGTTTTGAACCGGAAAAGCTTTTGCTTGTAGATCGACGGGAGAGTTTTTATTATTATGCACTGAGCCAGCAGCCGGATACTTTTTTACATGACGTTGTACTTTTTGATTACACGGAATCAGACATGATGTCTTGCTGTCTGCATCGTAATCTGCACACAACGCCACAAGTCATTACCTTAGAACAAAAAAATAATGGCAAATTACTGGATCAAAAGGATGAACAATTTAAAAATATTGCAGAGCAAATCATGGCGGGACAGGTTGTGTCTTCCGTTTATCTGATTGGAGATGGATTTGACGGTGATTGGATGAAAACATCACTGCAATACCTCTGTCATACCAGAAAGGTATTTTTAGGTAAAAATCTGTATTCTAAGGGCGCCTGCTATGCTGGCTTTATCAAGGATGAGAAAAGAGACTGGCCATTTGTATATATTGGGGATAATGAACTAAAGCTGAATCTGTATTTAAAGGTGTTGATACGGAATGAAATGCAGTTTTTTACATTAATTACAGCGGGCGAAAGCTGGTTTGATGCAGTCGGTGAATGTGAGGTCATTTTGGATGGTACACCAGAAATCGAAGTGTGGATTCAAAGACCGGAGAGCCGGGAAGCGCATGTGGAATTGCTGGAGCTGACAGATATGGTAGAGCGGGAACGCCGTACAACAAGATTGCGCATTACTGCGGTACCGGAATCTGACTGTAAAGTGAAAATTACCATTCGCGATCTCGGATTTGGTGAGATTGCACCGTCCTCAAACCGGACATGGGAACATACAATCTGCCTGGAGTAAGGAGAAAACGAAATGGGTGAATTAATCTTATGCAAACAATCCATAGCGGCAAATCCATATTTTATTGAGGATGGCGCACTCAATATCTATTCTCTGGAAGAGCTGAGCTATTATATTGCACACAATGTGTATCTTTTGAATACAGAGTTTGCGTCGAAAGAGCTGTGCCGCTGGATTGGCGGAGAACTGGGGGCGCGTGATTTAGAGAAACAGCTATTGGATACGATTTCACAGCAGGCACCACTTCATATTTTTATAGGGCAGATTCTGACCTATAATGGCTATCTGACCAGTGTGGAAATTCGGGATGTTTTGCAGGCAATTGCGTCATTTGAAAATAAAAGTCCAACGGAATGTCAGAAGATGCGTGCAGATCGTTTGATGGAAAAAGAAAAGATTGTGGACGCTATTTATGAATATGAAAAAATGCTGGATGACCCGGCAGTAACACATGGAGCAACTGTCTTTGAGGGAGATGTGTGGCATAATTTAGGCGTGGCATATGGGCGTTTGTTCTTTTTTGGAGAGGCATCACTCTGCTTTGAGGAGGCATACAAACGCAATCATAAAGTGCAATCCCTTCGTTCTATGCTTGCAGCACTTCGCTGTAACAAGGACGAAACACATTTTAAGGAACTGGTTGACACATATTTTATTCCACAGGATATGGTGGATGAAATATGCGAAGAAGTCACGATGCTAAGTGCCAAAGAGCAAATCCATGTGTTTGATGAAAAAATTCAGCAGGCATTACAGAGGGACGAAGATAGAGAAAATGTAATCGGTCCGATTCTGGATCGATGGAAAGTAGATTACAATCATTTGTGTCGTATTTAATAAAGCGATATCATTTGGGAGAAACAGATGCTATTTTTTGGAAAGAAACGTAAAAAAGAACAGGAGATTGACGAGGCATTTGCAAAGGTCTATCAGGAGATTGAGACGATCGATAACTGGAATGATCCGAAGAAATTGGAACACTATATTCTGGATTCGTGTGAACAGATCATTGCATTGACCAAGGAAATCGAGGGAGAAAAAACAGAATATCGTATTGTAACATCCTATCTGACCGACATACAGACAATTGAAGGTCTGCCGGAGGAGATGCGCCAATCTATCCGTGAAGCTGCAACAAATATCGAACAGCTGAATGCAGCGCGCCAGGCGTACGAAAAGGCAACCTATCAAATATCAGAAGAACAGTTTATGTTGATGGAGCAGGAAGAGGATGATATTCCACAGACCATTCATCGCTTACTGGATAACGAGCGTTATCAGGACAAGGTGCGCAGAGATAAAAATATTTTAGAAGCGCAGAAGAATCAATGGGAGATTGAAAGGGAAGCCATTACCGGTGAACGTAAAATCCTAAAAAGAGCTTCGGTGTTATTGTTTCTATTGTATGTAACACTGCTCATTCTTTTATTTGTGTTGCAATTTATGGCAAAAATGGATTTGACGGTTGCTTTTCTGGTGCTGTTTTTTGTGGGTGCCCTTGGCGGAGCAATGATTTATTTTCGTAGTCTGTATTTACAGAAACAGATGCGTCAGGCAACGCGGAATGAAAATCAGGCAATTAGTCTTTTGAATGTAGTGTGCATGAAATATGTCAATGTGACAAAAGCCGTGGAATATACAAAAGATAAATTTGGCATACATAATTCGACAGAGTTAAATTATGTATGGGAACAATATACAAGTGCAGTCAGAGAAAAAGAAAAGTTTTTGCGCAACAATGATGATTTGGAATATTTTAATGGCCGGCTGATACGATTGCTGCAGCGTATTGATTTGTATGACCGTAAAATCTGGCTTACACAGACAAAAGCATTGATTGATGATCAGGAAATGGTGGAAATCAAGCATAATCTTGTGAAGCGCAGACAAAAAATCAGAGCGCATATGGAAGAAAATCGCAAGATTGTGCAAAGCGAGAGAAATGAAATTGACCGTCTGATGACAGAGCATGAACATTATGTGCCGGAAATTATAGAAATTATATCTTCGGTAGATAAGTTGTGTGGTCTGGATGAGAAGTAAAAGATTTGTTAGGTGTTTGAAAGGAGCGGAAAGATGGAAGTTATTCATCTGAAAGCAGGGGAAAAAGTTGCAAAGAGAAAAGACAAAGTGAGCGCCTGGTATATTGTGCAGGAGGGAACCGTAACGCTTTGCCATGAGTTTGAGGAGACTACGTTAGGACCAAATTCTATTATTGGTATTTTGGAACAGGATTGGTTTATCTGCGATTACGAAGCAAACAGTGATGTTACACTGTATGTTTTTCCGTGTGAGGGGGTCAATGATCTAAAACAGTTTTTGACAGCAGAACCGAAAATGCGCAAAATCTTTTTGCGTAGCGCATTATTACAGAGACACCAGATGTTCTGCGCTTATGCAGATATGTATCATAAGGTACGTCAGTTTTTAACATCGGCAGATCATATGTATGAAGAGTACATTTACCTTTGTGCCCGCAATAAAGTGGAAGCAAAGCCTTCTTTGGATGTGGAGAGTATTGTACCGCTTGAGATGCAGCATAAAGCGGAGAACTGGGAAATCAACAGCAGTAACAGTCTGATTCGAGGAAAGCTTGATGCTTATCTGAAATTGATGGAAACGGATGAAGATTTGTGCATTGGAGCCATTATGGAGGCATCTGCACAGATGCATCGTATTGCACGTGGTATCCGTGAAATGTCTGTCTTTTTGCGAAATAATAGAGATGCCTTGGTCAGCGAAATACGAAACGATTTATTTCATGCTTCATTGGAACTGCAAAGTGCTGTCAAAGCACAGGGGGCAGACGATGGTGAAATAAAAAAATTAATAGAGGAGCAACTCCTTTGTGCAGAGCAATTAGGAATCTATACAGAGGAATTGCTAGAGACTTGTAAAAAAGAATATGCATCAAATACAGAAAAGAAGAGCGCAAAAGAGCAGGTATGTCAGACGGACTTAGAGTATATTTTACAATATGCAGGCTATGAAAATGAAAAGTTTGAGACGATGCGAGATCTTTTTGTATCCTACGAAAAAGTAAAGGATGCGGACAACAAGGATGAAGAGGCATATCGCCTGCGCAAACAGGTTAGAAAAGTATTCTATGAACTGTATTGGGACTGCTTTATGCAGGCAATGGAACATAAAAAGAAAATCACACCAGTGATGGAAATGTTTTTCAATTTTGCCTATCTTGATCAGGGATATCTAGGAGAGGATAAGACAAGTGAACTCTACCAGCTATCAGCTCATTTGGATATGTGCGCTTCTGAGCATGTCTTTACGATTTTTTCATGGTTACAAGCTGTTTACGAAGGAAAAAAAGAACCGTCAAAAAATGAATTTGACATGGATTATACCGCATATCTGACGGATGGATTGCGTAGAGGTGAATGGACAAAAGATGAGATCGAGCGCATGAAGTTGGATCAGAAAGCAAAAGCCAAGTATGAGCTTGAAAATATGTTCGTTTCGGTCAATCGTGTGACATATGGAAATATTACAATGTTTTCACCGTTGTTGACGGAGAAGGATTTGTTTAATAGTTTAGACAAGATGCTCGTTACAGCAGAACGTTTAGAGGATGCTTTTAACGCTGTGCGTAAAGTGGATTACTCGTTATTCTATCGCCCGATGTTTCCACAACAAACTACCGGGGACTTGCTAAAGAACGAAATGATTATGAAAGAAATTCTGCCGGATGTCATTTTAATGCCAAATGCGGGAACACGTGCGATGATGTGGCAGGAAACGGCAAGCGTGCGAAACGATACACCAGCACGTTTTATGGTTCCAATTTTTACGGCGGTCGATCTTCAGGAAGCTATTTTGGAAAACTGTGGAAGATATCGCTGGGAAATGTGTAGAAAGATTCAGGGTGTACGTTGGAATGATTTACGTGAGCATTCTCTGACAAGTGATTATTATGATTATTTGCAATTCTATCGTAAAAACAGAGAATTGTCTGCAGAGACGAAAGATCAGATTAAGGGCGCGTTATCGCGTGCGAAAAATAATTTCCGGGAAGTTTTTGTGAAAGATTATCAGAACTGGATTAAGTACGAAGCGAAAGGTGGTTTCCGCCTCAATCGTTATGTACGTCAAATTATGTTTACCTATTGTCCGTTTGCAAAACTTTATCGTGCGGATTTGCGTGGCAATCCAATGTTTGCGGATTCCATTTCGAGGTTTGAGACAAACAATGCGAGAAGTCATAAACGCTTACAGGGATTATATGAAAAATACAAACGTGAGGGTGGTGAGATGACACCGGAATTGCGTGAAAATTTGAATTTCTATCAGATGTAAAAAAGAAATGGTAAGAAGCCTTATAGGAACAGAAAAACTGTTTGTATAAGGCTTCTTTTGTTGATTTTTATATGATCTTCACATAAAAGTTAAGCATCATACGAAGGATTAAACATATAGTAGTTTTTGGAATCCAATCGGTCACAGACGATACGCATCGCTTCGCCAAAGCGCTGGAAGTGTACAATTTCTCTGGCGCGGAGGAAGCGAATCGGATCAACGATGTCAGGATCCTTTACCATACGAAGAATATTGTCATAGGTGGTGCGGGCTTTTTGCTCCGCTGCCATATCTTCATATAAATCGGTAATGGTATCTCCGGTAGATTGGAACGTATCGGCAGAAAATGGAGTTCCGGATGCGGCCTGTGGATAGACACCTAAAGTATGATCGACAAAGTACTTGTCATAACCGCTGGCTTTGATTTCCTCCGGTGAAAGACCATCGGTTAATTGGTACACGATGGTGGAAACCATTTCCAAATGACCAAGCTCTTCAACTGCGATATCGGTCAATAAGCCGGCAACTTCACGATATGGCATGGTATAACGTTGTGAAAGATAGCGTAAAGATGCACCGAGCTCACCGTCGGGACCACCGTACTGGCTGATAATAATAGATGCTGCCTCCGGGTTCGTCTGTTTGATGTTGATGGGATATTGTAATCTTTTTTCGTAATGGAACATTAATTTGCACCTCTTTCCCATGGATTTTTTGAAACGCCCCAGGTCCACATGTTTTCTGGAGTGGTTGTTGAAAGTGTTAATGGTTCATAAGCTTTTGCGTATTCCTGTAAGGCATTTTGGTAAAGGGTCTGATAATGGTTATAATGATCCATGGCTACTTCATCAAAAGGATGTGTATCAAGATATTCTGTCAGATCGACCAGCATAATGCTTACCATGTCAATCCAGTAAAGTAATTGGTCCTGGTTTCGATTTTGCATCATGAGCGCATTCTCCTTCCTTCAAATGGTTTGTTGAGTTCTGGAAAGATAGTACCAACCTTGAGGGCTTTATCAGGCTCGTAAAGTGTTGTTAAATACTGCCAGGGAACATATCCCATGGCTACAGCAAAATTCTCCAATTCATTTGGATTACTCCCGGCCCGGCAGGATGGGTGTTCTTTGTTTCGATATGGATTCATAAGACTGCCTTTTCTTTTCTTCATACTTACAGTATGCGAGGAAAAAAGATGTGTGATTATGGAAAGAATCGGTTTGACAAAATCCCCCTTTTTTTCTATGATAGATAAGATAAAAACGTTATAAACAAGGAAGGTTTTAAGATGAGCAAAGTAAGAACAAGATTTGCACCAAGTCCAACAGGACGTATGCATGTGGGCAATCTTCGTACCGCATTATATGCCTATTTGATCGCAAAACATGAGGGCGGAGATTTTATTCTCCGTATTGAAGATACAGACCAGGAGAGATATGTGGAAGGCGCTGTAGATATTATCTATCGTACGATGGCAAGTACAGGCCTGGTTCATGATGAAGGCCCGGACAAGGATGGCGGTGTTGGTCCATATGTGCAGAGCGAACGCCAGGCACAGGGAATCTACTTAAAATATGCAAAAGAACTGATCGAAAAAGGAGAAGCATATTATTGTTTCTGCGATCAGGAGAGATTAGATAGTTTGAAACAGACCGTTGCAGGAAAAGAAATTTCTATCTATGACAAGCACTGTCTTTCTTTATCAAAAGAAGAAATCGAAGAAAATCTTCGTGCCGGAAAGCCATATGTTATTCGTCAGAATAATCCACGTACAGGCACAACGACATTTGAAGATGAAATCTATGGTGATATTACCGTAGATAATGCAGAATTAGATGATATGATACTGATTAAATCAGACGGATATCCAACCTATAATTTTGCTAATGTTGTGGATGATCATTTGATGGGAATTACACATGTAGTTCGTGGTAATGAATATTTATCATCTTCTCCGAAATACAATCGTTTATATGAAGCATTTGGCTGGGATATTCCGATTTATGTACATTGTCCGTTGATTACCAACGAAGAACATCAGAAGTTAAGTAAGAGAAGTGGACATTCTTCTTATGAGGATTTACTTGAGCAGGGATTTTTGACAGAAGCAATCATTAATTTTGTCGCATTGCTTGGATGGAGTCCGGTAGATAACCAGGAGATCTTCTCATTAGAAGAATTGGTAAAGGTGTTCGATTATCATCACATGAGTAAATCGCCAGCAGTATTTGATACCGTAAAGCTTCGCTGGATGAATGGAGAATACTTAAAAGCAATGGATTTTGACCGTTTCTACGAGATGGCAGAACCATATATCCGCAAGGTCATTACAAAGGATTATGACCTGAAAAAGATCGCAGCTATGGTAAAGACCCGTATTGAGGTTTTCCCAGATATTGCAGATCATATTGACTTCTTTGAACAGGTACCAGAGTATGACATTTCTATGTATACACATAAGAAAATGAAGACAAATCCGGAAAGTTCTCTTACTGTATTACAAGAGATTCTCCCTGTACTTACAGAATTGGAGGATTACACAAACGATGCAATTTATGCATGTATCAGTGGATTTGTGGCAGAAAAAGGCTACAAAAATGGCTATGTATTGTGGCCGGTTCGTACCGCAGTATCTGGAAAACAGATGACTCCTGGTGGTGCAACAGAGATTATGGAAGTCATCGGAAAAGAGGAATCCCTGGCAAGGATTCGTGCAGCAATTGAAAAATTGCAAAACGAGATTGCATAAGAACAATCATAAATAAATATAAGGTCTGAAGAAAGTGAATAACGAAGAGTAGTAAGGAGTTTATATGCTGAGTCCATCCCAACAGGAGGCAGTGTGTCATGGCATGGGACCATGTCTGACATTGGCAGGACCAGGCAGTGGTAAGACATATGTCCTGATTCGTCGCATCCAATATCTTATTACAAATAATCACGTTTTACCGGAGAATATTCTGGTGATTACTTTTACGAAGGCCGCAGCACTTGAAATGAAGGAACGTTTCGATGGATTGATGGAGCAGGAATGCCCCGTGGTCTTTGGAACGTTCCATTCTGTTTTTTATGGGATGTTACGGCAGGATTCTTTTTTTCGAAACTATCGTCTGATGGATCAAAAGACAAAAAGACAGATTTTAAAAGAAACTGCATATGCCTGCAAGTTATCCACAGCAGAAGAAGAAATGGAGCACATGGAACAGGAAATCAGTTTTATCAAAAACACGATGTGTGATCCGTCGCAATATGAATCTGCGTATTTTTCACAGCAAACGATACAGCAGATCTATGCTCATTATGAGGCAAGAAAAGATGCGTATGAATTATTTGACTTTGATGATCTTCTTGTAAAAACGAAAGATCGCATGCAAAAAAATCCGGCATTTCTGGAAAAATGGCAAAAACGTTTTTCTTATATCCTTGTGGATGAGGTACAGGATATGAATCCTCTGCAGTTTGATATGATTCGACTGTTGGCATTGCCGGAAAATAATCTGTTTATGGTGGGAGATGATGACCAGTCTATTTATGGATTTCGTGGTGCAAATCCAGAGCTGATGTTTTCTTTTTCTTCTTATTATCCTGAGATAAAACAGATACAACTACAGGAAAACTATCGCTGTGAACAAAAGATATTGGAAGCTTCCCTGCATTTGATTTCGCACAATGAAAAGCGCTTTTTTAAGGAAATTAATGGAATCAAGGCGGAGGAAGGTGTATTGGAATGTGTTGAAGTAGAGGATGAGAAACAGGAAATGGCACATGTGATAGCACTCTTGAAAACACGGCAACAGGAAGAGAATACATGGGAAAACTGTGCAGTTTTGTATCGGAATCATCGACAAATTACATTGCTGCTATCGGTTTTGGCGGAACAAAACATACCGTTTTATGTAAAGGATCATATGCAAAATCCATATATGCACTTTGTGATGCAGGATATCGTTTCCTATCTGCGGCTGTGTAGTCCGATGCTGCATCGCAGAGATTTATTCCGTGTGATGAACCGGCCAAATCGATATTTACAGAGGGCTAGTGTTACAAAAGAATGGATTACCTTTTCTGCATGGAAATCCTATTATGAGAACCAACCACAAATGCAACAAAAAATTGAGACACTAGAGCGGGATGTAAGCTTTTTGAAAACGTTATCTGGAAAAGCTGCAGTGACTTTTATTTGTAAACGTTTGGGGTATGACAATTATCTTTTAAAAGAGGCGAAAAATAAAGAGCAGTATGACGAGTGGAAAGAGATCGTGGAACTTTTTAAGGATGCAGTAAAAGATATAGGCACAATTGGACAGATGCTTTTGTGTTGGGAAGAAAAAAGGGATTTCGTGGAGCGGATCAATCAGGAAAAAGTGAAAGATAAAACAGGAAAGGTTGGATTATATACACTGCATGGCTCGAAGGGATTAGAATTTGATACGGTTATTATTTTAGATTGTAACGAAACCATTTTGCCAACGAAAAAAGCGACAACCGCTGCTGCAGTAGAAGAAGAACGTCGCCTGTTTTATGTGGGAATGACGCGTGCGAAAAAAAGATTATATTTGCTGTATGTACAAGCATACGAAGATAAAAAAATGCACCCTTCGCGTTTTCTGGAAGAAATGCAAAAGGTGCAAAAGAGACATCAGTCCATATCGTCGAATTCTGCTTCGTCTAACAATTCATCAAAGCGTTCTTCAACAGCTTCATATTCCTCGTCAGATTGAATATTTTCTAAAGCAGGAGTTCCATCTTCAGCTTCGTGATAACGATAAATGTATACGGTATCATCGGTTACTTCTTTACCATTTTCTTCATAAGGAAGAAGCGCAATGTAATCCTGTTCGTTCACATCGAAAATAGTTAGAATCTCGCAGGTTACTTCAGAACCATCATCCATTTCAATTGTTACTACTACATCATCATCGTTTTCATCTACTGGGAAAACCTCATCTTTTGCCATAACTGTCTCCTTTTCCTTCTTTATTTTCATAATTCCTATGGAATTAAAAAGATTATACGAAAGGATTTGGAAAAAAGCAACATTTCAAGTATAATAGAAACAGATTTTTAATAGTTTAAGGCGGACGTAAGAAGGGACATATGAAGATTAGAATCGGTGATTTTGAAAGATATGGAACAAAAAAGACGACAGATGGTATGATGTTTACCTTTGCATTTTTTACAGAGGAGGATTGTGCCATCTGTTTGTATGACCGTAAGAATAAAACGCTTATAGAGGAAGTTGCGCTGCCAGATGCTTATCGCATCGGACAGGTATACTCTGTGGAACTTATGGGCAGTAAATGGGAGCGTTATTGTTACCGCATACGACAGGGAAAGCAACTGTATGTGGATCCTTATGCGACAAGCATTGCAGGACGTGAAGTCTGGAACGATACGATGCGTTTTGGACAGGATGACGGATGCTATGGGGCGTTTGATGTGACCTATGAGCTGCCGGCACAACGCGGGCGATGGATCGAAGCTCAGGACATGGTAATGTACAAATTACATATGCGTGGTTTTACCATGCAGCATGGTTATAAGAACGCAGAAAAAGGGACAGATGCCGGGATTTTAGCCGGGCTTCCGTATCTGCAAAAGCTGGGGATTACTTCTTTGGAGTTTCAACCATTTTATGAATTTGAGGAAGTGTTCTACGAAAAAAGACAGAGCCTCGATGAAAATGGAACGAGTCTTGTCACATACGTTCCACAGGAAAAGACCAATTACTGGGGATATGGCGATGCTTATTATTTTTCTCCAAAAGCATCGTATTTTGGAGGAATACAAGCACCACAGCGTTGCCGTACGATGATTCAAAAAATTCATGAGGCTGGCATGGAAGTAATCATGGAAATCGCATTTTCGGCAGAAACGTCACAGGAATTGATGATGGATTGCCTGTGGTATTGGGTGAGTCATTATGGTGTGGATGGATTCCATTTGTTGGGGTGTCATTGCCCGACAGAACAGATCATTGCGTCACCGCGGTTTCGGGATACAAAGATTTTTGTGGAGACCATACCGGAAAATAGTCAGCAGCAAAAAGAACATAAACATATCTTCCAATACAAAGATGATTTTTTGTATGTAGGACGCCAGCTTCAAAATCATATGCAGGGGTCTATGGTGCAGTTTACCAATTTCTTACGCCGCCAGAATGCGTCGTATGGTTTTGTGAATTATATGGCAAATACAACGGGATTTACATTATATGATTCCTATTGCTATGGGGAAAAGCATAATCAGGATAATGGAGAAGAAAATCGCGATGGCAATAATTTTAACTGTAGTTTTAATTATGGGGCTGAGGGAATTTCCAAAAATAAACAGATTCAGAAGATGCGTTATATGCAGGTGAAAAATGGTCTTTGTATGACGTTGCTCGCGCAGGCAGTACCATTGATTTGTGCTGGAGATGAGTGCCTGAATTCGCAAGAAGGAAATAACAATCCGTATTGTCAGGATAATGCGATTGGCTGGGTTCAGTATAGAACACGCAGCACAGATGCAAAGGCATTGACGTCTTTTTTGACAAAGTTGATTGCTTTTCGAAAGGAACATCGTGTGCTTCGCCAGGAAAACGCCATGCGTTTTACCGATTACAGCCATGTGGGGATGCCGGATTTATCCTATCATGGGGCAGAACCGTGGCTGATGCACATTGGAGATGAACAAAAGGCTATTGGTGTCTTGTACACGGGGCATTATGCCAAAGAAGAGGAAGATGTATATGTGGCATACAATTTCCATTATGAGAGAGCAAGGATTTCATTGCCAGGTTTATCTAAGGATAAGAAGTGGATGCAGGTAATGAATACAGCGGATCGCTCGACCGATGATTTTGTTCCGCAGCCGATAGAAGAACAAAGATGTGTGGAAGTGGCACCACAATCCATATCCATACTGATTTCTTGTTTTCGTGAGGGAAAGGAGTATAATGAAAGCGTTAGAACACTTTAAGACAATTACGCATCATAGACATCTGGTGATGGGGTATTGTTTTAAATTAGGTTTATATAGACAAGGATTATTGCATGATCTTTCAAAATATGCACCGGTAGAATTTTTGGTAGGGTGTAAATACTATCAGGGAACGCGTAGTCCTAACAATGCAGAGCGAGAAGCAACAGGTGTATCTATGGCATGGCTACACCATAAAGGACGTAATAAGCATCATTTTGAATATTGGATTGACTATGGAATGCCACCAGCAGATGGTATGATAGGGATGAAAATGCCGACCCGTTATGTGGTGGAAATGTTTGTAGACCGCATTGCAGCCAGTCGCAATTACATGAAAGAGGATTATACGGATGCCAGTGCACTTGCATATTATCGCAGAGGGTGTCACAAATACATCATACATCCGGAGACCGCGGCATTATTAGAAAAATTACTTGTTATGCTCGCAGAAAAGGGCGAGGAAGAGACATTTTCTTATGTAAGACACGAAGTTTTACATAATGTATAGATTTTTAGAAGAGAGGGATTAGAAAATGGAAAAAGAAAAGAAAATACTTTACAGTGGTATGCAGGCAACAGGAACATTGACTTTAGGAAATTACTTAGGAGCCCTGAAAAACTGGGTAAATTTATGTGATGAATATGAGTGCTTTTATGGTGTAATGGATTTACATTCTTTGACAGTACGTCAAAATCCAACAGAATTTCGCCAGAACGCAAGAAAGTTATATGCGTTGTATGTTGCTGCTGGGTTGGATCCGGAAAAGAACTGTATCTACTATCAGTCTCATGTGCCGGCACATGCACAGTTGGGATGGGTTTTGGATTGCTTTACCTACATGGGTGAATTAAACCGTATGACACAGTTTAAGGATAAAGCAGCAAAACATGCAGACAATATCAATGCTGGACTTTATACCTATCCGGTATTGATGGCAGCTGACATTTTGCTGTATCAGGCAGATGTGGTACCGGTTGGTATTGATCAAAAGCAGCATTTGGAGATTACAAGAGACATTGCAGAACGTTTTAATAATCTTTATGGAGAGGTATTTACCGTACCGGAAGCTTATTTTGGAAAGAACAGTGCAAAGGTTATGAGCTTGCAGGACCCAACAAGAAAGATGTCAAAGTCAGACGAAAATGTGAATGCAACCATCATGTTATTGGATGATAAAGATACCATCATTCGAAAGTTTAAGCGTGCTGTTACGGATTCCGAGGCTGAGGTGCGTTATGGTGAAGATAAGCCTGGTATTAGTAATCTGATGGATATTTATGGTTGTGTGACAGGAAAGACAAACGATGAAATTACAGCGGAATTTGCCGGAAAAGGTTATGGTGACTTTAAGCTTGCCGTGGGTGAAGCTGTTGCAGATGAGCTTGCCCCATTACAAAAACGTTATGAAGAATTATTAAAAGATAAGGCATATATTGAAAACTGCATTAAGGAGAATGATGCAAAGGCAGCTTATTTTGCAAATAAGACATTGCGTAAAGTGCATAAAAAGATTGGTCTGACAGAAATGATTCGATAATTTTAGAGTGGAAAGGCACTTGCAAGGGGGTGCACACATACAATATAAAAAATGATTTTCTGAGGCGACATGAAAACATTTTTATCCCCCTTGACCACGGAAGAGGAAAAGATGCTTTTGCAACAGATGGCAGATGGTGATTTGGAGGCAAAAGCCAGATTGATCGAACATAATATGCGTTTGGTGGCACATGTCGCTAAGAAATACTATAGTCCCAATGAAGATCCGGAAGATTTGTTATCCATTGGAACAATTGGGCTATTAAAAGCAGTTGATACTTATGATGGTACGAAGGGATATAAGCTTGTGACTTACGCGGCGAGATGCATCGATAATGAATTACTGATGTATTTTCGCTGTCGTAAAAAACAGGCAAAAGATGTATCTTTGTATGAGCCGATAGGATGTGACAAAGAAGGCAATCAGATTCGGCTGTATGATGTTTTAGAACAAGAGCCGGTGGATGTGGCATCACAGATGGATCAAAAAAATGATTTGTTGCGCCTACATCATCTCATGCCACAGGTATTAAATGACAGAGAACGCCAAATTATAGAAAAACGCTATGGGTTGTATCGGGGGCATCCGGCAACACAGAAAGAGATTGCAAAACAGATGGGAATTTCACGTTCCTATGTGTCGCGCATTGAGAAAAGAGCCTTGGAAAAACTACGGATGGCTCTTGTGACAAAATCATAATTAGTTCTTGAAAAAGGTGAAATTTATGTTATGATAATTTCATCTTTTTTCGTTATATCGTCGTTTCGACGAAATTTCCAAACATAGAATACAAGAGAATAAGAGGAAAGGTTTATGTATAGTGTAGTACAAACAGCGGTCCTTTTAGGTATCGATGCAAGGATGGTGTCTGTGGAAGCAGATATCAGCAATGGTTTACCTATGTTTGAAATGGTGGGACTACTGGCGTCAGAAGTGCGCGAATCGAAAGAAAGAGTGCGAACAGCACTTAAAAACTGTGGGTATGAATTACCAATTAAGCGGATTACCGTGAATCTTGCACCTGCAAATGTAAGAAAATCTGGTTCGGGCTTTGATCTTCCTGTGGCGGTGGCAGTACTGGCTGCAATGGGTGTTTTTTCTACGGATGAGTTACCGGAAATATTCTTTGCCGGAGAGATTTCCTTAGAAGGAAGAATTATTGGTGTAAATGGTGTTTTACCCATGGCAATCTGTGCGAGAGAGGCAGGTATAACGACCTGTGTGGTTGCAAAAGAAAATGAGAAGGAGGCAGCACTCGTACCAGGCATAACAGTTATTGGCGTTTCCCATTTACAGGAGGTTGTCGCTTTTTTACAGGGAGAAAAACGACAGTGGTCAGAAGATGCTGTGGATATCTTACAGCAAAAAGAAGTCATTGTGCAGCCTTCTTCCTATGATTTTTCACAGATTAATGGACAAAAGCTTTTGAAAAGAGCATGTGAAGTGGCAATTTCCGGTATGCACAATATGCTCATGGTGGGACCGCCCGGTGCAGGAAAAACGATGGTGGCGAAGTGCATACCGACAATTTTGCCGCCAATGAGTGAAGAAGAACAGCTGGAAGTATCAAAAATCTATAGTGTGAGTGGTGTACTCAAGGAGGCAGATCACTTGATCAGCACACGTCCGTTTCGCAGTCCGCATCATACGATTACGGAACAGGGGTTAATCGGTGGGGGAAATGTGGTACATCCGGGAGAAATTTCCTTAGCACATGGTGGTGTATTGTTTTTGGATGAACTGACAGAATTTAAAAAGAGTACGTTAGAGGTCTTGCGGCAGCCATTAGAAGATAAACAGGTTTGTGTATCGCGCGTGAGTGGGAATTACTGTTTCCCTGCTGATTTTGTTCTGGTTGCAGCGATGAATCCCTGTAATTGTGGTTATTATCCGGATCTTTCCCGCTGTAATTGTACGAGGCAGTCACTTTTGCGTTACCACAACAAATTGAGTCAGCCACTTTTAGATCGCATCGACTTGTGTGTGGAGGCAGCAGGTGTTGGTTTCCGCGATTTGACAGCAAAGACTGGAAAAAATGAAAGTTCAGCTGTTATTCGCGAACGTGTGTGTCATATGCATATGCTACAGCGCGAACGTTTTGCAGGAACCGGTATCCGTTATAATAGCCAGATTCCGGCGGAGAAAATGGATGTGTACTGTCCTCTTTTAGAAGAGGAAGAAGCCTATATGGAAGCTGTTTTTGAGCAGCTGGCACTGACAGCGAGAACGTATCATAAACTGCTTCGTGTTGCCAGAACAATAGCGGATATGGATGGAAGTGATTATATTTTATGTAAGCATTTACAGGAGGCGGTTTGTTATCGCGGCATGCAAAAGAATTATTGGGAGAAAATCTTATGAAATATAAATATTGGTGGATGCAGTTGCAAGGTCTGGGAAATCGTACCAAAAGAGTGATGTTAGAGCATTATAAAAGCGCACAGAATATTTACGGGCTGTCAGAAAAAACACTGCAGGAGGATGGGATTCTCGATGAAAAACAACGGATAAGATTTTTAAAAGCAAGGGAGCAGTGTGATCTGGATGCGCTATATCAGGCTTTTTTAGAGACCGGACAATCGTTTGTTACGTTGGAAGATGCAGAATATCCCTACTATTTAAAAGAGGTATTTGATGCGCCTTATGGGATGTATGTGCGTGGAGAATTGCCGGATACGAAAAAAATCATAGCAATGGTCGGCGCAAGGGGATGTAGTGCTTATGGGAAAAAAATTGCGCAGGAACTTGCATATTTTCTTGGCAAAAATGGTTATGTTGTCATTAGCGGAATGGCAAGGGGGATAGACGCGTATGCGCATATGGGGTGTTTGCAGGCGCGTGCGAAGACAATCGCAGTACTTGGCTGTGGTGTGGATGTATGTTATCCGGCGGAACACCGAAAGCTATATGAACAGATTATAAGTGAGGGGTGTGTACTTTCCGAATACGCGCCGGGAAGTAAGCCGATTGCCAGGCAGTTTCCCCCTAGGAATCGCATTATCAGTGGAATAGCAAGATACGTTGTTGTCGTGGAAGCAAAAGAGAGAAGTGGATCTTTGATTACGACAGACTTTGCACTGGAACAGGGCAAAGATATCTATGTAGTGCCAGGGCGAATGACGGATACACTTAGCACCGGATGCAACCGTCTGATCGCGCAGGGAGCAGGTATTATTACCTCTTATGAACAGTTTTTACAGGAAATAGAAGAGACACAATTAACCGATCTGACATGCGGGGGAGCTTTTACATCAAATGAAATTCTCCTTGAAAAAGATGAATTGTTGGTGTATAGTTGCTTTGATTTCTATCCCAAAAGCATAGAAGATGTGTTACAGGAGACAGGATTAGAGTTACTGTATCTGTTATCGGTCATTATGCAGCTATGTGACAAAGGGATGCTACGGGAATGTTTTAAGAATCAATATATCCGTATGAAATAAAGGATGATATATAAGGAGAACGTAATGGCAAAATATCTTGTGATCGTGGAATCACCGGCAAAAGTAAAAACCATTAAGAAATTTTTGGGGAAAAATTATGAGGTTATGGCATCAAATGGACATGTGAGAGATCTTCCCAAATCCCAGTTGGGATTTGATCCGGCAAATGATTATGAGCCGAAATACATCACAATTCGTGGCAAAGGAGAACTTTTAGCAGGTCTTCGTAAAGAAGCAAAAAAGGCAGATCGTATTTATCTTGCAACTGACCCGGACCGCGAAGGGGAAGCAATTTCATGGCATTTAACCAATGCATTGAAATTGGAAGGAAAAGATGTTAAGCGTATTACGTTTAATGAGATTACAAAAACAGCAGTGAAAAATTCTTTGAAAAATCCACGTCAGATTGATATGAATCTGGTAGATGCACAGCAGGCAAGAAGAATGCTGGATCGTATGGTGGGGTATAAAATCAGTCCATTGTTGTGGGCAAAAGTAAAAAGAGGTCTTTCTGCTGGCCGCGTACAGTCAGTAGCACTTCGGATTATCTGTGACAGAGAAGAGGAAATCGAAGCGTTTATTCCACAAGAATATTATACACTAGATGTTATCTTAGATAATCTGGATACAAAGAAACAGCTCGTTGCCAAGTTTTATGGAGATAAAAATGGCAAATTAGATATTGGCGACAAGGCGTCATTGGATAAAATCATGGATGAATTGCAGTCGGCAACTTATCAGGTAGATCATATTAAAACGGGCAAACGTGAAAAAAAGGCACCGTTGCCATTTACGACAAGTACGTTGCAACAGGAAGCATCAAAGGCATTAAATTTTTCGATACAAAAAACAATGCGTATCGCACAGCAGTTATACGAAGGTGTTGATGTCAAAGGTGCGGGAACGGTCGGTCTGATTACTTATTTGCGTACGGACTCGACCAGAGTATCGGATGAGGCAAAGAGCGCAGCAATTTCCTTTATTTCAGAAAACTATGGCGAAGATTATCTGCAGGAAGGTGCAGCAAAAGCAAAGGCGAATGGAACTAAGGTACAGGATGCGCATGAGGCAATTCGTCCTTCTGATATTACGAGAATACCATCCGAAATTAAGGATTCTCTTTCAAGAGATCAGTTCCGTCTGTATCAGCTGATCTGGAAACGATTTGTTGCAAGTCAGATGAGCAATGCTTTATATGAGACAGTGAATGTTAAAATTGCCGCAAAGGATTATCGTTTCACCGTATCGGATTCCAAACGTGTATTTGACGGCTTTATGCTTGTATATACCGCATCGGATGAAGAAAAAGAAGATAAAAAGTTAAGTGCACATGCAATTACAGAAGATACGAAATTAGAATTCTCTGCATTTGAAGAAAAACAGCACTTTACACAGCCGGCGCCACACTTTACAGAAGCATCACTGGTGCATACATTAGAAGAACTTGGCATTGGACGTCCAAGTACATATTCACCGATCATTTCAACATTGCTGAAACGAAGATATATTATAAAAGAAGCAAAAAATATATTTGTAACGGAATTGGGTGAAGTCGTTAACAGTATTATGAAGGAATCCTTCCCATCGATTGTAGATGAGCATTTTACTGCAAATATGGAAGGCCTTTTGGATCAAATAGAAGAGGGCAATGTGGCATGGAAATCTGTTATCAGTAATTTCTATCCAGATTTGGACGAGGCTGTTAAAGTCGCGGAAAATCAACTGCAGAAAGTTAAGATTGAAGATGAAGTTACAGATGTAATCTGCGAAGAATGTGGCAGAAATATGGTTGTGAAATATGGACCACATGGAAAGTTTTTAGCTTGTCCAGGATTTCCAGACTGTCGTAATACAAAGCCATATTTAGAGAAAATTGGTGTGGCATGTCCAAAATGCGGCAAGGATATTGTTATGAAAAAATCCAAAAAGGGAAGACGATTCTATGGATGTGAGAATAATCCGGATTGTGACTTTATGTCATGGGCAAGACCGGTGGCAAAGCCATGTCCAAAATGCGGCGGCTACATGGTGCGCAAGGGAAATAAACTGGTTTGTGCCAATGAGGAGTGTCGCCATGTGGAGGCAGCAACTACAGAGGAAGATTAATTTGAATATTCTGTGATTATACACAATTTGTGCAAGTATGTGCAATTTTCAGAAAACTATTGTAATTGTTATGCGATTATGCTAAAATCTGTGTAGTTGTTGGCAAATGTAGTTTGTGGCACGAGGAGGAAGCACATGAGTGTTCAATTATTAGACAAGACAAGAAAAATTGGGAAATTGTTGCATAACAACAATTCTTCAAAAGTAGTTTTTAATGATATTTGTCAAGTGTTGACAGAGATTCTGGATTCCTGCATCCTTGTCATTAGTAAAAAGGGTAAGGTACTTGGTGTTAGTCATAGCAAGAATACACCGGATATTACAGAACTGATTGTAGATGAGGTCGGAGGTTTTATTGATCCGATGCTGAATGAGAGATTACTTGGAATCCTTTCTACAAAAGAAAATGTTAATCTACAGACGTTGGGATTTGAAGGAACGGAAATCAATCGTTACTCTGCCATCATTGCACCGCTTGATATCGCAGGTGAGCGCTTGGGAACATTGTTTGTATATCGTTATGATAATCCATATGATATTGATGATATTATTTTATGCGAGTACGGAACAACGGTCGTTGGATTGGAAATGATGCGTTCTGTGAACGAGGAAAATGCAGAGGAGAATCGTAAGATTCAAATCGTAAAATCTGCAATCAGCACACTTTCCTTTTCTGAGTTGGAAGCAATCAATCATATTTTTGACGAATTAGAGGGCGAAGAAGGTATTCTTGTTGCATCTAAGATTGCAGACCGTGTTGGTATTACAAGATCTGTTATTGTCAATGCACTTCGCAAATTCGAGAGTGCAGGAGTGATCGAATCCAGATCATCCGGTATGAAAGGGACGTATATCAAGGTTTTGAATGATGCTGTTTTTGATGAGCTGGATAAAAATAAAAGAAACAGTTAAATCAATTGCATAGGCAAGGATGGATGATATAAAAGGGACTTATGGCAGGCCGTAGGTCTCTTTTTCATTTTTTTCAAATACTTGTGTCGTAATATGTAAAATAACACAATATCATGTAAAAAACACTTGTGTTTTCATAGATATAATTTATAATATAATAAGATTAGGTTGCGTATGTGCCAAAAGGAGGTAAGAATATGATCAATTCGAATGCATTTAGTTATATCAATGTCTTAGACCGGGCAGCAGATGCCAGTTGGACGCGCGAATCAGCCATTGCAAACAATGTGGCAAATGTGGATACGCCGGGATATAAAAGGCAGGATGTAGCATTTGAAGATATTTTAAAACGCGAATTAAAGAGTTCCAAATATAACACGTTGCAAAAAGCTGTAGATCAGGTGTCTCTGGATAAGCTGGAGGGACAGGTTTATACCGATTATGCGTCATATTCTTATCGACTGGATGGCAATAATGTAGATATTGACACGGAAAATGTAGAACTCGCATCAGAACAACTGCGTTATCAGACGTTGACAAAAGCAGCAAGTGAAGAACTTACGCGTATGAGTACTGCAATGCAGACACCATAAGAGGAGGTAGAACATGGGATTATTTCAATCATTTGACATTTGTGCGTCAGGCATGACAGCACAGCGTTTTCGTATGGATACCATTGCGGAAAATATCGCAAATGTAAATACAACAAGAACCGAAGATGGAACACCATATCGCCGTAAGATCGTTACCTTTGAGGAAAAAGCGGTGACACCATCGTTTTCCAACGTGTTAGCAAACACAACACAATTTCAGGGAAACGGTGTAAAGGTGGCAAAAGTGACGGAGGATTACGAGACAGATTTTACGATGGAGTATGATCCGTCACATCCGGATGCGGATGAGAACGGCTATGTTTCTTACCCGAATGTGAATACGGTAACAGAGATGACAAACTTAATTGATAGCAGCCGTGCATACGAAGCAAACACAACTGCATTTAATGCCATGAAATCCATGGTACAGGCAGGTCTTAATATTGGACAATCATAATTTTATAGGAGATAGCGATGGGCGTTACGACAACAGCGGCATTAAATGGCTTATATAAGACAACAAACAATCAGTCATCTATTAAACAGGCAAATCAGACATCTGTTTCAAATAATAGTTTTGATCAGGTGTTAGCTGGAGCCATGCAGATGGTTGATGATACCAATACATTGCAAAACAATGCGTCAGCAGAGGCAATTTCATTTGCCCTTGGCGAGACAGACAATGTGCACGATCTTTTGATTGCAGAGAAAAAAGCAAATTTGGCATTGCAGTATACAGTGGCAATTCGTAACCAGTTTATTTCCGGTTACAACACAATTATGAATATGCAAATCTAAAATAGAAGGAAGTAAATCATGCCGGAGAGAGTACAACAGATATTAAATCGAATAGTGGAATGGTGGAAGAACTTTAACACCAGACAAAAAGCTCTGATTATCAGTATTGCGGCAGTGGTTGTTGTGGCATTTTCTATTTTGGGATTTGTTATGACAAGACCGACCATGGTCAATCTGATTACCTGTGATTCGGCAAAACAGGCATCTTCTGTAAAAGAGTTATTGGATAGTAACAGTATCACATACGAAGTCTCAGATGATGGATTGACATATTCCGTAAAAAAAGAAGATCGGGCAAATGCGACCATTCTTTTGGGAAGTAATGATATTCCATCGGAGGGATTTAGTATTAACGACGCTATTGATGGAAGCTTTAGCACGACGGAAGCAGATAAGAGTAAAAAATACCAGTTATATCTGGAAGAAAAGTTCGCAGATGATTTGGAGACAATTTCAAACATTTCCAAAGCGCAGGTGACATTGTCGCTGCCGGAAGATGATGGAACGATCATTTCCAAAGAAGAAGAGGCATATGCCAGCATTATCTTACAGCTCAATGATGAGATGGGAGAAGAACAGGCGGCAGGTATTGCAAAGTATGTTGCAACAGAACTTGGAAATAAGACAACAGATAATATCCAGATTTTAGACGGAGACGGAAATACACTGTTTTCGGGCGGAGACGAGACATCTAACGCAGGAAAGGCATCGTCAAATCTGACCGTGCAGCAAAAAGCAGAAGCAAACGTATCCAATGCAGTCAAAAGTGTGATTCTTGGTACAAATGTGTATGATAACGTCGAAGTGGGTATGAATTTGGATATGAACTTCGATCAGCAAAAGATAGAAGATTATCATTACTATGTAGATGAGGGTCAGACACAAGGTTATCTGGACAGCCGTACGGAATCTACATCAGAATCCACATCAGGGGCTGGTGGTACACCGGGGACGGACACCAACGATGATGACACGACATATGTGTTAGAAGATGGAACGATTACGTCTTCGAACACATCAGATATCACAGAAGACTATCTGCCAAGTGAGACGATTACGACCACAGAAAAGGCAGTGGGAACGATTAATTTGGAAAATTCATCGTTGACGGTAGTTGCTACGAATCGCGTTGTCTACAATGAGGATAAATTAAAGGCAGATGGCACATTAGATAAGATGACATTTGATGAGTTTGTAGCAAAGAACTCAGAACGTGTAAAAACAGATGTGGATAAGGATTTTTATAATATGGTATCAAAGGCAACGGGTATTTCGACGGACAATATATCAATTGTCGCATATGAAATCCCGATGTTCCAATATTCTGAGGGCAGTGGAAGAGATTGGACAGATTATCTCCAGATTATTCTGGCGGTACTCATCTTTGCAATGCTCGCATTTGTTGTGTTCCGCAGCATGCGTCCACAGCAGGAAGAAGAAGTGGCAGAGGAAGTGACGGTAGAGTCTTTGCTCGAAGCACAGGAAAATCAGCTGGATGACATTGGCTTCAATGAGAAGTCAGAGGCAAGATTGCTGATTGAAAAATTTGTAGATGAAAATCCAGAAGCAGTAGCTTCTCTATTGCGTAACTGGTTAAACGATGATTGGGGTTAATTATGGCAAATGAGGAATTATCTGGTGTACAAAAAGCAGCAATTTTGCTGATTACATTGGGACCAGAAAAATCTGCAGATATTTTTAAACATTTAAAAGAAGATGAAATTGAAGAATTGACGCTTGAAATTGCGAATACGCAAAGCGTTTCTCCAAAGTTAAAGGAAGATGTCATCAATGAGTTCTACCAGGTGTGTCTTGCACAACAGTATATTGCAGAAGGCGGTATTGGCTATGCAAAAGAACTTTTGGAGAAAGCATTGGGTGCAGATGAGGCAACACGTGTGATTACCAAGCTGACAGCATCATTGCAGGTGCGTCCATTTGAGTTTATCCGTAAGACAGAGCCTTCACAGGTTTTAAACTTTATTCAGGATGAACACCCACAGACGATTGCTATGATTTTGTCATATTTGTCTCCTGGACAGGCGTCGATGATTTTAGGGGCGCTTGATCCAGAAAAACAGGCGGATGTAGCAAAGCGTATCGCGATGATGGATCGTACTTCGCCAGAAGTGATCAAGGAAGTGGAGCGCGTATTAGAGCGAAAACTTTCTTCTCTGATCAATCAGGATTACACAATTGCCGGTGGCGTGGATGCCATCGTTGCTATTTTGAATACCGTAGATCGAGGAACAGAAAAGCGAATTATGGAGTCTTTGGAAATCGAAGAACCAGAACTTGCAGACGAAATCCGCAAGAAGATGTTCGTATTCGAAGATATTTTGTTGTTGGATGACAGAGCCATTCAGCGTGTTATGCGTGATGTGGATAACAGCGATCTGAGTGTGGCACTGAAGGGTGCAAATGAGGAAGTACAGGCCGCAATTTTCAAAAACATGTCTTCTCGTATGGCTACGATGATCAAGGAAGATATGGAATTCATGGGACCGGTACGAATGAAGGATGTGGAGGAAGCTCAGCAGAAAATTGTTGGAATTATCCGCAAGTTAGAAGATTCCGCAGAGATTGTAATCTCCAGAGGTGGAGGTGACGAACTGGTTGTCTAATATTTTATATCGTGTACAGATGGCTCCACAAGAAGAGGCAAAAACATGCGTGATTGACTCAAACAAACTGGTGGATGAAAAAATTGAGAAAAGAAGGCGTGAAGAGAAAAAACGTCAGCTACATCAAATGGCTGCAGAAGATGCTTTTGTCCCGATGGATGGAGAAAATCTGGAAGAAGAGGAAGCTAACTTAGGTGAAGCACTTCCGGAGGAAGTAGAACCGGAAGAACCACAGATTGATTATGTGGCAGAAGCAAAAGCCCAGGCGGATGCTATTTTGGCAGATGCAAATCTGACAGCAGAGAACATTTTGGCAGAGGCGCATGAGCAGGCGCAAGCTCTGCAGTCTCATGCAGAAGCTGAAGGACAGAAACAGGGGTATGAGCAGGGGCTGCAGGAAGCCGCTGCAAAGCAGCGTGAGATGGAGCAGCAATTACAACGCTCACAGGAACAATTGCAACAGCAATATGAAGAAAAACAAAATGCCATAGAACATGATGTGGTAGATGTGGTTTGTGAAGTGGTAGAAAAGGTCTTTTTGGTTCAGTTTGGTGACAAAAAAGAGATTATTCTACATTGTGTGGATCAGGCACTGACAAATATTGAGGGAAGTAAAACCTTTATGATTCGTGTGAATGAAAATAACTTAGAGTATTTGCGCGCGCATAAAGAAGAACTACAAGAAAAAGTAGGACAGGATGTTATGCTTGACATCGTCTTAGATCCGCTTTTGGATGAAAAACAGTGCATGATAGAGACAGATGGTGGATTGTTTGACTGTGGTATGGATACACAGATGCGCAATTTGGCTAAAGATATTAAATCCCTTAGTTGATGGAGATATAACGTGGATATTGATCGCAGTAAATATTTAGCACTTACAAATGAAACATATTTTGATTGTCTGGGTCGCGTCACGAAAGTGGTGGGACTCACAATTGAGTCTGTGGGACCCGATGCAAAATTAAACGATTTGTGTCGTATTTTTGTGGATGGTAATCGGGAACAGGCAGTTATGGCGCAGGTTGTTGGATTTCGTGATAAACACTTATTACTGACACCGTTTGACAGTGTGGATGGTATCGGCATTGGCGCTGTGGTAGAGAACACAAAGGCACCGCTAACCATATCGGTTGGAGAAGCCTTGTTAGGACATACATTGGATGGTATTGGACGTCCAACGGATGTAGATGAGCTTTACCTGTCAGCAGAATATCCGGTGGACAGTACTCCGCCGGAACCGATGGAACGAGAGATTATTTCTGACGTGTTACCACTTGGTGTAAAAGCGGTAGATGGGCTGATTACAGTTGGAAAAGGACAGCGAATCGGAATTTTTGCCGGATCTGGTGTTGGAAAAAGTACTTTGATGGGTATGTTTGCACGAAATACCAAGGCAGATATCAATGTAATAGCATTGATTGGAGAACGTGGACGTGAAGTAAGAGAATTTATTGAGCGTGATCTTGGACCGGAAGGTATGAAAAGAAGCGTTGTGGTTGTGGCAACGTCAGATAAGCCGGCATCTATTCGCAAGTGTGCTGCAAAAACAGCCACAGCAGTTGCAGAATATTTTCGTGATCAGGGAAAGGATGTACTTTTAATGATGGATTCGCTGACACGTTTTTCTATGGCACAGCGGGAAATCGGACTTGCAGCTGGTGAACCACCGGTGACAAGAGGGTATCCTCCTAGTGTGTATTCAGAAATGCCAAAGTTATTGGAACGTGCAGGAAATTCAGATAAAGGATCCATTACGGGATTGTATACCGTACTTGTGGATGGTGATGATTTCAATGAACCAATTACCGATACAGCGAGAGGTATTTTAGATGGTCATATTGTTTTGTCACGAAAACTAGCGCAAATGAACCATTATCCTGCCATTGATGTTTTGGCAAGTATTTCCCGCGTGATGAGTGCTATAGCGACAAAAGAACATAAACAGATGGCTGGAAAATTAAAAAATGTCATGGCAACGTATCAGGAAGCAGAAGATCTGATAAATATTGGTGCTTACAAAACGGGCTCCAATAAACAAATTGATTATGCTATTTCTAAAATTGATCAGGTGAATGATTTCCTTTGTCAAAGTACGGAAGATAAATATGATTTTGACGAAATTGTCGGTGCATTGAAACAGATGTTTCAGGAAACAGCATGATGTTATAGAAAAGAGATAACAGATGGCAAAATTTAGGTATCGTATGCAAAACATCCTGGAAATCAAAGAAAAGATGGAGGAACAGGAAAAGGTAGCATATGGCATTGCAAATGCAAAACTGTTAGAAGAACAGGAAAAACTACAACAATTATTTGTCCGTCAGGCTGGGTATGAGGCACGACTGAAAGAATTGAACTGTGGTGTGCTTAACCTGGCAGAGATTCAAACCTGTAAACGGGCAATAGATTCTATGAAATCCATGATTCGAGATCAGATGATTGCCGTACATACAGCACAGAGAAACTTGGAAATGGCTCGTAAACGTCTGAATGAAGTGATGAAAGAAAGAAAGACGCACGAAAATCTTAAGGAAAAGGCTTTTGAAGCATTTAAGGAAGAATTACTTGCGGAAGAAAGCAAAATGACAGATGAATTGGTAAGTTATACCTATCATAACAAGGAGACAGAGCAGGAGTAAAACGATGGCAGAAGAAAAAGAAGATAAGAAGGCAAGACGGGCAGCTGCAAAAGAAGCAAAACGAGCAAAGAAGAAAGAAAAGCAAGACGGAAATGTAGAAGAGGAAGAAGAAACGCTTGGCAGCAAAGTGTTAATTGGTGTTATTGCCGTGGTTATTATATTGTTGTGGCTGTTGATTTTAGGCATTCTTGTTAAAATGGATGTCGGAGGATTTGGTTCTACTGTGCTTTATCCGGTGCTTAAAGATGTTCCGGTAATCAACAAGATATTGCCGGATGTTCAGGAATATGCGAAGGAAGACGAAGCGTATACCTATGATTCTGTGGAGGATGCGGTAAAGCGAATCAAAGAACTGGAAAAAGAACTGGCGGATGCCAAGGCGAGCAAAGATGATTCAGATGCGCATGTAGCTGATCTGGAAGCACAATCACAAGAATTACAGAATTATAAACAAAATGAGGCAGCTTTTGAAGAGGAAAAAGAAAAATTCTATCAAGAGGTTGTTTTTTCGGACAAAGCACCCGATATAAGTGCATATAAAGAGTATTATGAGAGTATTGAGCCACAGAAGGCAGAAGAAATATACAAACAGGTAGTAGAACAGACACAGGAGAATGATGAAATTAAGGCGTATGCATCAACTTATTCATCAATGAAACCAAAACAGGCAGCTGCTATTTTTAACACAATGACAGATAACCTACAACTTGTTGGCAAAATACTATGGGCTATGGATGCCCAATCCAGAGGGAATATTCTAGGGGCTATGGATGCGGATACCGCTGCGGCAGTGACCAAATTGATGGAACCTTAAGAATATATAGTTCCAATAGGAACGAGTACATTGATAATTGCATATGGAAGGAGGAAGATACCATGACAAGTACAGGTGTATCCAATACGTTGCTTATGACTGCAATGGCAGGAAATGTAAAGCAGGGAAACGTAAAAGATACCGGCGGAAAGAATTTTGACCAGCTGATGCAGACAAGTCAAAATAAAACATCTTTTATGGGAACCACGGTGAGCAAGCCAGATACGAAAAAGGTGGAGCAGAATCCGCAAATGGAAACAAAGCGTTCGGACACAGTACAAAAGAAGCTTAATAAAAAAGAGCTTGCGCAGACAACAGATGTCAAAGAAAAGACAGACACTCTGGAAAAGGATGTAAAAAAAGTACTTGGTGAGGAACTGGATGTAACAGAGGAACAGATCAAAAAAGCTATGGAAGAACTTGGTTTGCAGTTTTTAGATTTGGCAGATCAATCAAATGTAGCATCCTTAGTAGCCAAGTTGACAGGAGCCGAATGTGGTTCAGAGCTTTTGGTCAGTGATTCATTTCCGAAAATTGTTTCCCAAATAACAGGTTTGTTTGATACTTTGCAAGAAGATGTGGGAATCTCTGTGGAACAATTACAGCAGATGATGGAGTTGATTAGAGATGAACAGTCTGAAATGGTGGAAACAAAAGAAGCACTGCTGCCAGATGAGAACCCAGATGTATCCGTAAAAGGGGATGAAACGACAGATGCAGCATCCGAAACAGAAAATGTAGCTGAAAAGATGAATGCACAGCAAAAGGGAATGCATGAAACAGAGGAAGCAGACACCACAGAACATCAGCCAGAAGAGACAACAACAGTAGCTCAGGAAGCAAAAAGTACCACGGAAGATCAGGGTGGCAAATCATTTTTGGAACAGCGTCAGCATTCGACTGAAAAAGCAAATGTGCAGGAGACAGCACATATGCAGGGAGTGGATCCAAAGGTAGAATTTTCTGCGATATCAAAACCGACAGTGGAATTGCCAACAGGAGAACGCGTATCTGTGCAGTCGATTATTGATCAGATCGTGGAAGCAAGCCGCACGACAATACAGTCTGAAAAGACAACTGTTGAGGTGCTTTTAAATCCAGAAGGATTGGGAAAAGTACTGATGGAAGTTTCAGAAGAAAATGGTCAGGTCAAAGCGCATATTTATACGCAGAATGAACAGGTAAAGGAAGCTCTTGAAAATCAGATGTTTCAATTAAAGGAGCAGATGAACCAGGCACAGACAAAAGTGCAGTCCGTCGAGATTTCAGTGGGAACACATGAGTTTGAAAGAAATCTGGAAGATGGACAAAAAGGACAGCAAGAGGGGCAGCCGGAGCAGGATCAACGAGCAAGAAAAATGAGAAATCTCAATATGAATCAGTTGGATGATTTGCAAGGGCTGATGACACAGGAAGAAGAATTGGTAGTAAAGATGATGCGGGAACAGGGAAATAGTGTAAATTATACCGCTTAAGAAAAGAAAGGAGGAGAGGCATGGCAATCGTACAGGAAATAAAAAATGGTCAGGTCGTTGATAATAGCGCCAGTCAAAAGAAGACAGATGAATCGACCAAGAAGAATGCGTATGATAAAGAGATGTTTTTGAAGCTTCTGGTTGCTGAAATGCAATATCAGGATCCGTTAGAACCAACAAGCAATACAGAATATGTATCCGAACTTGCATCTTTTTCACAGATTGAAGCAGTGCAGGCAGTGCAGGGACAGATGTCTACCATTCAGGCAAATTCATTGGTTGGAAAATATGTCATCCTGCAAGAAGATGATCAGTACATATCAGGAAAAGTGGATTACGTTATGACAGAGGACAATGAAATGTTTTTATCTGTCAATAACAAATTGTACAGTATTGATACATTAGACAGCGTCTGTGACGAAGATTATTACATGGGAGTACTCAATGCACAGACATTTACGGATATGCTGAAAAAGTTACCAACAGTCTACACGCTTACAACAGCAGATGAAGATAAAATCAAAGAAGCAAGAAAGTTCTATGATGCGATGACAGATGGTCAGAAGCAATTTGTATCGGTGGATGCTATTACAACTTTGCAGAAGTTAGAAGAACGCTTACAGGCATTGAAAGATGCACAGAGTAAACCTGATAAGAAGCCGGAGGAGACAACAGAATAGGAGGAATCGATATGAATCAGATTAATCGTTCCTTTTCCTCAATTGAGCAGGTGGCTGGGCAGTATTTACAACAAAATGATACCAGGACAAAAGGAAAGGAAACAGGCGTATCGTTTGAAGACGTATTACGACAGCAAATTGGCAGTACGACAGAAGCAACGTCGGAACTCAAGTTTTCCAAGCATGCAAATATGCGTTTGGAGCAAAGAGATATCGCACTATCTGCAGAACAGAGCCAACGACTGGAAGCAGGCGTGGCAAAAGCGAGTGCAAAAGGAATCAAAGAATCATTGGTCATTGTTGATTCGCTGGCATTTATTGTAAATGTTCCGAATCAAACAGTGGTAACAGCCATGGATCAGACAGAGTCTGAGGACAATGTATTTACAAATATAGACGGAGCTGTAATTATTTAGCCGGACCTTATGGAGGCTAATGCCGTTGACTGACAGATACGGCAACACAGCAATTTAGGAGGTCATTTATTATGATGAGAGCATTATATTCTGGTGTATCAGGATTAAAAACCCACCAGACAAAGATGGATGTTATTGGTAATAACATCTCAAACGTCAACACAGTTGGCTTTAAAGCGTCATCTACGACGTTTTCGGATATTATGTATCAAACAACATCAGGAGCGACAGCAGCCACAGCAACAACAGGTGGAAAAAATGCAATGCAGATTGGTCTTGGTGTAGCCACAGCAGCAACGAAGGTGAGTATCACTTCTTCCGGTGCAGCACAGTCTACAGGCGATGCTTTTGATATTCGTCTGACAGATAGTAATAGTACAAATTTCTTTATTGTTAATAATGGAACAGAAAATCTTTTTACAAGAGCCGGTTCTTTTTATCTGGATGGAGCTGGAAACCTTGCAATGACATCTACAGGTTATACTGTAATGGGATGGCAGGTTGATCCTTTGACAGGGGATATCCGTAAGGATACCGTATCAGCGCTTCGTATTATGCAGGCAGATAATATGACAAGTGCACCTGAGGCTACTACAAAGGCAAATGTTGCAGGGTTGATTGATAAAAATGATACGAATGTAACAAGTGACGCAGGGTATGTGCGCACCTTATCATTTTTTGATAATCTGGGATATTCATACACAGCAAAGTTTGCTTATAAAGCTGTCGATACAGACGCAGGTACCTATTCTGTGGAATTGACCAATATTTATGATAGTGATAATAACGATATTTTAAAAGAGTGGTTGGATCAGCAGGGCGTAGACCCGACAACAGGTAGTAATGCGCTGGATCAGATTTTTGGAAATGATACAAAAGCTGTAAAATCATTCTCTGTAGCCAAAAATTACACATTGGATACTACAGGTAATCCGGCACAAATTACATACACAGAAAATGGAAAGACATATACGATGGTGACTGGCGCAGATGGAGCACCGGTGACGGTTGGTGGACAGTTGGGATATCAGTTTACCGATGGTGCTGGTGGACAGATATTCCGATCCGTATCTGATATCTATGGTGTTGATGCAGCAACAGCTGCAACAGGAAAGTTGGCAGTTGATACAGCAACTGGCATGTTAAATCTTACCTATGATACAACAAACTATACATTGCAGTTTAATACGAGCGATGGTACATTCCGTTATATTGATTCTGCAGGAACCAATGGTGTCAATCTGAATATGTCCCTGCTCGGTGATAATTTCGAAAATATTGCTATAGATTTCAGCCATTTACTGAACCAGAATAATGGTGGAAGTTCTACAGCAGAATTTGAAAAAGGCGCTGCAGAAAAAGCAACCGATGGAACCGGAAAGAAACTCGGACAGTTGACAGGAGTATTCATTGATGGAACCGGAAAGATTTATGGTGATTATGATAACGGTAATACGGTTCTTTTGGGACAGATTCCGGTAGCACAGTTTGCAAATGCATCCGGTCTGGAAAGTCTTGGTAATAACTGTTATGGAACAACATTAAACTCCGGTGATTTCGATGGCATTGGTGTTGAGGTTACAGCAGATGGCGGTAAGATGACAACAGGACAGCTTGAAATGTCCAATGTAGATCTTTCTGAGCAGTTTACAGATATGATTACAACCCAGAGAGGTTTCCAGGCAAACTCACGAATTATTACAACTTCGGATACATTGCTGGAAGAATTAGTTAATTTGAAACGATAAAATGTATTGCAAAAAGAGCCTGTCATAAAATGGGCTTTTTTTGTTCTATTACGGTTTCAATTTTTGCAATTTGTGTAGAAATATGATAAATAAATGGAATTACAAGTAGACAAGACAGATAAAATTTAGTAATATTAAATAGACGTGTAACTATGGGTTTTTGTGTGAGAAACACAAGATATAGTAATTTATATGTAAGGCGGTGAATAGTTTGGATATAGCATCGTTAGTCGGTCTGATCTTAGGCGCGGTCATGGTTGTCTTTGGTATTTTGTCGTCCGGCGGTAATATTGTCGATGACTTTATGGATTTTCCATCTGTTATTATTACGATTGGTGGTTCTTTAGCGGGTACCCTGGCATCCCATAAGCTGGCAGATTTTATCAGCGGCCTAAAGAGTATTGGACTGGCGATGAAAGAACCATCCGTAGGTGATGCATCGGAAGTCATATCCAATATTATCAATTTATCCAATATATCTCGAAAAGAAGGTCTTCTGGCATTGGAAGAAGCGACACACGATATGGATGATGAATTCTTAAAAAAAGGTATCAATCTGGTTGTTGATGGTACGGATCCGGATCTTGTGCGTGGTATTTTGGAAACAGATTTGATTAATCTGGAAGCAAGACATAAAAAGGTCATTGGCTTCTGGGAGAAATGGGCAGAACTTGGTCCAGCCTGGGGTATGATTGGTACGTTGATTGGTCTTGTAAATATGTTGAAGAACTTAACAGATTCATCTACCATCGGACCGAATATGGCGGTAGCACTTTTGACAACATTGTATGGTTCCTTGATTGCAAACTGGTTGGCAGGTCCGACAGCAGCAAAATTAAAAGTAAACAATGATATGGAAATCATGATGCGAGAGATTACCGTAGAAGGTCTTTTGTCTATTCAGGCAGGAGAGAACCCTCGTGTTATCGAAGAAAAGCTCAAGTCATTCCTAGCACCATCTGACCGAGACAATGCCGGTAGTGAAGACGGAGGTGAGGCATAGTGGCAAAGCGTAAACAGGAGGAACCACCAAAGGGCTCACCAGCGTGGATGTCGACCTTTAGTGATTTGATGAACTTGCTGTTATGCTTCTTTGTATTGCTCTTTTCTATGTCAACCGTAGATGCTGAAAAATTTGAGTTGGTGGTACAGTCATTACAGAGTACTTTTAGTATTTTGCCATCTGGTGGTTCCACGATTGGAGAGGGTGAGTTGATTTCGTCTGGTGTAAGTATGCTGGAGAAGTTTGATGTTTACTTTAATTCTTCATCCGCACTCCCAAAGGGTGACGAGGAACCAGAGGACGAAGTGACCAACCAGACATCGAAGGTGACGACAGAGGAGGCGCAGGAGGCACTTGAAAACGCAGGGCTTACGGAAAGTGAGCAGATGGCAGAACAGGTTACCAAGCTTCTTGAGTCGTATGGTTTACAGGATCAGGTAGATGTAGAGTTTAATCAATACTATACGTTGATTAATTTAAATGGGGCATTGTTATTCGAACCAGGCGAAGCACAGATGCGCGAGGCAGTTTTGCCTGTTATGGAAAAAATCGCTGTGATTCTTGGCAATTACACGAATAATTTGATAGAAATCGAAGGACATACGGATAATGTGCCACCGGCAGCTGGAGAAAAATTCAGTGACAATGATATTTTGTCTATGTACCGTGCGCTGAATGTTGCTAATTATATTCGCACAAATACGACACTGGATCCTTCTCATATCAAGTCATCTGGGCGTGGAGCATATGCACCGATTGCTGATAATGCTACACCGGAAGGACGCGCAAAAAATCGAAGAGTGGAGATTAAGATATATAATTCACTTAATTCAGAATCATTGAATCAATAAAAGAGGATAATCATGAAGAAAAATCTTATTACAGTTATTACATTAGCTCTTGTCGTTATGAATCTGGTACTTACTGTGATTCTTACGATTACTATTTTGCCAGAGACAAAAAAAGCAAATGAACTGATTACAAAAGTATGCAGTGCAATTGATCTGGATTTGGAATCTGGAAGTGCGACAAGCAATGCTGACATCCCAATAGACCAGATAGATGTATATGATATTGAAGATCAGCAGACAATCAATCTGAAATCATCTGGTGATGGCAAAGATCATTTTGCCGTGATTACGGTGTCCATTTCTATGGATAAAAAGAATAAAGATTATAAAGATTTGCAGCCAGAAGTAGAGAATAAGGTTGAACTGATCAAGGGTGAAATCAATAATATAGTTTCACAATATACAATCGATGAAATAAAGAATAATCAGAGTGCTGTGCAGAATGAAATTTTAAAGGATCTGCAAAAGATGTTTGGCTCTGACTTTATTGTTGCCGTAGGATTCCCGACAGCACAATATCAGTAAAAGGAGAAATTTGCAGTGGGTGGTGAGAGAACTTGAGCGATATACTTTCCCAAAATGAAATAGACAATTTATTACAGGCGCTGAGCAGTGGTGAAGTAGATGCTGAAGAGATGAAGGCGAGCAGTGAGAAGCAAGTCAAGAATTATGACTTCTCCAGACCATCCAAGTTTTCCAAAGAACATTTACGAACCCTTGAGATTATATTTGAGCATTATGGCAGACTTTTGTCGACGAACCTTCCGGTTTATCTGCGCAAAAACATCCAGGTAGAAGTGATGAATTCAGAGGCAGTCACCTATATGGAATTTTCAAATTCCCTTTCTAATCCGGTGCTTTTAGGAATCGTTAATTTTGACCCGCTAGAGGGTAATATTATCGTAGAGATGGCATCAAAACTTGGCTATGCGATTGTTGACCGCATGCTTGGAGGTGAGGGAGAGCCTCTTGACAAAGTTCGGGACTATTCAGAAATCGAGCTTTTGATTATTGAGCGCATCATGAGTGCTTGTGTGCAGCTGTTGCGTGAACCATGGGCCAACGTTGTGGATGTACATCCACGTTTGGAAAGAATTGAGACCAATTCCCAATTCGCCCAGATTATTTCACCTTCAGAAATGATTGCAATCGTAACCATCAGTATCAAGATTGGCGATGTGGAAGGTTTTATGAATATCTGTTTGCCATATATTACGCTAGAACCGGTGATGGACAAGTTAAACACCAAATTCTGGTATTCCAATATGCAGGAACGAGCCGGTATGGAATATGCGGATGCCATTGAATCGTTGATTTCAAAAGCGATTGTTCCGGTAAAGGCAATTCTTGGAAAGAGTATTATTTCCGTCAATGATTTCTCGGGACTTCAGCCGGGAGATATTATACGTCTGGATACAAAAGTAAATCAGGAATTAGACGTATATGTTGGCGATATCAAAAAATTTACCGCACTTCCCGGATCAACCGGAGAAGATTATGCGGTTCGAATTACATCAGTCATAAGAGAGGAGCAGGAATAAATGAGTGACGGCGTATTATCCCAGGAAGAGATCAACGCACTTCTGAGTGGCGGGACTCCAGACACAGATACCAGTGGTGCTGTATCTGATGAAGAACTCACACCGGATGAAGTTGATACTATTGGTGAAATTGCCAATATCAGCATGGGAACGGCAGCGACAACACTGTTTTCCTTAGTAAATAAAAAAGTCGAAATTTCAACGCCCGTTGTTTCCATGGGAAGGTGGGATGAGATTGTAGATAAATATGAAAAACCATGTGTTTTGGTACGAATCGCTTATACCAAAGGATTAGATGGAAGCAATATCTTAGTCTTGCGGGAAAATGACGTAAAAATCATTACAGATTTGATGATGGGAGGCGATGGCTCAAACACAGATGGTGAGATTACAGAGCTGCATCTGAGTGCAATCAGTGAAGCAATGAACCAGATGATGGGATCTGCTGCAACATCAATGTCATCCATGCTAAATACCATGATTGATATCAGCCCACCATCCTCAACCTTGATGGATCTGCAGGATACAACCGATGGAGGAGAAATCGAAGATTTTCTGGAGGGAAGATTCGTTAAGATTACCTTTAAAATGTTGATTGGTGATTTGGTGGATAGTGAGATTATGCAGTTGTATCCGGTATCCTTAGCCAAAGACATGTGCCGCAGTATTGTGTCAAATATGGAGAGTGATACAGCATCTACGGTGGAAGATGATCTGATACATCCGGAACCACAGCTAGCAGAACAACCACAAATGCAGGCGCAACCGGAACCACAGGTTACGCCACAACCACAGATGCAGACCCCACCGCCGCAACCAATACCGGATATGGGGATGCCTGGCGGGCAACCATATATGCAACAGCCATATATGCAGCAACCATATCCACAACAACAGCAGGTGAATGTTCAACCTGCACAATTCCAACCTTTTTCTGGCAGCTATCAGGCACCATATCAGCCGGAAAACATAGATTTGATTATGGACGTTCCGCTGGAAGTGACAGTCGAGTTGGGGAGAACACATAAGTCTATTCAGGAAATTTTGGATTTTGCACCAGGAACGATTATCGAATTAAATAAGATTGCAGGAGAACCGATTGATGTTTTGGTCAACGGCAAATATGTCGCAAAAGGTGAAGTAGTGGTCATTGAAGAGTCATTTGGTATCCGAATTACCGAAATTATGAAATAACAGAAAAAAGGAGATTGAACGATGGCAAAGAATATTTTAATTAGTGATGATGCAGCATTCATGCGAATGATGATAAAGGATATTTTGACCAAGAATGGTTATAATGTTGTTGGCGAAGCAGAGAATGGACAAATAGCTGTAGACAAATATATGGAATTAAAACCGGACTTAGTTCTTATGGATATCACAATGCCAGAGATGGATGGTATTGAATCTTTAAAGGAAATCCGTGCAAAAGACCCAAATGCCTGCGTTATTATGTGCTCAGCAATGGGTCAGCAGGCAATGGTTATTGAAGCAATTCAGTCTGGAGCAAAGGACTTTATTGTAAAGCCATTCCAGGCAGAACGTGTTCTTGAAGCAGTAAAGAAGGTTATTGGATAAGAATGATTTTATTATCATCTACAGGTGAAAACCTTTTTCAATTGATCGTAGTATTGTTTTGTTTTGTGTTTGTTCTGGCACTTACTTATTATGTGACTCGTTGGATTGCGGGATATCAGAAGAGCCAGAGCATCAATAAAAACCTGGCGGTTGTAGAAACGCTTAAGTTAACCACCAATAAATACGTTCAATTGATTCAGGCTGGAAAAGATACGTATTATGTAATTGCCATTGGTAAAGATGAAATCACAGTGTTGGGAGAATTGTCAGCGGAACAGTTAAAAGAACTGCCATCCGATGCAACAATAATTCCTACAGCAAAAGGTGATTTTGCGGATGCATTACAAAAGTTTAAAGATTATTTACCGAAGAAATAGACATGAAAATGAGAAACAAATTAAAAAAAGGATATTGTATCTTTAGCTTGATTTTAGCTACGTTTGCTATATGCATTGGCATTTGGTATATGAGTGGAGATACAGCATATGCAGCTTCATATGGTGCAACAGATAATGCACCAAATGCAAGTGATTGGGTTACAGGAAAAGGAGGAGTTTCCCTGACATTGGATTCGGACTCCGGCACACTATCTGCAAATGTGCGAATTCTTCTTGTAATTACGATTTTAGCGTTAGCACCATCGATTTTGATTATGCTGACATCGTTTACCAGAATCATTATTGTGCTTCATTTTGTACGATCTGCGATTGGAACGCAGACGGCACCACCGAATCAGGTATTGATTGGACTTGCGCTGTTTTTGACATTTTTTATTATGTGGCCGACATTTACGCAGATTAACGAAAAAGCCATTACGCCGCTAGATCAGGGAGAGATCACGCAGCAGGAAGCACTGCAGCGTGCAGAAGAGCCGATTCGCAATTTTATGTATGGGCAGACGCAGGAAAAAGATTTAGATTTGTTCTGTGAGATTGCCGATGTTACCTATAAAGATTATGATGACGTTCCATTTGTTGTATTGGTTCCAAGTTTTATCTTGAGTGAGCTGCGTACAGCTTTCATTATTGGTGTTGTCATTTATATTCCTTTCATCGTCATAGATATGGTGGTATCTTCTGTATTGATGTCAATGGGGATGATGATGCTCCCACCGACAACCATTTCACTTCCATTTAAGATTTTGTTGTTTGTATTGGCAGATGGATGGAATCTGGTGATTGGTGGTTTGGTTAAAACCTTTTATTGATGAAATAGAAAGTGAGTGTGATATTCGTGACACAGGGACAGGTCTTAGATATTGTCAGAGATGCTATTTATAATATCATTATATGTTCGGCACCACTTCTTCTGGTGTCACTTGTTGTGGGATTGATTGTCAGTATTTTTCAAACGGTTACATCTATTCAGGAACAGACATTGACGTTTGTTCCAAAGATTGTAGCAGTATTTTTGGGGATGCTGATTTTTGGTGCATTCATACTTACGACCATGACAGATTACATGACAGAATTATGGACAAATTTCAGCATATATTTAGGCTAGTTTAGATATGTTACAATACACATTTGATATAAGTACATTTGAATATTTTTTGCTGATACTGGTAAGAATTTCCTGCTTTGTATTTGTGGCTCCTTTTTTCGGAGCCAAGGAAGTTCCGGGGAGAGTTAAAGTTGGATTGTCTGCATTTGTAGCAATTCTTGTTTTTTTTGCAGTCCCGATGGAACATACCGCATACACATCAGAGATTGGCTATGCCGTATTAGTTCTAAAAGAGGGAATTACAGGATTGCTGATTGGATTTGCGGCATATATTTGTAATTCCATTATTTTATATGCGGGAACCATTATTGATATGGATATTGGGTTGTCCATGGCCATGGTATTTGACCCATCCACAGGAAGCCAGGTGAGTATTACTGGTAATTTATACAGTTATTTTGTGCTGTTGCTCTTAATTGTCTCCAATATGCATCAATATATTTTGCGCGCACTGGTGGATTCTTTTCGTTTATTTCCTCTTGGAGGAGCACAGTTTCAGATGGATTCGTTGTTGACATCCATGATACAGTATTGTACCGATTTGTTTGTGATCGCATTTCGTATTGTGCTGCCGGTTTTTGCCTGCATGATGATTTTGAATTGCATTTTGGGTATTATGGCAAAGGTTGCACCACAGATGAACATGTTTGCCGTTGGTGTGCAATTAAAATTATTGGTAGGATTGGCGGTGTTGTTCCTTACGACATTCTTATTGCCAGAGATTGCCAACTTTATTTTTAAAGAGATAAAAATCATGACGGTGTCGTTTATAGAAGGAATGTATTAACGTGATGGAAGAAAAAATGTTAGTGCTGTCTTATGATTTACAGTGGTTCGCAAAAGATGGACCTGGTGGAGAAAAGACAGAACCTGCGACTTCGAAAAAATTAAAAGATGCGCGTGAAGAAGGAAAGGTTGCCAAAAGTCAGGAATTGAATTCTGCGGCAATGCTGATTGCTTTGTTTATGTCACTGCGCATTTTTGTTTCGTATGTAGGAAATGGTTTTATTGGTGTCTTTCATCTGTTTTATACAATGATTCCGGATATTATCAGCACGCAGCGGGATGGTATGACAGTGCAGTCTGCAGAGGGTGTATTGACACAGGGGTATTTGCAGTTGTTGCGTTTGGCAGCACCTTTTTTGATTGCTGGTTTTGTCGTAGCTATCGTCATTAGTATTGTTCAGGTGGGATGGCAGGTGTCGACAAAACCATTACAACCCAAACTGGATAAGTTCAATCCGGTGAATGGATTTAAGCGGATTTTTTCAAAGGATTCGCTATTTAATTTGTTTGTGTCGATCTTAAAGATCGTTTTAATATTTTATGTAGCATACACCTGTGTTCGGGATCAGGCAAATAATCTGTTTATTCTATATGAAATCCCGTTAAATCAAGCTATTTCATTGATTGGTGAAATTATCATTGATACAGGACTTCGCATTAGTTTGTGTTATTTGATTGTCGGGCTTGCTGATTATATTTACCAGCGTATTCGCTTTAACGAAGACATGAAAATGACAAAACAGGAAGTGAAAGACGAATATAAGAATACAGAGGGAGATCCACAGATCAAAGGGCAGCAGAGACAGCGTATGCGAGAGGCATCACAGCGCCGGATGATGCAGGATGTGCCAAAAGCGGATGTCATTATTACGAACCCGACGCATATTGCTGTGGCAATCCGTTATGATGCGGAAGTGGAAAATGCACCGACTGTATTAGCAAAAGGTGAAGATTATCTTGCACAGAAAATTCGTGAGACAGCAAAAGAGAATGGCGTTGAAATCATAGAAAACAAACCACTTGCCAGAGCACTATATGCCACAGTTGAAGTGGGGGAACAGATTCCACCGGAGTTATATCAGGCGGTCGCGGAGATTCTTGCAGTTGTTTACAGTAAAAGATAAATAGTTTAAGATGAAAGAAAAGTACTACAGAAAGGAGGAAGCGGAATGAATTTATCCGGAGTAAAAAAAACTGACGTCGGTGTTGCGGCTTATCTGTTAGCGGCAATTATATTCTTTATTGTTCCGATTCCTTCTATTTTATTGGATGTTATGTTGGCACTAAACATTTCGATTGCATTGATTGTGCTGATGAATGTTTTGTTTGTGCGTGAAGTGCTTGATATGTCATTTTTCCCGACGCTGCTTTTGTTTACGACGATATTTCGTATTTCTCTCAACGTATCTTCGACACGTTTGATTTTAAGTACTGGTTCACCGGGAAATGTTGTAGAAACGTTTGGTCAATTCGTGGGTGGTGGTGACCTTGTCATTGGTGCTATTATTTTTATCGTATTGATTATTGTGCAGTTTATGGTCATCAACAAAGGTTCTGAGCGTGTTGCTGAAGTCTCAGCACGTTTTACGCTTGATGCTATGCCCGGAAAACAGATGGCGATTGATGCTGATTTGAATACCGGAGCAATTACAGAAAAAGATGCACGGGAAAGAAGACAGAAATTGCAGGATGAGTCTAGCTTTTTCGGTTCTATGGATGGTGCGACAAAGTACGTAAAAGGAGATGCAACAGCCGGTCTTTTGATCACCTTCATCAATCTGATTGGTGGAACCGTTATGGGCGTTATGCGTAGTGGATTGACATTTTCAGATGCAATCCAACAGTATGGACTTCTTACCATTGGTGATGGACTTTGTTCACAGATTCCATCGCTTCTGATTTCGTTGGCAACAGGTATTTTGGTAACGAAGGGCTCGAAGGAAGCTGATTTTAGTGGCGTTTTGGTAAAACAGTTGTTTGGTATACCAAAAGTACTCTATATTGTTGGTACATCCATGATTTTCTTGGGTGTTGTAACACCGTTGAATACCATATTATTTGGCGCCTTTGGTGCGGCCTTTCTGGTTTCCGGATATTCTATGTCTAAGAGTATCGGAGAGGAGAGTATTGAAGAAGAGGTGGCAGCGGAGGAATCTGAGGCAGAAGAAATCCGCCGTCCGGAGAATGTGGTTTCATTGCTGCAGGTAGACCCGATTGAATTGGAATTTGGATATGGCATTATTCCTCTTGCAGATGTTAATCAAGGCGGCGATTTGTTGGATCGTGTTGTTATGATTCGCCGACAGATTGCCTTGGAACTTGGTACGGTAGTACCGATTATTCGTCTGCGTGATAATATACAGTTGAATCCAAATCAGTATATTATCAAAATCAAGGGGATTCAGGTGGCAGAAGGTGAGATTTTGTTTGACCACTATATGGCAATGAACCCAGGCTATACAGAGGAAGAAATCAATGGAATTCCTACGTTCGAGCCATCATTCCATCTGCCGGCTATCTGGATTACGGATGGACAGCGAGAACGTGCAGAGAGTTTAGGGTATACAGTGGTAGACCCACCATCCATCATTGCAACACATCTGACGGAGGTTATCCGTCGCCATATTGCTGAACTTCTGAGCAGACAGGATGTACAGAATCTGGTAAATAACTTAAAAGAGACAAATCCTGCTCTGGTAGAGGAACTGACACCAAAATTATTAGGACTTGGAGAAATCCAGAAAGTATTGCAGAATCTTTTAAAGGAAGGCGTTTCTATTCGAGATTTGCTTTCCATTTTTGAGACACTTGCAGATCATGCGACTACGACGCGTGATACGGATGTACTGACAGAATATGTAAGACAAGGGTTGAAGCGCGCGATATCCAGCCACTATTTTGTTCCAAATGAAGTGACCAGCTGCATTACTTTGGATCCGAAGGTTGAACAGGACATTATGGCATCCATCAAACAGACGGAGCAAGGAGCCTATTTAACACTGGATCCAGAGCGTATACGCGCAATCATGGAGTCTTTACAGACAGAGATTGCCAAATTTGAAGAAAGTGGTAAAACGCCAATTGTTGTAACATCGCCGATTGTGCGTATGTACTTTAAGAAAATGACAGAAGACTATGTGAAAGATCTTATTGTGGTATCTTATAATGAGATTGATTCCGATGTAGAATTACAATCAGTAGGGATGGTGACAGGATAAAATGACCATAAAAAAATTTCAGGGAAAAACAAAAGAAGAAGCAATCGCATTGGCGAAAGAAGAAATGGGCTCCTCTGTCGTTATCATGAATGTAAAAGAAGTACGTCAGAAAGGTATTTTTGGTATTTTTAAGGGCAGTATGTATGAAGTGACAGCGGCACTTGAGGATGATGTGATGCCGCAAGGACCTTTTAGCATTCCACAGCCACAGAAAGAAAGTAATACCAGTGGTTTTAATGCAGTGGCAGATGAAGAAATTTCGTTACGTGATTTGACAAAAGATGTAGAACCAGTGGCGGTATCGCCTGTAAAAAATACTGCGGCGGCATCACAGGAATTACATGCAGAGTCACAGGCATTAAAAGAAGCATTTGCTGCAGTAAATGAAGTTATGGAAAAAAACGGTCATAAGCCGATTGCACCATTAAAGGAATCACAGGCTGCACAGATGGTGAAAGAACCGGAATTCCGTCCATTACAATCTATGGATTTTGTGGAGGAGATTCCACAAGAGCGTGATGAACAAAGCCATCAGTTTTTTAAAATCTTATATAAAGTATTACTAGACAATGAAGTGGATGAAGTCTATATCAATCAGTTTATGGATGAATTAGATCGTGTTTCACATAGTACCAATGGATTGGATTATCTGATCTCTAATGTTTATCAGAAAATGATCTTAAAACTTGGTCAGCCGGAAGTAATTTCACTTTCAAAAAAGAAACCGAAAGTCGTATTTTTTATTGGCCCGACAGGAGTAGGGAAAACAACGACAATTGCGAAGATAGCATCGCGTTTTAAAGTAGAGCAGGAAAAGAAGGTAGCGCTGCTTACAGCAGATACTTATCGAATCGCAGCCGCAGAACAGCTGCGTACATATGCCAATATTTTGGATACACCTCTGTCCATTATTTATACACCGGAAGACATTGGAAAAGAGATGGAAAAGTTTTTGGATTATGACCTTGTATTAGTAGATACAGCAGGATTTTCCCATAAAAATGATGGTCAGCGCGAGGACATGAAGCGTTTATTAGAGAATTTGCCAGCACAATATGAGAGACAGATTTATCTGGTTCTCAGTGCGACAACAAAATATAAAGACTTAATCGAAATCACAGATATTTATAATGAATTTTGCGAATTCCATCTTATTTTTACAAAGTTGGATGAAACCAGTACATATGGTAATATATTAAATATCAAGTTACATACCGGTGCACAGCTTTCTTATGTGACCACTGGCCAGAATGTGCCAGATGATATAGAAGTTGTGGATACGCAAAAACTGGTAAAACAATTGTTGGGAGGCAGATAGATGGATCAGGCCGAGCAATTAAGAAATGTGATCAAACAGAAAAATCAAAATAATATTGGAAACGCCCGTGTGATCACCATTACCAGCGGAAAAGGTGGCGTGGGCAAGTCTAATATGGCAGTCAATTTAGCGATTATGTTTCGCAAAATGGGTCAGCGTGTCATTATTTTAGATGCAGATTTTGGACTTGCAAATGTAGAAGTAATGTTTGGAACCGTTCCAAAATACAATTTAAGTGACTTGATTTTTGGTGGTAAGAGCATACGAGAGATTATTACAACCGGACCAATGGATATTGGTTTTATTTCCGGAGGATCAGGAATTGTAGGATTAAATAATCTGTCAAAAGAACAGATTAGCTATTTGGTGCATAGTCTGTCCCTTTTAAATGATTTATGCGATGTGTTGATTATTGATACAGGTGCAGGCGTTGCGGATAGTGTGTTGGAGTTTGTACTGGCCAGTCCTGAGGTGATTTTGGTGACAACACCAGAGCCTAGTTCGATAACGGATTCGTATTCGTTAATGAAGGCGCTCTATAAGAACCCGAAATTTATCCGTAATGGTACAAATGTACACATGGTTGCTAATAAAGTAACATCGGAAGCTGAGGGAAATGCAGTTTACCAGAAACTCAATTCTGTCGTGGAAAAGTTTCTGGATGGAAAGCTACATTATCTCGGGATGATTCCAGCAGACCCAACGCTTGAAAAAGCAGTGCGCAATCAGAAAACGGTTTCGACCGTGTCTCCGAATGCAAAATCAACAAAAGCATTTGAAATCATAGCGCAAAATTTGATGACGGGTGATGATAAAAACAGATATCGTTGGGACATTACCCAATTATTTAATAATTTTATGGGACGTTCTTAGAAAATAGGGGAACGTCTAGGAGTAGTATATGAGAATGGAAGACTTGTTGCCGGGATGCAAAGTGGATATCCGTATTACGCAAGTGATGGAAAATGATGATATCGCTGCAACGCAGGGGATTTATTACTCGACCATTTTTGATGTTACGAGTGAAGGAATTGAACTGCAAATGCCAATGACTGGTGGAAGATTACAAATTCTACCTAAGAATATACGTTATGAATTTGTTTTTTCTACGCAGAGTGGACTTTATAGAGCGCATGGTACTGTGACAGATCACATAAAAAAAGAACATTTTTACTTGCTGAAAATCGAATTGACCAGTGAATTAGAGCGGTTCCAGCGTAGAGAATATTATCGTGTGACTTGTATGGTGCCGATGATTTTTATGGAATTGACGGAAACAGCAGCTATGGCAGAAACCATTGAAGAAGTGAAAAAAAGTATTAAGACACGTAATGAAATGACGGTGCGTGGCATAGGTACCATTTTAGATATTAGTGGCGGCGGAGCTCGTTTTACATCGTCTAATTCTTTACAGGACATAAAGTTTCTGCTCATGGAATTTCATTTGCCTCGGAAAAATAAAGAAGAGCAATTAGAAATCGATGTGGTTGCAAAGATTATAGAATCGAGTCGTACAGAAGCAAGGGACAAATATATGCACCGTGTGAAATTTTATTTTAAAGATTCACGATTAAAAGAACAGTTGATTGGGTACGTTTTTGAAGAGGAACGTAGAATCAGAAAGAAGGAACAGGAAATATAATGCAAAAGGTACTAGTTGTTGATGACTTTGCACTCATGAGAAGAAAAATCTGTGATATAATTAGCACAGACAAAGATTTTCAAGTGTCTGAGATGAGCATGAACATACAAGATGCTTACAACAAAATAGTAGAAAATGCCTATCCGCTTATTGTCATTGGATTGTCAGCACGTATGGATGTGGTTGCGTTTATGCAACAGCTACAAACATTAGAAAAACGTCCACAAGTTATAATATTGACAACGTCAATTGAGGAAGATATGCAGATTGTAAGAAAAGCGATGAAGCTTGGTGCATATGATTATGTATATCGGGAGAATCGATTGCATGGAATGACAGAAGCAGTGGCGGAGGATTTGCTCAAATCCTTGCGGTGTGCCTCACGCGGAATGCAAGCACCCAAACATGTGCGTAGCATAGATCCGTATGAAACAACAAAACGTGTCCGCGAGATTACAAAGCGCGTTACAGGGAAGATGGAACGTAACGATAACGCACCGGCTAAAACGGAGAATAACGCAGTTGCAAATATGAAAAAAGATACGTTAGTGGCACTAGCATGTTCGACAGGAGGACCACAGGCTTTACAGGTGATGGTTCCTATGTTGCCGGCGGATTTGCCAGTCCCAATTGTGCTTGTACAGCATATGCCGGCAGGATTTACTGCTTCACTTGCCAGACGACTGGATCAGACAAGTAAGGTTCATGTGAAGGAAGCAGAGCATCAGGAGGTATTACAGGCAGGATATGTGTATATTGCGCCTGGAGGAAAGCATATGGAGATTGCAAAAGACAACAGTGGACGAGCTGTGATTAGCATTAATGATAAGCCACCGGTCAGTAGTCTAAAGCCATGTGCAGATGTGATGTATGAGTCACTCTGTGACTCGGGATATAACGAAATTATCTGCGTTGTTTTAACTGGTATGGGCGCAGATGGTACAAAAGGTATCCAGCAGCTAAAAAAACACAAGAAAATCTATGTAATATCAGAAAGCCAGGACACATGTGTTGTCTATGGTATGCCTAGATCTATAGAACAGCAGGGTCTAAGTGATAAAGTAGTTCCTATTAATCAGGTTGCAGATGCAATTATAAAGAAATTGGGGGATTAAAAGATGGATGTAAGTCAATATCTCGACATTTTTATCGACGAAACAAATGGTCATATTCAGACATTGAATGACAACATTATGATTTTGGAAAAAGAACCGGAAAACAAAGATGTGATCAATGAAATTTTCCGCGCTGCGCATTCTTTAAAGGGAATGGCAGGTACCATGGGATTTAAGAAAATGCAAAGACTCACCCATGATATGGAGAATGTATTTCAGGAAATTCGTAATGATAATATCAAAGTAAATAGTAATTTGATTGATATTTTGTTTAATTGTCTGGATGCTATTGAAGAATATCTTGAGACCGTCAAAGCCACCTCAGATGAAGGGGATAATGGAAATGAAGCTTTGATCCAACAGTTAAATGATTATTTGAATGGTGGTAGAGCGCCGGCAGAGGTAGCGCCTGAAAAAGAGGCAGTACAGGAAACGGCTTCTTCTGATACAAAGACAGAATTACTACATATGGATGTAGATGATGCAACTTATGCACGTATCAAAGAAGCACAGCAGTCAGGGTTGCATATCTATGAGTTTACCGTACATATCCAAAAGGATTGCCTGTTAAAAGCAGCAAGAGCATTCCTTGTATTTAAGGCAGTAGAAGATTTTGGAGAAATCCTTGCTTACAATCCAAGTTCACAAGATATTGAGGATGAAAAGTTTGATTTTGACTTTAGCTTAGTTGCAGCGTCCAGCCATGATTTACAGCCAATCATTGATGCTATTAAGGCAGTGTCTGAAATCGAAGGTGTGGATGCAGGGGAGACAAGCTTTGACAAATTCCAACAGGAAGAAGCAGCTCCAGCAGTACAGGAAGAAAAGCCAGAAGCAGAACATAAGCCGGAAGAAAAACAACCGGAAGCACCAAAGTCTGCAAAAGCATCTGTAAAGTCGAAAAAAGTGACAAACAATAAGCCCGTAACGGCGAGAACGGTACGTGTTGACATCGAAAAATTAGACGCACTTATGAATCAGGTAAGTGAGCTGATTATCGCAAAGAACAGTTTGGTGTCTTTGAGCGATTCTGAACAGAATGGCGAGGGCAACAACCAGTCATTCCATGATCAGATTGAATACCTTGAGCGTATCACAACAAATCTACATGAATCTGTTATGAAAGTGCGTATGGTTCCAATCGAGAGTGTTGTAAACAAATTCCCACGAATGATTCGTGATTTGAGCCGTAGGCTGAACAAACCGATGGAACTGTATATGTCTGGTGAAGAGACAGAATTGGATCGTACGGTAGTTGATCAGATTGGTGATCCATTACAGCATTTGCTTCGTAATTCTGCAGATCATGGTATTGAATCTCCGGAAGAAAGACGCAAAGTCGGTAAGCCGGAAACAGGAAGCATTATCTTAAATGCATTCCAGGAAGGCAATAACGTAATTATTGAAGTTAAGGACGATGGTGCAGGTCTTGATACTGAAAAAATCAAAGAAAAGGCAATTGAAAGAGGCTTTGTAACACCGGATCAGGCAGAGAATCTTAGCCAGAAGGAAATTATTGATTTCCTGTTTATGCCGAGTTTTTCTATGGCAAAGAAGATTACAGATATTTCTGGAAGAGGCGTAGGATTAGATGTTGTTAAATCTAATATCGAAGCTTTGGGTGGTGATGTTACAGTTAAGAGTATCAAGGGTACAGGAACAACCTTTATTGTACGTCTTCCACTTACACTTGCAATTATCCAGGCATTGATGGTGGAAGTGCGTGATGAAAAGTATGCCATCGCACTTGGCTCTATTCAAAACATTGAAAATATTCCGGTTAGCGATATTAAGTACGTACAGGCAGAAGAAGTCATTCATTTGCGTGGTATGGTTATTCCGTTGATTCGTCTGGATCAAATGCTTGATTCGGCACCATCGGAAGAAGAACCAGAAAACTTGACAGTCGTTATTGTGCGTAAGGGAGATAATTATGCTGGCCTTGTTGTTGATGATTTGATTGGACAGCAGGAAATCGTTATCAAATCTCTTGGTAAATGTATCGATAACAATAAGATTATCAATGGTGCAACCATTCTTGGTGATGGAGAAGTTGCATTGATTATTGACGTAAACGCAATTTTCTAATAGGGGGTAGAAGGACATGAAAGACGAAAACGGATTAGATATTGTTGAAAAAGAAACTGTACAATATATCGTGGTATCTATCGGAAATGAGCAGTATGGTCTGGATATTTCCTATGTAGATAATATTGTTCGTATGTGTAAGATTACACGTGTTCCAAAAGCACCATCACATTATATTGGTGTTATCAATCTTCGTGGTGAAATCGTGCCACTTATGAGCTTACGTCGTAAGATGAATCTCGAAGATGATGTCTTTACGGATATTACACGTATTATCATTTTAAAGACGGAAGAACAAGGACTGGTTGGTGTTGTTGTAGACGAAGTCAAAGAAGTTATTGCACTTGCTGAAGATGAAATCGATCGTAATACACAAAACTCTCAGTCAGATAAAACACAGTATATCAATGGTATCGGTAAAAATGGAGAAGATTTAATTTCTATTCTTGAGATATCATCTATTTTGGATGAGGTGGATGCTTCATAAATCGGGAGGAACAAATGATTAGTTTACAGGAAGTAAATGAAAAATACCGCGATGTTTTAGCAGAAATTGGTAATATTGGTGCTGGAAACGCGACAACTGCAGTTGCAGATATGCTGGGACTTCGAATTGATATGAGTGTTCCACAGGTACAGTTCTTACCGGTGGAAGAGATTGGTACATCCATTGGAGCTGAGGATGAAGTTATTGTTGGCATTATGCTTGGCGTAGGCAGTGACATTGATGGAAGCATGATGTTTTTGATGGATATGGAATCAGCACATCACATTGTGAATCGTCTGATGATGCGTCCAGATGATTATATGGAAGATTTTGATGAAATGGATCTTTCTGCTGTCAAAGAAGTTGGCAATATTATTGCTGGTTCGTATTTGTCAGCATTATCAGGTCTTACCGGTCTGACAATCACTCCGACGGTTCCATTTGTAGCGGTTGATATGGCTGCAGCTATTTTGAGCGTTCCGGCGATTCAGTTTGGAATGTTTGGTGATAATGCCTTGATGATCAAGACAGAATTTAGCGATGATTTACAGATTAATGGCTATTTTATTTTAATGCCAGAAGAAGAATCCTATGAGAAGATTTTATCCTCCTTGGGATTGCCAACATAGGGGGAGGCTATGGGACAAGTCATAAAAGTCGGCATGGCAGATCTGAACATCTGTAAGGAACCGGACATTTTGACAACGATTGGGCTTGGATCATGTATAGGTATTGCATTATATGATCCTACAACAAAGATTAGTGGTCTTGCTCATATTATGTTGCCAGACAGTACGCAGATCAGAAATAATTCTAATATTGCTAAATTTGCCGATACAGGAATACAAAAACTATATGATGATATGATAAAGGCGGGGGCAAATCGTAATAAGATTATTGCGAAGATCGCTGGTGGAGCAAAGATGTTCGAATTGAGCAATGCAAATGCACAAGGAATTAACATTGGTGAGAAAAATGCGGTGGCTTCAAGACAAAAGTTAAAAGCACTTGGCATTCCACTTGTGGCGGAAGATACGGGACTTAATTTTGGACGAACGGTAGAGTTATATAGCGAAACAGGGCAGTTTAAGATTAAGTCTGTTGGTAGACAGGAAAAATTCATTTGATGGAGGATGTATGAACACAAAGCCAATTCCGATCATCATAACGCTGCTGGCAGCAGGAATCACTTGTTTGGTATCGGCGATACAGAGAGTGCCGTTTGCTATTTATACGAAAAGATTGTTTATTGCTGTTGTTTGTTTTGCATTGATCGGCACTGTGATAAAAATTGTTTTGGATCGTTCTTTTCCTGTGATGGAGGAAGAGAATGAACAAAATGAAGAAGACGATGAACAGATAGATGAGACAGCAGAGGAAGAGACCGAGCGCGTCGAGACAGGTGAAGAACAGGAATAGAACTTCGGGAGTACTAAGTAGATGAAGACGGTAGACAGAGAAAAGTTGTGGGAATCTTTTCGGAAGAAACCCACACCGGAGATGAGAGAGCAGATTATAATCGAATATGCGCCACTTGTAAAAGTTGTTGCCGGACGTCTTAGTATGTACCTCGGGAATAACGTGGAATTTGATGATTTGGTAAGCTATGGTGTTTTTGGCTTGATTGATGCGATTGATAAATTTGATTTGGGCAAAGATGTAAAATTTGAAACCTATGCTAGTCTGCGTATTCGTGGATCTATTCTGGATCAGATTCGAAAGATGGATTGGATTCCCAGAACTGTGCGACAAAAACAAAAAAAGCTTGATGAAGCCATCAAGATGGTAGAGATGCGTACAGGAAAGACGGCAACAGATGATGAGGTTGCTGCAGAATTGGGATTATCTGGAGAGGAACTCATAGACTGGCAATCACAGTTAAAAGTAACAAATGTTGTCTCACTCAATGAATTTGTTGAGCAGGGAACAGAACCGGCAATGGATACGCATCGTAATTCACATTTTATACAGCCGGAAGAAATGATCTCAAAGCAGGAATTAAAGCAAATGCTTGCGGAAGCGCTTGAGACGTTAACAGAAAAAGAAAGAAAAGTGGTACTGATGTATTATTATGAAGATTTGACTTTGAAGGAAATCAGCATGGTACTTGAGGTATCAGAATCCAGAGTTTCCCAGTTGCATACAAAAGCAATTGCAAAATTACGGAAACGTATGGGAAATTATCTGGGAATTTTAACAAATATGGAATAGGGGGCTTTTATGGAGCAACAGAATGGGTATTTTCAAATTACGTGGAATGATACGATAGCCGTATGCCATCTCTTTGCGCCGAAAGCAAAAGGTGTGCCAGTTTCTTATAAGGAACTGGCTTCTTTTTTGGATGACCATGGTGTAAGTGGTTATAAGGAAAAAGAAATCTCTGATGCAATTGCAAAGGGTGTAGACCAGGTATTTTATGTGGGACAGGGAGAAGGATTGGAGTTTGCTGAGTCCATGGAAGTACACTGTTCCCTGGATAAAATGAAAGTGACGGCGACATTTTATCCGCCTTCACAAAAGGGCGCTCATTTAAATACGATGGATGTGGAGGCGTATTTAAATGGAAGAGGGATTCGCTTTGGAATTTGTGATGAGCAGATTGCAGAGTTTATAACAAATCCTATATATTGCACACCGATTGTAGTAGCGGAAGGAAAGCAGCCAAGACATGGTAAAGATGCGAAAATAGAATATTTTTTCAATACGAATCCATCGTTGAAGCCGAAGCATAATGAAGATGGTTCCGTAGATTATCATGCGTTAAATACCATCTGTTCGGTTATGGCGGGGGATAAATTAGCAACACTTCATCCGATGGACCAAGGAGAACCGGGGATGGATGTCTTTGGAAAGACAATACCTCCACGCTCTGTGAAAAATAAAACTCTGCAATATGGAAGAAACATCAAGGTATCTGAGGATGGTATGCATTTGTATTCGGAAGTGACAGGTCATGTTTCTTTGACAGAAGGTAAGGTTTTCGTTTCTGACGTCTATGAAGTGCCTGCAGATGTCGATACTTCAACAGGCGATATTCATTATGCGGGCAGTGTTCATATTCGTGGTAATGTACGCGGCGGTTTTGTTGTGACATCACAAGGCGATATTGTGGTGGATGGCAGTGTTGAGGATGCTATGCTACAGGCAGAAGGTGACATTATCGTAAAATGTGGCATTCAGGGAATGCAGCGTGGTGTCTTAGATGCAAAAGGGAATATCATCACAAAATATATCGAGAATGCAAAGGTATTTGCCGGCGGTTACATAGAAACAGGTTCTATTATATACAGTGAAGTTGGTGCTGGTGAAGATGTGATTGTTGCCGAAAAGAAAGGCTTTATCAATGGCGGCATTGTGCGTGCCGGTGGCAAGGTGGAAGCAAATAGTATTGGATCTGCGATGGGAGCGCATACGATCATTGAAGTAGGAATGCCTCCAGAGAAAAAAGAGCGATATAACCAATTGCAAGCGAATATAGCAGAAGCCAAAAAGACATTGGAAAGATACCAGCCGGTGATGGAGAAGTATGTGGCGTATGTTAAGAGTGGTCAACCATTAGAAGAAAAACACAAGACATACTTTACACAGATTTTGGCGGCAGTGAATGATGCAAAGCAAAGATTGCAACAAGATCAGGCGGAGTACGAGAGCTTGCAACGTGATATGATGATGGGTACGCACGCAAAAGTGGTTGTGCGCAGAGATATTCATCCGGGAACCAGGGTCAGTATTTCTGATGTTTCTTATGAACTGCAGGAAAAACGTTCTTATTGTGTGCTAGAACGAAAAAATGGAGAAATTGTTATTAACAATATGTAAACGAAAGGATGATAGCTTATGTCCATACGACCAGTTGATTTCAACGGCATGATACAAAATACACATGAAGTGGCATCGACAAAAGCCAATGAAGACAATAAAGCGAATTTGCAACAACAGAACGTGCAAGTGAATGTAATGCACGAGGAACAGACAGCTAGTTCTACCGTACAGCAGATGGAAGAATCGCAGCAGCATGAGTACAATTATAAAGATGGTGATGGCGATGGCAGAGGATATGATGCCAAAGGCAGAAAGAAAACAAAGAAGAAAAAACAGTTAGATAACGATGGTGTGGTGCGAATCAAAACAGGACAACCGTCGTTTGATATCAAAATATAAGGAGCGATAAAGTGACTGGTTTACAAATAGCCATGATAATGATTGGCATCGTCTGTTTGATTGGAAGTTTTTTTGTCTCAGAAAAACTATCAAAAGCAGACTTGGAAGAAATGAAAAAAATGAGTGATGAAGAAATCAAAGATATCATAGATAGTAAAATGCAAGAAGCAGCATCACAAATCGATGAGAGACTACAAGAAAAGGTTGATCTGGCAACAGCACAGATGGAACGTAGCGGAGAAAAAGAGACAAACGAAAAGATTATGGCAATCAGCGAATATTCAGATACTGTGCTTAGTTCCATGAATAAATCACATGATGAGATTGTTTTTTTGTATGATATGTTAAACGAAAAACAAGAGCGTGTGACAGAACTTATGAAAGAATTGACATTGATGCAGTCAGCTGTAGCTCAGATGGAAGAAACTCTGGACGATAAGTTACTAAAAACCGGTGTTTCAATGGAAGAAGAAGCGGAAGTTTTACAGCAGGAAAACCCAGATGCTATAGAACCAAAACAAACATTAGAAGAGGCATTCCGCACCCAGGTTTCATCGAATGATGCGGGGTTGGATGAAGAACCACAGCAGAATGAACAGATTTTATCTCTTTATCGCGAGGGAATGAGTGAAGTTGATATAGCAAAACAATTGGGCAGAGGATTAGGGGAAATCAAATTGGTCTTAGGTCTGTTTGGCGAGGAACAAAAACATGAAGTTTAAATATTATTTGCGAGGCGTAGGCATCGGTGGATTGTCACAACGTTGCTTTTTACGATTGCCTTTGCTTTCTACAAGCCAACGCTTTCAGATGCGGAAATCATAAAAAAAGCACAGGCGCTTGGAATGGAAAAGGTAGAAGAGAAAAAGGAAACAACAGAACAAAAAAAAGAAGAGACCAATGCAGCATCTGAGGATGCGAAAGAAAATACAGCACCTGCAGAAGATACAAAGAATGTAGATTTTACGATAGCATCCGGAGATTCATCTGCGACAGTGGCGCAACATTTACAAGAGGCAGGGCTTGTGGATAACGCCAAAGCGTTTGATATGTATCTGTCAGAACAAAATCTGGATGATTTTTTGTTGCCGGGAAGCTATCAGATACCGGAGGGAAGTACCTTTTTAGAAATCGGAGAACTTTTGACGACAAAACAGAGTCCACAACAGTAAAAAAGTGTTGCAACGGCTTGTGCGCTGTGATATAATTAGCAACGGCTCAAAATTAATCACACATAAGGATTGATAGAGTGGTGCCTAAAATACAGGTCTTTTATCAAGATGAATTATGTGGAAGTAAATAACCAGGAGGTAAGAAAATGAGTGTTATTTCAATGAAACAGTTATTAGAGGCAGGTGTTCATTTCGGACATCAGACAAGAAGATGGAACCCTAAAATGGCTCCATACATCTACACAGAGAGAAATGGTATTTATATCATCGACTTACAGAAGTCTGTAGGTAAAGTAGATGAAGCTTACGATGCAGTATTTGATATTGCTGAGCAGGGTGGAACAATTCTTTTTGTTGGTACAAAGAAGCAGGCACAGGATGCAATCAAGCAGGAAGCTGAGCGTTGTGGAATGTACTATGTAAACGAGAGATGGCTTGGAGGTATGCTTACAAACTTCAAGACAATCGAAAGCAGAATTGCTAGATTAAAAGAAATCGAAGCAATGGAAGAAGATGGAACATTTGATGTTCTTCCTAAGAAGGAAGTAACAAACCTTAAAAAAGAATTAGAGAAGTTACAGAAAAATATTGGTGGTATCAAGGATATGGGAAGAATCCCAGACGCTATCTTCGTAGTAGATCCTAAGAAGGAAAGAATCTGCGTACAGGAAGCTCATGCACTTGGTATTCCACTTATCGGTATTGCTGATACAAACTGTGATCCAGATGAACTTGATTATGTGATTCCAGGTAACGATGATGCAATCCGTGCTGTTAAGCTTATCGTTGGTAAGATGGCAGATGCAGTTATCGAAGCAAAGCAGGGAACTGTTGACGTAGATAACGTTGAAGAAGTAGAAGAAAACGAAGAAGCATAATTAAATTTATTTTTGGAGGACAAAACAATGGCTATTACAGCAGCTATGGTTAAGGAATTGCGCGAACTTACAGGCGCAGGTATGATGGATTGTAAGAAGGCACTTGGCGAGACTGATGGCGATATGGATGCTGCAGTTGAATTTCTTGCTAAGAAGGGTCTTGCAAAGGCTGAAAAGAAGGCTGGACGTATCGCAGCAGAAGGTATCGTATCACTTAAGGTATCTGAAGATGCTAAGAAGGCAGTTGCAGTAGAAGTTAACTCTGAGACAGACTTCGTTGCAAAGAATGAAAAATTCCAGAATTATGTTGCAGAGGTTGCTGCACAGGCAATGAACACAACAGCAACAGATATCGATGGATTCCTTGCTGAAGCATGGGCACTTGATACAACAAAGACTGTAAGCGAAGAACTTGCAAGCCAGATCGCTGTTATCGGTGAGAACTTGAAGATTCGTCGTTTTGCTCAGTTAGAAGAAAACAATGGTTTTATCGCTGATTATGTTCATATGGGCGGTAAGATTGGTGTTCTTGTAGATGTTGAGACAGATGTTGTGAATGATGCTGTTAAGGAAATGGCTAGAAACCTTGCTATGCAGGTTGCAGCATTAAATCCTAAGTACACAGACAGATCTGAAGTAAGCGAAGAATATATCGCTCATGAGGAAGAAATTCTTCGTGCACAGATCGCTAACGATCCTAAGGAATCTCAGAAGCCTGAGAAGGTTATCGAAGGTATGATCAAGGGACGTATCAATAAGGAATTAAAGGAAGTTGTTCTTCTTGACCAGGTATACGTTAAGGCTGAAGATGGTAAGCAGATCGTTTCTAAGTATGTAGAAGAAGTTGCTAAGGCTAACAATGCTAACATTAAGATCAAAGGATTTGTTCGTTTTGAAACAGGCGAAGGAATCGAAAAGAAGGAAGAAGATTTTGCTGCAGAAGTTGCTGCACAGATGAACGCATAATCTTACAGTTCGCATAAGAATTTGAACCGTATTATTATTATCATGTAGATCAATGAAAAACCTTGAATTTCCTATGAAAATGGGATAATTCAAGGTTTTTTTGACATTTAGTTTTTATGACATTATAGATTTCATAACTTATTTCTTATTTTTCGGTATTCTCTTGGCGAATATCCTTTCAGCTTGTGAAAAAGCCGGCTGAAATAAAGCTGGTTATCATATCCGACAATCTTAGAAATCTCATTGATGGAATAAGTTGTTGTTTCAAGTAACATCTGAGCATTGTTGATACGGATTCCCACAATGAATTGCATTGGTGTAGAACCGGTATATTTTTTGAAATTTCGGATAAACCAGCTGACACTCATGCCTCGTGAGGCAGCATAATCATCAATATTGATATTTTGATTGTAGTTTTCACTGAAAAAGGTAACAGCATTATCCATCTCATGATCAAGATATTCATTTTTTAATATGTGCTCTCTTGTCAGTTCCCGGTGGAAACTAATCAGAAGATGACGTAGCAAAAGGACAAGCATTTCCTCATAATTATCTTGACAGCGTTGGAGCTCGATAATGATACGTTTGAAAATTTGTTCATATTCATTAGATGTACCCACTTGAAAGACACGTTCTTTATCCGGAAACCCATATTGACGTAAGATATTTTTCACATTGCTTCCTGTGAAGTGAATCCAGTATACTTCTGTCTTATCTTCTCCGTAATATTCATATTTCTGAAGTTCTTTCGGTCTGTACAGTACAATGTTGCCGGCTGGAACAATCGTTTCGTTATTTACATTATCAAAATGAAAATGCCCACAACCAGCAGTGATATATATAATCTGATAATCCAGACGACCCCTTGGACGGTAGGTAGGAAGTTTGGGATGTCTGGAAAGACGGTAAGTACCACAGCTACCTACAATCAGCGGACGACTTTTGTCTTTGAAATCCATATGTGAGTGGTTCAAATAACCGGTGTTCAAATACATAGGACAGCACCTCTTTTCACACTTTTTGTCATTGTATCATTTAGTGCATATTTTGTCTAATCCAATTCATAGACATATTTTGCGGATTAGGATAGGCTATATATAGCATAACTAAGGAACGTAAACAAAAAAGTAAAGTATAAGGTTTGCTTTAGGGAAACAAAGAACAAAAAAGTATATGTATTGGAGGAGAGTTATTTATGATCGTACCACGTTATTATGAAAATCTAAGCGTACTGCACGA
>URCQ01000009.1 GCA_900546435.1 uncultured Pseudobutyrivibrio sp. | reverse complement strand
TCTATCGTCCTCCTTCTACACAATCGGTATCCGAATCTCCGTCACAAACTTTTCCCGGTCGTTGGTTAATCCGTCATCGATCAGCGTGATCTCTCTTGAAAATCCTGCAATTTCATACTGCTTTTCTTTCATATACGCCAGCAATTTTTTGTAGTACACCGGTGCTTCACTATGCCCACCGCGAAAACGGATCATCACGCATTTTTGTTCTGGCATATTGGTGATTTCACCCACATATTTATCTTCCGCATCCAAAAGCAAAAAAGCAACCTGATACCAGTCAAACTTGCCCTCTAACATTTTATCTTTGATAATCCCCACACCCACTTTTCCAAGAAAGGCCAACGTATCCTTTTGGTCTTTTTGCAGCTTACGGATGGCATACTCTAAATCCAGGTAGGAATGCAATTGCATGGAATCTTCCAGAAGTACATATCGGCTGGCTGGAATGGTTGTCTCCTCAATACAGTCCAATTGGGAATGCAGTGCATCCCGCAAATTTTCCAGGCGATGATCAATCTTTTTTTCGATCTGCTCTAATTCCTGCTGCTTTTTCTGCACCATTTCCTTTTGTTTCAACAGCTTATCTTCCATAATCTGCGTATCACGATTTTCTAAAAATTCTGCAATCTGTGGCAATGGAAGATCCAGCAAACGCAGATAGCGTATGGTATTCAATTCTTCCAACTGTTTAAGGCTGTAATAACGATACCCGGTTCGTTCATCTATTTTTTCCGGCAAAACAAGTCCACTCTGCTCATAATGACGCAATGTTCCCATACTGATATGAAACATCTTCGCAACTTCCCCAATGCGAAACAACTTTTCCTCTTTCATGTAAGCATTCCTCCCCAAAGCCATCTACGCCTTTATAGTCCCTAGAGAGCCTCGTTTTTTCATCCAAAAATATACAATCACACAAATCATTACCGATAACAGTGATCCAACCGGCGCTGCCAGTCCCATTGGAAACAATGTATCTGGATACCATTTGGAAAACAAATATGATGCTGGCAAACGTACCACCGCAATCGACAGAATATTATGTATAAATCCTATATACGATTTTCCGTATGCACAAAAATATCCGGTAAAACAAAAATGTATCCCAGCTAATATACTGTCAAAAATATAGCTGCTAATATACTGTGTCCCCAAAAGAATAACACAGACATCCGCAGTAAATAAACCAATAATCTGATTCCCCCAGCAAAGAACAATCAGTGTTGCAAGCACACCATATCCCGCAGTAACCATTGTTCCCAAGTGAAGAATTTTTGCTGCCCGATCGTGCTTATTTGCACCAATATTTTGTGCGGAAAGCGTAGAAATCGTTGCCAGCATTGACGAAGGGACAATAAAAATTGCCGTAATAATTTTTTCAACAATACCAACAGCTGCCGCATCATTTAACCCTCTGTGATTGGCTATGATCGTAATAATAATAAATGCCACCTGAATGCAACCATCCTGCACAGCTACTGGCACGCCAATCTTTAAGATGCGTCCCAGCACTTGTCTTTTCGGTACAAAATGTTTTTTCCGCAAAGAAATGCCACTTTTCTTTTTTCTTATACTAAGTACGGCAATCACTACGCTAAACGTCTGTGAAATCGTTGTTCCAAGCGCAGCTCCGGTTGCTCCTAAATGCAAATATCCAATAAATACATAATCTAAAACAATATTGAAGGCACAGGCGATCCCTATGAAATACATCGGTGTTTTGGAATCTCCCAATCCACGATAAATCGAACTAATAATATTATACGCTGTAATAAAAGGAATCCCCAAAAATGTGATTGTCAAATATGCGATGGAACCTGCTATGGCCTCTTGCGGCGTTCCAAGCAGATATACAATTGGCTGGCGTAAAAGAAGAAGCACACCTGTTGTGAGTATCGATAACACCAAAAACATCGTTACGGTATTTCCAATCGTATCTGCCGCATCTTCCATACGATTTCCGCCAACATAACGTCCAACGATAACCGTGGTTCCCATTGCCAGACCGACAATAATGACTGTAATCATATGCATAATCTGACTTCCGTTCGATACTGCAGTAATGTGATCCACACCATAAAACTGGCCTGTGATAAACAAATCTGCCATACCATACAGCGTCTGTAAAAAATAAGATAATAAATACGGAAGAGCAAAAACAAGCATTGATTTTGCCACACTTCCGGATGTAAGATTTCGCTCCATTGTCTTTCCTCCAAGGAAAGACTTTAAACCCTATAATTATTGTAAGGTCAAGCATCAAACACGATATCGATTAAAGCATGCATAAATCTCTTGTTTTCTCGGAATTGCATATCCTCCACAAAGTGTTCCACGCCCCACTATAAACTGCATACCGTCCCGCGCCAATTTTTCATCCAGATCGTCTGCAATTTCAGCAATTGTTCTTTTTCCGTCGATCAGATTTTCCACAGCATACTTTAGCAATTGTCCCAGCGCTGCTGTCTGTTCACTATCAATCAGTTGCTCTAGTGCATGTAGATTTACATTCTGTTTTCCTATGGAAAAGCCTTCCACGCCCATGGTTTTTACTTTCAAATGCTCCGGTGCATCTTTTTTTATAGCACCGCTTCGATAATCTCTGCGTTTTGTTGCACCATTTTTATCCTTTTCCATAATGCGATGACTCTGCGGCAACACAAATGGTCTTGATTCTTCTTCCGAGATAGGGAATTCCTTACACAATTCTTTGGCTTTCTTTGTAATATCAAGCGGTACATACTGATCCATCTGAATCACCGTATCTGCAATATGGAAAAAAGCACCCGAGCTTCCGGCAACTAAAATCGTTGAAATTCCCGCCTTCTCGTATAAATCTCTTGCTCTTGCCAAAAATGGTGTGATCGGTTCATGATCCATACGAACCACACGCTGCATAAAAGCATCACGCACCATAAAATTTGTTGCAGAAGTATCTTCATCCAGTAAAAACAGACGGCTTCCAGCCTCCATCCCTTCGATAACGCCCGCCGCTTGTGATGTACTTCCACTTGCATCCAATGTCGAAAAGTCATGTGTATCCATACCATTTGGCAAATCATTGATAAACATCGAAATGTCTACATTTTTGATACATCTGCCATCCTCTGCGCGCAATTTTAATGCAGTATCATCAGCAATCACATATTCCCTTCCATCGCCGGCAATATGATTATATATACCAAGCTCCAACGCATTTAGGAGCGTTGATTTCCCATGATATCCTCCACCGACAATCAGCGTGATTCCCTGCTTGATTCCCATACCGTATATGGTTCCTTTGTGTGGTAATTCCATGCTCACCTGTAGGGTTTCTGGTGATGTAAATACTTTTGCATGTTTCATCGGACGAGAGGAAATACCACTTTCTCTTGGCAAAACAGAGCCATTTGCAATGAATGCCACCAGATTTTTTTCTTTTAACTGCTCACGGATAGCCTGTTGATCTTCCGCAAGCGCAATTGCCTCTTCCAAACGTTTTGCATCCAAATTTTTATAATACAGTGCTTTTTCAACACAAACTGGTAAGTATTCAAAAAAGATTTTATCCAGTTCCCGCGCATTAATGGTTCTGCCATTTGCTGGAAATCCAACGGAAAAACGAATCACGATTTCTTTATCATCCACCTGTGCTGCCGTTCTTTTTAGAACTTCCTGTCCCGGATGTGAAACAGATAATAATCCACTTTTTCCAGAGCCTTTCGCCTTAAAGGTAAATTGATTGATTTGCTTAGAAAATTCGCGCAAAATCACGTCCGCAAGCGTATCCTTTGTAAGCGTATTTTTTAACGCATACGCTGGAAAATCTGCCTTTTTCAAATCAACTGTAACCGACACATCTGATGGCGCCGCAAAGGGATCTCCCTGCACATGATCAATATGTAAAACAAATTTCGGGAAACGATACGCTCCTTTTAACGACTTATAAAGTGGATACGATTTGTGATCCATATTTCGTAATTGTTCTCTTAATTCTCTTTCTGATTGCATATGTACTCCTTATGTCTTTGCAATACTTTTTTATACCCGGTTAAATTTGTCCATCTCAGCTTCTACTTCCGGGATCTTTTTTACCTGTGGATGATCATATACCACACCATCTTTTACAACCATCTGCACATGGCGAAGGACGGAGAGATTATCCAGCGGATTCTTCTTTGTCACAATCATATCCGCGCACTTTCCGACTTCGATAGAACCAGTGACATCTCCAACACCCGCTAACGTTGCATTTAAAAGTGTTCCTGTATAAAGTGCAAACGCGTTCGAAACGCCACAATATTTTCCATAAAAATCAAGTTCACGCCACATATCATATTGTGTAACAAATGGACATGCTGTATCGGTTCCTAAGCCCACAGGAACACCATGCGCGATATTCCCCTTAGCCATTTCAACAATACCATTAAATACGACTTTTCCATTGGCCTTCTGCTCTTTTGTTGCATGCGATACTTCGCAATCAAACAGACCATATGGTAACGCAGGACAAAGTGTTGCCACCTGAAAAGCGCCTGTTTCTTTAAACAGTTCTGTGATATGTGCATTTGGTTTGGCTCCATGTTCAATCGAATCAACACCATTTTCTAAGGCAACTTCTACACCCTTTGGGCTCTCAACATGGGCTGCAACCTTCAAGCCAAGTTCATGTGCTCTGTCACATGCCGCCTTTACACACTCTGGAGGCATACGTAAAACGCCCGGCTCACCTACAACCTCAGCATCCATTACTCCGCCAGTGATCATTAGTTTGATTAAATCCGGCTTATCTTTTGCAATGACATCGACATAATGCCTTGCTTCCTCTGCATTGTGTGCCACATAAGCAAGCGAACCTGCCATATGTCCCTCTGGTACAGAAATTGCCATACCACTCGCAATAATACGAGGGCCAATACGTTTTCCTGCATTGATTTCATCACGGATCTTTGTATCAAAGTCTGCTATACCACCTACGGTACGAATGGTTGTTGTTCCACTCATTAACTGCGTCTTCGCAAAATTTGCAACCATAGCCTGCCCTACGGCTCGCATCAATCCACTCGATGTAATCTGCTTTACAGCCTTGACGGGATCTAACGGTTTCTTTTTCGGTTTGCCTGAGCCCGCCAGATGCACATGCAAATTGACAAGTCCCGGCATAATATACGCACCTTTTAAATCGATGATTTCACATCCCTGATACGTTTCTTTCTCCTCTTTATCTACAATGGCTGTGATTTTTCCATCTTCCACTACAATCACACGATTCTTCTGTGGTATCATATCCTTTGTTCCATCTAATATAATGCCATTTATAAATGCTTTTTTCATTGTCTCCGTCTCTCTTTTCTTAAATCTATATTGTATTTTCGTCTTTTGTGGCGTTTATATAACCTCTTGTGTGTATTATATCACTTTTTCTGTAATGCGACATCTTTTACAATAACCGTTGTCAAATATGGCAGCTCTTCTTCCCATGCATCCAGTCCCACCATAACTTTTTCCGAATCCATACCACAGTTAGACACCACATACACTTCCAGCTGCTTTCCTTCCATAACTTCTCTCTGCAAGCCCTCTTTCAGATATTGCAATTTTTTTCCAGATTTCATATAGATTCTTGTCCCCGGATATGTCTTAGCATCCTCTATATCATAACTTCCCGGTATCACATGTATCTGTTCTTCCCTGTCAGCCAAAGAATTTCCAAGTCTTGCTGCTACTGCAAGAAAGGATGGTATTCCACTGATGATTTGTGCCTGATGCCCCTGTTCACATATGATTCGATGCACATAGTGATACGTCGCATAAACCGTCGGATCCCCAATCGTAAGAAACGCAATGCGCATATCTTTGTTTAACCATGATATAATTTCTTCTGCATTCTCTTTCATTTTTGCATCCAAAACGGATACATCTTTACTCATGGGAAAATCCAGGCAGATACATGGTTTATCACAAATCTGCGGCACTGCCTGCACGGCAATCTGATAGGCATAGCATTGTTCCTTATCTTTTACCGGCAGCGCCAACAAATCACATCTTTGCAGCGTTTTGACCGCCTTTATCGTTAAAAGCTCCGGGTCTCCCGGTCCTACACCGATTCCTATAAATTCACCTGTCATGGTTTTCTCCTTTTACATTGCCCGATAAAGTGCTCCACAAATGTGGGGTTGGACGGATAATATAAATGTGCAAAACCCAGAAACTGGTTTTCACTTGTATGCATGCAATCCCACTGACGTCCATCCACTGGTTTGGTAGCCACACAAGCTCCACCATTATTTGTACTGTCAAAATAATGAAATTCATGCCCCCGGATTTCCGTTTTCTCAGGTAAGAACAGTGGTGTTTTCTCCTGAATGCCAACATAACCAAAACGAACCAGATGCCCTGTATATGCACATGTACCATGCAAATACCCTACCATTGGATACGTTTTTTTCTCCTGCGTTTCGATGCTATCATGTAAATACATAAAGCCACCGCATTCTGCCAACGCCGGCATACCTCTTTGCAGCGCCTCACAAATTGCTTCACGCATCGGTTTGTTATCCGCCAACTCTTTTGCATACAATTCCGGATAACCTCCACCTAGTACAATCCCTTGTATATCTTTTGGCAAGCAAGCATCCCTAAGCGGGGAGAAAAAGCACAGCTGTGCTCCCGCCTGTTCTAACATGCGCAGATTATCTTCATAATAAAAACAAAAGGCCTCATCATATGCTACAGCAATCTTTACCTGCATTTCTGAACTTTTCTGTTTTGGTAGCATCTGCGTATAAAGTTTCTCATCCATAGAAAGTAATGGAGCGTCTTCCGCCAATTGCAATATTCTGTCCAACGCAACCGATGCTTCCATTTGTTCTGCAATGGCCCACAATGTATGTTTGATATCTTCAATTTCATCCGGTAATTGTAATCCCAAATGGCGGCTTTGAAATTGAAGATCTTTTCGAACTGGAAAATACCCGACTACAGGAATATCTAAGTGTTTTTCTAAGAGTGGCGCCAGTTTTTCATAAAAAGACGCACTACAGCGATTGAGTAACACCCCGTGTATCAAATGTGCTTCATCCATAGATAAAAATCCCATAATTTCAGCCAAAACCGATCTTCCCATCCCATGCACATCTACCACCAGAAGAATCGGCATCTGCAATGTCTTTGCCAGATGATAGGCACTCGCTGTCTCTTCTGTGCCACCCAGACCATCATAAAGACCCATAACGCCTTCCACAATCGCCAAATCTCTGTCCTGATCTGTCAGAAACAACGCCTTTGTCATGGCTTCATCGGTAAAATATAAATCCAGATTCTTCGACGAAATACCGAGTACACGCTTATGAAAAAGTGGATCAATATAATCTGGTCCACATTTATATGCCTTTATATTCTTTTGTCTTTTTGTCATAGCCTGCAACAGACCACATGTAATCATGGTTTTTCCACTTCCACTATGCGGAGCTGCAATGAGCAGTCTTGGGCATCTTTTCCCTTGTTGTATTTCCATTCTTAAATCTTCCTTTAACAACTCATAAAAGTAAACGATACAATGGTTACTGGATTTTGTCCCATCATCATATGATACTCTCCAACCGTCTTCGCTTTACTAATTTGCACTTGCGTAATATCAAGGTCGGTCACTGCATACTGTTTCAGACATTCCATAAGTTCTCCTACCGTTTCTAAACTAATAGCATTCACAACCACACGCATAGACGCATTTTTCTGATACAATGCCTCTAAAATTGCCGTCATCTGTCCGCGGCTTCCTCCCACGAAAGCGTGTGACGCAACAGGCAATGTCTTAAGTCCCTCCGGTGCCATTGCCTGCAGCACGTGAATATTCTCCAAGCCAAAACGTTTCGCATTTTTTGTTGTAAGCGACACCGCTTCCTCTACCACATCCATGGCATATACTGATATGGATGGATCCTGCATTGCCATTTCTACAACAACACTTCCGCTGCCACAACCAATATCATAACAGATGGCATTCTTTTTCAATTGCAGCTTTGCAACAGACAAATGGCGCACTTCCTCTTTTGTCATTGGCACCTTTGTTCGCAGGAACAATTCGTCAGAAATACCAGCACCTAAGTATAGGTCCTGTGGTGCATCATTTTCTATCATCCCTACATACAATCCCTCTTCCTGCATCTGCATACATTCTCTCGGTGTTACCTGTAATACCCGCTCTGTATCATAGGACAATTGGTAGCCTATATACATCCGCACTTGTGGTCCATAATGCATAAAAAGAGCGCCAATCTTTTGCAAATCTCTCACGCTGGAAGTCAAAAAGAATACTTTTCTTTCATGTAATCCATGCCAGAGCAATTGTTGTTTCCACACATCTTCCTGCACACCATGGGCACTGACAATCACCGCATCTTCCCATGATGTCGGAATTTTTGCTGCCAAATATGCAATTGATGCAATTCCCGGTACCACTTCAACGGTAACATCCGTTAATGTTTGAAGTGCATGATATAGCTTTTTTGCTCCACTATAAAACCCGGTGTCGCCTGAAAATAAGATTGCGACCTTACCATGTTTGCCCTGTTCTAACAAAGCCAAAAGCTGTGGCAAAATATCCTTTGCCAGATAATATGGATACTTGCCAACTTTTGCTTCATATGGCGCAATCATGCGTTCTGCGCCAAAAATATAATCTGCATTTAAAATAGTGTCTTTTCCATAACAGGTGAGACATGTTTCATTCCCCATGCCAATGCCTATCAGCGATATTTGCATCTTCCCTTTCTCTTTTTCCATCACTGGCATCTGTAAATCGCAAGACAATAGGGACGCAAGCACTGCATAGATTTCCTTTTCATCACAAATACGCCAATCTATGTTTTTCTCTTTTGGCCGCTGAATCACATAACAAGTCACACCCGCCTTCTTTGCAGCCGCCAATTTTTCGTCCATACCACCAATAGACCCACTTTCCTTTGTCACCATATGACAAATTTCATACTGATGATAAATAGCTGTATTCATTTCCTCTGAAAATGGTCCTTGCATAGCAATAATCTGATTTCCTTCCAGACCATTTTCATAACACAATGCCAGGCTTTCTTCCCCCGGCAACACACGTACGATCAAGCGCTTACGCAATGTTTCACTACAACAAAATGCCGCCAGTTCCTTGCTGCCGGTTGTTAGTAATATATTGCCCTGTGTCATTTCTAACGCGCGTACAACGGCTGCGCTATTGGCATAAGTTCTCACATCATAAGCTGTTTCTTGCTGTGTCCGCTCTAAGCGAATATAAGGTATCTCTGTCTCTTTTAGACTCTCTCGGATGTGATTGGATACAACCGTAGCAAATGGATGTGTCGCATCCACCACCACTTGCGGCTCACACGATTCGTACAACTGTTTCATCTCTTCTACCGACAGTCGCCCCGTATGTAATTGTAACAAAGACGCTTCTTCCATCACCTGGGCTCCATATTCCGTTGCCACGCAGACATCGCAAAAAACACCTGCTTTCATAAGGTGCTCTGCTAATTGACGTCCTTCTGTTGTTCCTGAAAAAATCAAAACGCGTTTCATACTGCATACCCTCTTGGCGTGATTAATTTATCCTTTTGTATCATCGTTTTCTCATTTCCAATAAAAACGGTAGTAAACATATTTACTTCGCGCTCACGTAACTCCTGTAATGTACAAACATCATGATTGCAGCCATCTCTTCCTATGTTTTCTACATAGCCACAAGCACGTGTCGGTTTTGCACCGGCATCCATTAAAATATCACATGCGCGCTGTAAATAATCTTTTCTCTTATGACTCGAAGGATTATAGAGAACAAGGACAAAATCCCCTTGAATCGCTGCGCGCAGGCGAGCTTCGATTTTATCCCACGGTGTCAAAAGATCACTTAAACTGACTACGCAATAATCATGATTGAGTGGTGCGCCAAGTATGGCTGCGCCACTATTGGCTGCTGTCACACCAGATATCACTTCTAATACCACTTCCGGATATCGTTCTTCCATCTCGTACAGCGGCGCTGCCATTCCATAAACACCTGCGTCTCCACTGCAAACCATAGCCACCACTTTACCTTCCATTGCATAGGCATAACAAAGTTCGCATCGCTCTATTTCCTTTCGCATTGGCGTTGTCGCAAATTCTTTCTCTGGAAAATACGGACGAAGTAAATCTACATAAACGGTATATCCTACAATAATATCACATTGCTGCAATGCTTTTTTCGCTTCTCCACTCATACCATCTATATTTCCCGGTCCCATTCCGATGATATATATCTTTTTGTCAGTCATTCTATTATCCTCTCACCTAAGCCCTATGCACATCCGTGCTCCAATCCATAATTTGAGGTTTTCTTTTTGCTATTGCAATCGTCATGCCATCTTTTGCCTGTTTTTTCATCACAAGTTCTGCATCTTCTCCTGCTGCAGCCATCGACGCTCTTTCACATACATTAGGTACGCCTGTGACCTGTGCAACAAAGCCAGATTCAGAAAAACTGCCCGACACAGCCTGCAATTGTTCCGCTGTATAAGTAAAAAACGGCAAATGATAAAAACATGACAGGTACAATAGTCCCCATTCTTTGCGCTTTATATCGATGCTTGCCATAGCATACACTTCGCTCATTTTTATCTTTCTTTCTTTGATTATGGCATCCACAAATGGCTGTAATTCTGTAAAATCTTTCCCTTTTTTGCATCCCATTCCCAGCACATACGGCTGAAAAATCAATTGTAAGGCTGTCTCCTCTCCTCTTGGTTTTGTACCAATCCAAAGATCTGCTTTTTCTTCGTTTTCAACCAGAAAGAAGTTTTTTGGCATATCCGTTAATGAAAATGTAACCTCTTTTTCGATTGCAACACGCACTGTTTCCTTCTCCAGCATTTTCTGTGAAATCACACGAATCCCATCCCGATTCCAAACGCAAAACCCATTTTTTCTGGCAAAAACATCTACCGCAAAAACACCCTCTACGTCTGTTGCTGTTGTAAGCACAGCTTCTGCACCGAGCTGCTTTGCCATCTGTACTGCCATTGCATTTGCGCCTCCCACATGTCCGGACAAAATAGGAATCACATGCGCTCCCCTTTCATCCATCACAATAACCGGACTGTCCTGCAATTTATCCTTGATGCATGGTGCAATCAAGCGTACTGCAATCCCCACTGCGCCAACAAACAAAATTGGCATGTGGTAAGAAAAAGCCATTGCTATCCAGGCTTCTTTTGGTGTGTCGTTAATGTAATATAGCGGTATAGCATCCTGCCATGTGGCAAACAAACGCTCTGCTGTTTTTTTCCCCTGTTTTGAAAACGTCATCACACCTACGATTGTCATACCTGTTTCCTCCGAAACTCCGTCTCAAAATCTGGTGCGTACAGACGTGATCTCTCATAATGACTGTGTGCAATCACATCACCCACTAAAACAATCGCAGTCTTTGTAATGCCATGTTCCTTTGCAACCTGAGGTAATGTGTCCACAGTACAGACAAATGCCTGTTCATCCTGCCAGGTTGCTTTATAAACAAGCGCTGCCGGTGTATGCGCATCATAACCTCCCGCCATCAGATTTTTTCGTAACTCATCAAGCATTCCTGCACTCAGATAAATGGCCATACTCGCCTGATGTGCTGCTAAGCTCTCAATTTTTTCTTTCGGTGGGACTTTTGTCCTTCCTTCCTGTCTTGTAATAATGAGCGTTTGTGAAATCTGTGGCAGGGTAAACTCCAGATTTAATCCAGCTGCGGCGCCAAAACATGCACTCACGCCCGGACAGGATTCATACGCAATTCCCTTTTCCTCAAGCAAATCCATCTGTTCCCGCACAGCCCCGTAAATGCTTGGTTCTCCTGTATGCAAACGAACAATCAGTGCATCTTTTTCTTCTTCCATGACCGCCATCACTTCTTCTAATGTCATATATGCACTGTTATAAATCTTTGCCTCTTTCTTTGCATAGGATAAAAGTTCCGGATTCACAAGGGAACCGGCATAAATAATAACATCTGCCTTTTCCAGTAAATTTTTTCCACGCACTGTAATCAAATCCGGTGCACCACACCCTGCGCCAACAAAATAAACCATTGTTTTACCTATCCTTTCAACTCCTGCAACAACGCTTCCGCGCCTTCACTTTGCGCCAATAGGCCGTATTCGGTTGCATACATCATACATTCGATCTGAAGATTTTCACCTGCGCGCTTTCGCAGATAAAATAGGATACGTTCCATCACGCGATCCATTACCTGCTGCAGACAATCTGCCTCACATAAGATCCGAACGCCCTCTTCTGTCGTAACTGCCTCTAATAGATTTCTTGCCACTGTCGCATCACACCCTGCATACAGAGCCGCCGCTGCCAAAAGCTCCATACGGCAATCGCCTTCTTTCGAATGCGTATTCATAATTCCACCAGAAAGCTTGATCATTTTTCCCACATGGCCTGTCAAAAGCATCGCGCGAAACCCGCAGGTTCGAACCATATCAATCGTATCGCCAATAAAGTTGGAACATTTTACACTGCGATCCAAATCATAGCCATACGTACGCCACATAAAATCCAATCCATAATTTCCCGGAGAAACAGCAACTGCATGTTCGCCTAATGCCTTTTTCTGCCGCAATTCAACCGCAATCGTATCCTTGAGAGCCTGTGCACTCATTGGCTCAACAATCCCACTTGTCCCTAAAATGGATATTCCACCGACAATACCAAGTCTTGGATTAAAGGTTGATTTTGCCAGCTTTTCCCCCTCGGGAACACGAATCATCACCTGCAGCGCACCGTGGTAATCACACACCTCACAGACTTCCTTAACTTCTCTTGTAATCATTTCCCGCGGCACATGATTGATTGCCGCGTTTCCTACTGGCTGATCCAGACCTGGCTTTGTCACACGCCCAACACCTTCTCCACCGTCAATCAGAATACGCAGCTCATCTTCCTGTTGTTCTTTCAGAAAGGAGACTTCTGCTACAATATGTGCACCACTCGTAATATCCGGATCATCTCCACCATCTTTTAAAACCGCACAACGTACCCACTGCTCTTTTCGTTCAATATCCTGTACCTTCGGCTGAAACAAAATACCTTTTGGAGTAGTAATCGTAATAGATTCTTTGTTTTTCCCCGTCAACAACATATAACACGCTGCTTTTGCTGCAGCTGCCGCACAACTTCCTGTTGTAAAACCATTTCGTAACTTTTCTTCCAAATGTCTTTCTTCTCCACTAATCTCTTTGATTATTACTTGCCTGATACAGCAGTGCATTGCATATAGCTGCTGCAATATTACTGCCGCCTTTGCGTCCACGATTAATAATATATGGCACTTTACTATCCAAAAACAGTTCTTTTGCAGCTTCTACATTCACAAATCCCACAGGAACACCAATCACAAATTCCGGGGTGAACACCCCCTGTTCCATCATGTCATGAAGTGCAATCAGCGCTGTAGGTGCATTTCCTATTGCAAAAATTACATGCCCAGGCAAATGGCTTGCGTGCTCCATACTTACTACTGCGCGTGTAACACCGCGTTTCTTCGCCTCCTGTGCCACTGCTTCGTCTGCCATAAAGCAGTGTACTTCTCCACCAAAACGCGCCAACGTCTTTTTATTGATCCCTGCCTTTGCCATATTCGTATCTGTCACAATATGTGCCCCGCCGCGCAGCAATGCAATCGCATGTGAAATAGCTCCCTCCGCATACGTCATTGTTTCTGCATAACTAAAATCCGCACTTGTATGAATCACACGTTTCGTAATTGCTTCCTGCTCCTGTGGTAAGACAATATTCATTTGCTGCAATTCTGCTTCGATTATTTCAAAACTCCGCTTTTCAATATCCTGCGGAAGAATCATTTCAATTTCTTTCATTTCTTTCCTCTACCTGACATTTTTGCATTGCCAGCAGCAATGCCTCATTCTCTGCATGCGTACGAATGGCTATGCGATAAAATCCTGTTGTCAGCCCTTCATAATCACTGCAGTCCCGTATCAAAATCTGCTGTTGTAACAATCGTTTCTGCCAGGGAATCGTCTTTTCATAAAACAGCAGATAATTTGCATGACTCGGATACACCTTGCATCCCATTTTCTGCAATCCCTCACGCAAAAATATGGCCTCTGCTTCTAATAATGTTCTTGTCTTTTCCAGATATGTCTTTTTTTCCAAAAGCTGCATTGCCGCAATCCCTGCTTTTTGAGCGATCACAGATACATTCCATTCACTCAGCTGCTTTTTGATTCTTGCAGCATCTTTTGCTGCCGGGCAAAAAAGATAACCTAAACGCACACCTGGAATTGCCATGCTTTTTGTCAGCGCCTGCAGAATAAATACATGGTTCCACTGCTTACTCTCCTGCAAAAAGGATGCGCCATCCCCTTCTTTCGTCAGTGCAATAAAGCATTCATCCACTAAGAGTCTTGCTCCTATATTGGCGCAGCAACGACTGACTTTTTTTAAATAATTAAGCGACGCCAGTGCGCCATTCGGATTGTTGGGATTGGTTAAAATAACAAGCTCCGGCTGCTTTTCTTCGAGAAATGATAGCAACGTATCATCCAACAAAAATGCCTGTTCCTCTTTTGCATAAAAATAACAGATTTCACAGGAGATACTGTGAAGCGCGTGCAAATACCCCGAAAATCCAGGAGCAATGACAACTGCTCTTTTGGGAGCATACGCACGCACAAACCCAAGCAACAGCTCCGATGCTCCATTCCCACAAAGTATGGTTGCTTTCTCACATGCATATTGCTTTGCCATTGCCTCACGCAATGCTTCACACTGCTCATCCGGATAAACGTCCGCCCAAACAAGTGCTTCCTGCATTGCCTGTTGTATCTTTGGCGCAATACCTGACGGATTCACATTGATGGAGAAATCTATATTCACTTCATTACGATAACGGTCTCCTCCGTGCATGCTGTTTTCCTTTTCTATATCATCATAACTGCCATGATTGTGACACATACCAGCAGGCAAAAGATAGCTGCTCCATATGCCAAACGATTCATGTGCAAAATATCTTCATAAACAATAGGACGTGTATCATCCCCTAAATATGGTTTTTGAACAACTTTACCAAAGTAGCTTGCATCTCCAGCAAGGCGAATTCCAAGCGCTCCTGCGCACATTGCCTCTGTCTGTGCTGCATTGGGACTGGCGTGCTGATCACGATCTCTTTTATAAATACGCCACGCCCTGCGTGCATTATAATTTTTTCCCATAAGCGCTGCAGCAACCCAAAGACAATATGCACTGATACGCGCTGGAATATAATTCACAACATCATCCAGTTTTGCCGCACATCTTCCAAAATCAAGATAACGCTCATTCTTATAGCCGATCATGGAATCCATCGTGTTGATTGCTTTATAGGTAAACCCAAGAACCGGACCACCAAGCGCCAGATATAAAAGCGGGGCAATCTCTCCATCCGATGTATTTTCAGCCACGGTTTCAATAGCAGCTTTTGCAACACCTATATCACTGAGCTCGTTTGTATCCCTTCCCACAATCATAGACACTGCATATCTGGCATCTTCCAATGTCCCCCTTTTCAGGCAGCGATACACTTTTTTACTTTCCTTACATAAACAACAAAGTGCTAAGGCCTGATAGGTCATCAAAAGTTCTACCACGCATCCAAACATTGGATGGAGCCAATATGCGCCCGCCAGAACACCTGTAGTCACGCAAAAGGTTACAAGGCATACCAATAATACAACGCTGCATCCATAAGCACGTTTCTTATCCGCAGGTACTTCCTTTTCGTTTCCTTTTTCACCAAGAAAATGGTTTTCCAAGACAGCGATAAAACGCCCGATCAGACGCACGGGATGTGGAAATGTATAAGGATCTCCCAAAAGCAGATCTAATAAAAATCCACCGACAAAAGCAATCATATGGTACATCACGATGGTCTCTCCTGCATCTCATTGTCTTTCCCCAAAAGTGGCTGCATCGAAATCAGCTTCCCGTCAGCATCCATATACATACGATAACCGCCTCCATTATTTACCATATGACTGTAATAATCATCTCCGGTCAGCTGGGATGTGATTGCCATAATCGTGCCACCATGTGCAACAACAGCAGCTTTTTTTATACCCTCTTTTTGCATGTTTTGCACCACTTGTAAAAAACCATCGAGCGTACGTTTGCTAAATTTTTTCATAGATTCACCCTGCGGGATTTTTAACTTTCCTCTCGCTGCAATCCACAGCACATACGATGGTCTATGTTTTAATTGTGCATGCGATTTACCTTCAAACACACCAAAATCCATTTCGCGCAATCCCTCCACCAGCTCTATCGTCTGTTCCGGGTAAATCAATGCTGCTGTCTGTCTTGTCCGAAGCATGGGACTTGCATATACTTTTTCAACGCTTGGATAGCTGCCGCTTCTGATTTCTGCTTTTCCTTCCTCAGAAAGGGGCTGGTCCGTTCTTCCAATATATTGTTTTTGCTTGTTACCTTCTGTTTTTCCATGACGAATCAACACAATCTCTATTTGATTTTCTGTGGTATCTGACATATGATTCTTTCCACCCTTTCTGCTTTCTTTGCATAGCGGATCAAAAGTGCTCCGACCAGATCCCGGTATGCTCTATCCTCCTGTTGTAATGGCACTACACCATTTCCCACTTCATTGCTGATCAAAATCAGATGCGATGTCTTCGCGCAGACTACATCTACATACTGCTGCATCTGTTCTAATGTTTTTCCCTGCCGCTGCCATAAGCGCACACACCGATGAAAATGATTCCATAGAATCTCATCCTCCCAGGTCACATCTAAAAGTGCATCTATATTTGTTTCATCATACAAAGGTGCCTTACTATATTTCTTTTTTGCATATGCTTCTTTTCCCTGTGATGCGCCACCAAGGATCAATTCCATTGTCGTTTTCATCCATTTCTCCTTTTACTGTAACACAAGATATACCCCTACAACAATGACAGACCATAATTCTGCCATGCAGACATAATACCCTGCCAAATCACCGGTAATGCCACCAAATGTCCGCTTACTCATCCTATAATAATACAAAAACATCAAAAGATTTGCTGCCGCGACAAGAAAGCCATATTGTCTCGTACAATACACGGAAGCCCCCACAGCAATCACAAGCTGCAAAATCAGGCCGATTGATACGTTATGCCGATCTGATGTATCTGCTTCGGTATACAGACTGCCTTCTTTTTTTGCTGCCGGAAAATGTAAAACAGACCAGCCACTCAAACATCTGCTCATAAAAAAACTAAAACAAAGTGCTGCGATTGCCGTTTTTTGCTCAATAACGGATAAAAATCCAAACGCTAACAACAGATAGAGCACCAGATGGATCACGGCAAACGCCCCTATGTGCGGATCTTTTAAAATATCAAGCTTTTTATCCCATGCCTGGTAACTGCTTTGCGCATCTTTCGTATCCATAAATCCATCCAAATGGAATCCACCGGTCACAAGAATTGGCAGTGCGATTGCCATGGTAAGATACAAAACCGATCCAATGGAAAATGCCTCCCTCATACAGTACCAGCCCCATTCCAGCAATCCGATCACAGCACCTATCCATGGAAAAAAGAAAAGATGATAACGCATATCTTCCGATGCCCATTCAAAACGCGGCATGGGAATCTTTGAATACATAGAAAATGCCACATTACATGCTTTTGCTATCTTTTTCATATGTCCATACTCCTATCCTTCTTTTTTACGACCACAGGAATGCCTGCTACCACTTCAATCACTTCATCCGCCTGTTGCGCCAGCGCCTGGTTGATCTGCCCCAGCGCATGCAGATACTGCTGCATAGTATCATCGTATTCTGCTCCATCTTCAAAAATATTGTTGGTAACAATCACACCATGCTTTCCTTTTTTCATCAGCGCATCCATCTCGCCTACGATCTTTTTTATAACAACATCCGCTGCCTTAAACCCTCGCTCATCAAACATTTCATTTGCCACCAGATTTGATACACATTCCAGCAGCCAGGCATCTGCATCCTCCAACACAACCTCTGCGATATCACGCTGTTTTTCGATTGTCAAAAATTCCTTGTCTTTTCGCATATTGCGGTGCTTTTGTACGCGTTTTTCTCCCTCAGAATCCCACACTTGCATGGTAGCAATATAGTATTTTTTTGCTGCCTGCATCTGCTGCAGACGTGTTTCTGCATAAGCAGATTTTCCACTTGCACTCCCACCAATGACTAATACAATCATTTCGTTTCCTCATATCTTTGATACGTCTCTACCCCTGCTGTTGCAAAAGAATTTGTCTCTTCATAAACTGCTTTTGCCATAAGAAGCATAGGAAGAAGCATCATAGCTCCCGTTCCTTCCCCGAGTGCCATCTGCGCATCAATTACCGGTTGTAAAGAAAGTGCCTGCACCAGTGCACATGTCGCGGGTTCTTTACTGCTGTGAGATGCAATCAGATATGCTTTTGTTCCCGGCAAAAGTGTTTCTGCTACCAGTGCTGCCACCATACTGATCATGCCATCCAGAATCAGTGGTATCTCATACAATGCCGCAGCCATACATGCCCCTGCCATACCGGCAATATCAAAACCACCAACAGCACACATTACTTCTTCTGCACTGGCATGTCCCAAATCCTTCTTTTCTATGGTTTGTCGAATCACCTGCTCCTTTTTCAAAAGACCCGCATCACTAAGCCCTGCTCCACGCCCGACTGCCTGTAAAGGATCTAGATGCAGCATAGCACAAGCGATTGCGCTGCTTGTCGTCGTATTTCCAATTCCCATCTCTCCAATACAGACAAAATCCAGCTGTTCCTGCTTGCACGCATACACTGCATCCATGCCGCATTGCATTGCCTGTTTCATCTGCTGTAGAGTCATGGCATCTTCCCGAAAGAAATTTTTTGTTCCCATTGCAACTTTTTTATCAATTACGCCTGGCAATACCTCATTTGTATTGATTCCCAGATCCAGCACCTGTATCGCACATCCTGTTAGATGTGCCATTCTGCCAACAGCTGTACTTCCTGCCGCAATATTTTTTGCACAAATTGCTGTCACTTCCTGTGGCGATTGACTGATTCCCTCTTCCACAATGCCATTATCACTGCAAAAAACGCATAGTTTGCCATTGGAAACCTGCGGATTTTCTTTTCTTTGTATGGCGCCTATCTGCGCCAGCATCGGCTCAAATGTCCCCATTCCATCAAGTGGTTTTGCAACACGGTCCCAATGCTTACAAATTACCGTATAAACCGACGCATCATAGCCTTTTACCTGCCGCTTTTGTTCTAAGATCTGTTCAATTGTAATCCGTTCTTCCTGCTGTCCCATCTTTTTTTCCATTTCTTTTAGATTGCTGCTTCCTGTAACATCTCATAAATGCGCTTCATATCCATATGCTTACGGATACCATCTGCCAGCAAATCATACTGTTTTTCCTTAAAGCTCTGGTAATCCTTTTCATCCAAATTCTCAAGACACACGCCTTTTCTTTTTGCTAAACACTGACATAAATCATATGCCAATGTCCCCTCATCAAAAATGCCATGTACATAGGTACCATACACATTCTTCTGCTGGCCTCCATCCTGCGTAACTGCTTTTTCTTCGCCCATATCACTAAACTGACAAAGTGCGTTTACGCGCTGCACTGCGCAGGTTCTGCCCATATGAATCTCATACCCCATAATCTTTTGTGTACCAAGAGATGCCAGCACGCCTTCGGTCAGTGTTATCGTTCCCTGCACCCGGCTACGCCGCTTTTGTGTTGTCAATTCAGTTTCCATCGGCAGCATTTCCAATCCCCGGATTTCTCCTGCTTCTTCCACTCCATAAGGATCACGGATAGACATACCAAGCATCTGATAACCACCACAAATACCAAACACCGGACCGTGCTCCGCAAACTTTTTAACGGCACTTTCCATGCCACTCTCCCGCATCCAGACCAGATCTGCTATCGTATTTTTTGTTCCCGGTAAAATAATCATATCCATCGCCTCGATTTTATCCGGTTTTTGAATGTAATGGACACTCACACCCGCAATCTGATCAAACACGTTAAAATCTGTAAAATTAGAAAGTCTCGGCAGACGTATCACCCCTATATTAATAAGCGTCTTTTGCTTTTCCTCCAGACGTGTACTCAGGCTATCCTCATCATCAATGGTAAGCTGCATATAAGGAACGACACCAACAACCGGCACGTCTGCTTTCTCTTCTAACATCACAATACCCGGATCCAGAATCGTCGCATCCCCACGGAATTTATTGATAACCAGACCTTTTATGCGCTTTTTTTCCTTTTCTTCCAAAAGCATGATGGTACCAAGCAACTGGGCAAACACACCACCGCGATCGATATCTCCCACCAAAAGAACCGGTGCATCAATTAATTCTGCCAGCCCCATATTCACAATGTCATTTTCTTTGAGATTGATTTCCGCCGGGCTTCCTGCTCCTTCAATCACAATGATATCCGCCTTTTTCTCCAAACGTTGAAACGCTGCAGCAATATCAGGAAGTAATTGTTTTTTATATGAAAAATAGTCCCTGGCTTCCATATTTCCAATCACATGGCCTCCCACAATAATCTGTGAACCATGGTCGTTCGTTGGTTTTAACAATATGGGATTCATATCTACATCCGGTTCTATCCCTGCCGCTTCCGCCTGCATCACCTGTGCACGCCCCATCTCCAGTCCATCTTTTGTAATGAAAGAATTGAGTGCCATATTTTGCGATTTAAAAGGCGCTACCCGATAGCCGTCCTGTGCAAACACGCGGCACAGTCCCGCTACCAAAAGACTCTTTCCCGCATTGGACATCGTTCCCTGCACCATAATTACTTTTGCCATGGCATTTCTTTCCTTTCCCAGAATTTTCCCTGTTCTTTTGCATATGAAATAAGTTCTCGATTTGCCTGATTTCCAGGGCCAAACTCCGTCAGTGTCGTCATGCACCAGGTGCATGCATCAATCCTTTTTCGTGCTTCTGTGATTTGTGCCATGGTAATCGGGAAAAAAGCTGGTGTTGCCACAACATCTGTTGCCAGTGCCCTTGCCGCCGCATATTCCATATCATTTTCCTGCAAAATACCGGCAGAAAACGCAATTTGCTCACGCTGTAGGGCATAATACATTGCCACACCACTTCCGCCGCATATTCCATATCATTTTCCTGCAAAATACCGGCAGAAAACGCAATTTGCTCACGCTGTAGGGCATAATACATTGCCACACCACTTCCGCCGCCACCAATGACAAACACCTGTGGTGTTCCCTCCGCTCCCTGCAAAAACATATTGCCGGAAACAACATCAAAATTTTCAGGTTTCACATCATATAAAGTGGCTATCGTATCCCCACAGAAAATTTCTTCCGGTTTTCCCATCGCACAAATACTGTCTCCATCGACACATGCAACAACGTCGGATACCTTTTGCGCTAAATCGAGTTCATGCAGCGACATGACAACCGCCAGATTTTCCTTGCGTGCCATGTCTCTTACCGACTGTAAAATTTCCAGCTTGTAATGCATATCCAGATATGATGTCGGTTCATCTAGTATTAAAATGTCCGGTTCCTGACACAGTGCACGGGCTAACATCACCCGCTGTCGTTGCCCATCGCTCACCTTTGTAAAAAGCTTATCTGCCACATCAAGCGCATGGAGACGGCACAGTGCATCTTGTACTTTTTTCTTGTCTTCCTCCCCTAAAATACCAAATCGGCCGGTATAAGGATAACGCCCTGTCTCTACCACTTCCCGACACGTCATAAGTTCCGGTGCAATCCGTTCTGTCATAACCATGGACATCTTTTTTGCGAGTGCGGTATCCGTGATCCTTTCTACCGCTTCCCCATCCACCCAGACATTTCCTGCAATGGTTTGCAGCTGTCTTGTTATACTTTTAAGAAGGGTTGACTTTCCTGAGCCATTCGGACCAATCAGTGTCAGAATCTCTCCCGGATGCACACAAAAATTAATATTTGCTAATACACTTTTTCCTTCGTAGCCAACAATCAGGTCAGCGACAGCGATCTTTTTTTGTTCTTTTTGTTCTGACATCCTCTGTCCCTCCCATCTGTTTATCTGGCATCCTGTCTTTTTACCATCATCACAATAACCACAGGAACTAAAAATACTGCCGTCACTGAGCTGATGCTGATTTCCGTCGGTGCAAAAAGACTTCTGGCAATGCCATCACAAAAAAGTGTTACCACAGCACCACCCAAAAAACAGCCTGGAATCAAATAAAGTGGTTTCGCCGTTTTCATTGCCTGCTTGATTAAATGCGGCACAGCAATTCCCACAAAGGAAATCGGACCGGCAAACGCGGTTACACATCCGGAGAGCAGGCTGGAGAGTAAAATTAAAAGAACACGAAGCAGGCGGATATTTACCCCCATGTTTCTAGCATACGCTTCTCCCATCTGATAGGCGCCGATTGGTTTTGCCAGCCAAAATACTGCTGCAACCGTTATACATATAATCACCGTAAAAAGCAGCACATCCGCCCAATCTGTTCCAGAAAAACTGCCCATAGACCAGTTATGTAAATTCACAATATTGGAATCTGATGCAAATGTCACAAGAAAATCCGTAATTGCAGAACAGATATAACCAATCATAATGCCACACACAACAAGCAGCGACATTTTATGTACACGCATGGACAAAAGCAGCACAAAGCCCATTGCTAAAAGTGAACCGAAAAACGCAGCCAGTACCATCGCAAATGACGACAGTTGTATTCCTTTTCCCAGGCAGACAATCATAACGACAGCTACCACCATTTTTGCGCCTGATGAAATACCCAATACATAAGGTCCTGCAATGGGATTTTGAAAAAAAGTCTGTAACAAGAATCCGGATACCGCCAGCGCTCCACCTAAAAAGAGTGCCGCCAGCATACGTGGCATACGAATATCCCATACAATATGATAAAAGGTACCTTCTGTTGTTTTGCGAAACAGAACCTCACACATCTGTGCTGCTGTAACGCTCACGCTTCCAGAACCAATATTCCATGCCACCAGTAACACGAGTAATGCCACCAGTCCCATCATTGTTACAAAAAATCGTTTCATGTTCTCTCCCATCAATTGAGTTTCTTTAAATAGGTCAGATGATTTTCCTCACCAATCAATACCGCATGGATATCTTCTACAAATTCTGCCATTCCGGTCGATTCCTGGAAAAAGTTTTTTGACGTACAGTACACCTTTTTCTGTTTAACCGCAGAAAAGTCGGAAAATAATCCATTTTTCCTTAAAAGGTCATCGATGCTTGTAATCTCTCCCTCGATTGCACTGTTGTAAATCAAAACGTCTGCATCCCTTGCCGCATTGTAAAAGTCTTCCATCTGCATGTTCATGGTAGAAAGAGCGTTTTCTTCCTCTGGAATCACATCATTTAGTGCATAATTTCCACCTGCCATGCCAATCATCTGTGCAATATAGTCATTTGGCTTTCTGACATTGATCGCACCGGCAGAATTCACAGAGAAAAATGCTACTTTCTTTCCGGTATTTTCCTGTTCTAATAATGGGATTATCTTTTCCTCTTCACTTTTAAAATAGGACTCTGCCGCATCTTGTGCATCATATAATACGCCATATAACTTGATCCATTCCAATCGTCCAAGCGGATGCGATTCATAGCTGGATTTTTCTACCAACACCGGTATCCCCAGTTCTTCAAGTTTTTCTTTTACCTCCGGTGTATGATAGATCATCGTATTTTCAATGGCCAGATTACAGCCTGCCTGCAAAATGCATTCATAATCCGGAGCACTATATTTTCCAGCATAAAGCATATCGCCCTGCTTCATCGCTTCCTGCGCTTCTTTGATATACCAGTCTTTTTCTTTGCTTCCCGATAAACAAATATATGACATCACATCCAATTGACGGATAAAATCCATAACTGACGTTGATACAAGATACGTCTTATCCAGCGGCTGTTTTAAAATAACAACATCTTCCGGTAAATTTTTCGGTTCTTCTTCCTTCTCCGGCACAAGCAGATAGCGTCCCTCTTGTTCAATCGTAATTAACGTGTAAGGATCGTAATACTCCACTTGAAACTGTGTGGCATATGAAAGCGTCAGCTCTCCTGTTTTTTGTAAGGATGCAAATGAAATCTGATCCGTAGTATCAGACTGACTCTGCACGCCACATGCGCCCAGAGTCAGCATCATAACCACAGCAAGTAACAGGCTCATGCCTCTTTTTTTCCAATTTCTCATCTTGCTTTTTGGTTCCTATTCTTTTATTTGTCTTCCAATGTAAAATACAATGTATAATCGATTTCATGAGGTGTACTCATGGCTGTTGTATCACCTACAACATCTAGTGGTTCTTCGATATTTTTTACCGGTATGGTAAACGTAGAACCCATGCCTTCTTCTGCTTCATTTTCATATTTTTCACCATCCACAAGCATGTAATCATAATGACTGCTGCTCCAGATAATGGTTGCTGTCATTTCTCCGTTCTTGACCGTAATTTCTGTCGGTGAAGCTACTGTTGCTCTACCGCTTCCACCTTCCAGGCGAACATCCACAAGATAGGTTCCGTCTGCTAACGTATCTGCTTTTTTTGCTGTACATCCCACGAATGAAATAAGCATCACCAGCAGACACAAAACCGTTGTGCCATATCGTTTCCAATGATTTCGTTTTTCTTGTATTTTCATGATTCCTCTATATCCTTTTTTTACTACTGTGGACTAGATACCATGACCTTGTGATCATACCATGTGCCTTTTGTTCCCAAAAGTGCAAGGTCAAATTCCTTATCCAGATATGGAACCGGCACATCAAATCCATTGACTTCTTCCGTTGTTCCATCACTATATGTCACGGTATCCACCGTTGGCTGTAATACATTCTTTGTATCTTTTTGCGCATCCGCTGCAAGTCCTTCATAAAGGTTTACAATTTTCTTTGAGGTAAGAGAAATATGAATGGTCATCTTACCGTCTTTTACAGTCAACTCGCCCAGATCATTGTTTGCCTCATTGACATGAAACATACTGCTGTCTGTTGTAAACTTTGCCTGATAAGTACCATCTGCAAGTTTTGTTGTACCTTCTGCGTTTGCTGCAAGGTCTACAATAAGGCCAGTAGATGCAATAGCATCCTTTGTATGCTGTACATAAAGCTTTTGAATTGCTTCGATTTCACCAAGTCCTGAAATCTGACATTCTACAGAATCAAATGCTTTAGAAGCTTCAAACTGGCTCTTCCAAGAATCTTCATCATCCCCTGCCATATCATTGTTTGCATGATCTCCGGCAACCACCATCAGTGGACGTAAAATTACGTTCTTATAGCCTGCTTCTTTAACAGTCTCAATGACATTTTCACAAGCGGTCTCTTCCGGCTCGCCCTCTACGGTTCCGATAAACACATTATCGTAACCTAATTCTTCCATCTGTGTTGCCATCTGCGAATAGCTTACTTTCGCTGTATGAGAAGTACCATGTCCCATAAATACAAATGCAGTGCTATCTTCTTTTGCAGCATCCAAAGAGTCGTATTTTGCTTCTTTTACAGCTTGTGCTGTGATTGCTTCTGCAACTGCCTTTTTATCTGCATTGATTACTTTTGCATCATCTCCTACTTCTCCAAGAAGTGGTTCTGCAACAGAAACAGAATCAAACTTATCCATATAGTCTTTGACTGTTTCCATCAGTTCATCATATTCTGCACCATGCATTAAATGTGTTGGCTGAATGACAAGATTTTTCACGCCATTGTCTACGGCACGTTCCAATGCCTGCTCTACATTATCAATCTTTTCATCATCCCTTGCCTGAATATGGTTGATGATAATCTGTGCTGTGAAGGCACGTCTTACAGACCAGCCTGAATTTGCTTCTGCGATTGCCTTTTCTACACCACCGATGTCTGCGACACGGCTATCGTTAAAGGATGTACCAAAACTGACAACGAGAATCTCATTTGGTCCGATGTCATCCTGGTTCAAAGGATCATCCTTAGAGGCATCCCCTGTATCTCTTCCAAAATAATCCGGGTCTGCGTTCTCTCCACTGACAAGTTCCTTTTGCGCATCTGTCAAAGCATCCCATGCTTTCTTTGCAGCAGCACACTGCTCGTCTGTCTTATCAGTTCTTTCCTGCACATAAATGGCATCAATCAGCTCTGCCACCTTATCTGCTGCTTCCTGATCGCTAACGGTATTACTTGTCTGTGCTGCATCTTTGCTGCCACAACCGGTTGCAAGGCCAACGGCTAACATGCATACCATCATAAGTGAAATTACTTTCTTTTTCATCTGATTCCTCCTATTATTTCATTACTTTTCACAGGATTTTGACAGGTCATATCCCCACGAAAAGACTGTATAAAAAGAAATACTCTGCCCCATATAAAAAGGAACAGAGTAATCAAATCCTAATGCAAGCCAAAATCTGCACACCAAAAAATGCAGTTTTGCACTACGAAAAACAGTACGACCAATGCCTCGTGATCTGGAATGATTCCTGTACCAAACAACTGGCAGGTTTCCTGGCTGAAAGATCATCACGCGTTTCTCACCTTCCCAATGCCTTTGCATCAGTGGCGTAAAACAAAAGAAACGCACTCCCTAATCACAGTGACGAGATCGTACAGGAATTTCACCTGTTTCCCTTTTAACCCTTTCTCAAGCCTATCTCATCCTGGAAGGGCACCAATTATTTCTCTATGAAATTCGCCTTATTCTATCACATTCCATTTCGCATTTCAACGAAAAACCAAATCAATCTCCGTCATTCGCGCCATAACCTGTAAAACGAATCAGGTCATCAGAAATGTTCTTTACTTCATCCGATGCTTCGTATTCTGTATCTTCATATAGCTCCTGATGAAGCTGTACCACATTGGTCTCTAAGCTACATGGAATTACAGCGGATCCTATGCCATCCCCAAAGCGATCGGTCGACTTAGAAAATGGAAATCCCTTTGTTTCACCAAGATTATAATCCATCATGTTCTTTGCCAGATAAATCAGCTGATCCATCTCAAGGCTGGTATCTACATCCGGAAATACGCCGCCGATCAAAGATGCCAGCTGTGCCGGATTTGCGCTCTTTGCCTTTGCAATAATCTGAGTCAAGACGGTACGTTGTCTTTCCGTTCTCTTAAAATCATCCCCTACCGTAGAACGAATTCTGCAATAAGCAGTTGCCTGTACACCATCGAGATGCTGCATGCCCGCAGATACCGGATTGGCCTCCTTACCAACAATAGCACCTACTTCTCCGATATAGCCACCATTCATTGCCTCAACTTCTGCATCCGACAATTCAAGATCAATACCGTCTACCGCATCCACTGCATTTACAAGTGCCATAAAATCTACTGCGACATAATCTTTGATTTGCAGATCCAAATTGCGATTCAACATAGCAATGGCATTGTCCATTCCGCCATGATTAAACGCATAATTACATTTACGGAACGTTCCTTCGCCATCAACATCCATCAAGGTATCTCGATAGATTGACACGATCTCTACCTGCTTCGTGTAGTTGTTGATGTTGCAAAGCATCACCGTATCACTGTTTCCGCTGTCAAAATTACCATTCGAACGATTGTCCACGCCAAAGAAGGCAATTGTTGTGTATCCCTCTAAAATGTCATCTGTCTTTTCGTCTTTCCCGCTATTGCCAAACAATATGTATGCAACAAGAGCCAAAATCGCTACCAGAAGAGCAATCACGATAATTGCAATGCGCTTCTTATATGACATACGCTTTTTCTTCTTTTTCTTATTGTTATTTGCCATAAGGTTCTCCCTTCCTCTGTTTGTCTTATTACCATACAACTTTTTCCAATTCTTTTATATTTTATCATATCTTCTATAGAAAAAATACCAAAAAGTGAGTAGAATATATGCGTAAAGTTTTCACTTTTATTTTTACACCAAAGGAGATGATCGCATCATGAAACACAAAATCAACAGTCTCGTTATGATTACTATGAGTACCTTTATTATGGCCATTGGTATTTACTTTTTTAAATTCCCGGATAATTTCTGTTTTGGCGGCATCACCGGTTTTGCAGCTGTTATCGCAAAAATCACGCCGCTGAGTGCTTCCGCTTTTACTTTTCTTGCAAATACCATACTTTTGATTATTGGTTTTATTTTTCTAGGAAAAAGTTTTGCATTAAAGACAACTTACGCCAGTATGCTCCTTTCCCTGCTTTTGCTTGTCTTTGAAAAATGGCTTCCTCTATCTGCCCCGCTTTCCAACGAGCCTATGTTGGATCTGATATTTGCGATTGCCTTACCATCCATCGGCTCTGCCATCCTATTTCATATTGGTGCTTCCAGCGGTGGAACGGATGTTATTGCCATGCTTTTAAAAAAATATACCAATATGAAAGACATCGGCATTGCTCTGTTTGTCACAGATCTTGTGATGATTCTTGTAGCCTGCTTTGTATTCGACTTAAAAACCGCACTTTATTCCTTCGTTGGTCTGACCGTCAAATCTTTTTTAATTGACGACATTATTGCCACGATCAACCTGCGCAAATCCATCACGATCGTATGTGATGACAAAGATGACATCTGCTCTTTTATCACAAAAAATCTAGGACGAAGTGCAACGATTACCGAGGGCGTCGGCGCTTATTCTAACAGTCAGAAATATATCATTTTCACCTCACTATCACGCACACAGGCGGTAGAATTACGTAATTACATTCGCGATAATCGCTTGCAGGCATTCATGTCCGTTTCCAGTACAAGTGAAGTGTTTGGTAAGGGTTTTCACTCCATATAATACGCCCTTTCCTATATAAAGAAACAACATACGTGATGAAATGGAGAAAAAAGGATTGTTTTTATGTGCATTTTTCTTGATTTTATGATGAATTATTGTATAATATGATGAGGGTACTTTGAAATGTTTATTTTTTAACAAAGTACTGCTACTATTTTCAAATCATACAGAAAAGAGGTTAAAAGAAATGGCAGAAATCAATTTAAGCAAGTATGGTATTTCCGGAACCACAGAAATCGTTCACAACCCTTCTTATGAAGAATTATTCAAAGAAGAGACAAAGCCGGAATTAGAAGGTTATGAAAAAGGCCAGGAAAGTGAACTTGGTGCTGTAAACGTTATGACAGGTGTTTACACAGGACGTTCTCCTAAAGACAAATACATCGTTGTTGATGAGAACTCTAAGGACACTGTATGGTGGACAACAGACGAGTACAAGAATGACAACCATCCAATGGATGAAAAGACTTGGGAAGTTGTTAAGGAAATCGCTAAGAAGGAACTTTGCAACAAGAGATTATTTGTTGTAGATGCATTCTGCGGTGCTAATGCTGATACTCGTATGGCTATCCGTTTTATCGTAGAGGTTGCTTGGCAGGCTCACTTTGTAACAAATATGTTCATCAAGCCAACTGCTGAAGAATTAGAAAACTTCGAGCCTGATTTCGTTGTTTACAACGCTTCTAAGGCAAAAGTTGAAAACTACAAGGAATTAGGTCTTAACTCTGAGACATGTGTAGCATTCAACATTTCTAGCCGTGAGCAGGTTATCATCAACACATGGTATGGTGGAGAAATGAAGAAAGGTATGTTCTCTATGATGAACTACTATCTTCCACTTAAGGGCATCGCTGCTATGCACTGCTCTGCAAACACAGATTTAAATGGTGAAAACACTGCTATCTTCTTTGGTCTTTCTGGAACAGGTAAGACAACACTTTCTACCGATCCTAAGCGTCTTTTGATCGGTGATGATGAGCATGGTTGGGATGACAACGGTGTATTCAACTTCGAAGGTGGTTGCTACGCTAAGGTTATCGATCTGGATAAGGATTCTGAGCCAGACATCTACAATGCAATCAAGAGAGATGCTCTTCTTGAGAACGTAACATTGGATGCTAATGGCAAGATTGACTTTGCAGACAAGAGTGTTACAGAAAACACACGTGTTTCTTATCCAATCAACCATATTAAAAACATTGTTCGTCCAATCTCTTCTGCTCCAGCAGCAAAGAATGTTATCTTCTTGTCAGCAGATGCGTTTGGTGTACTTCCTCCAGTATCTATCCTGACTCCAGAGCAGACACAGTACTATTTCTTATCAGGATTTACAGCAAAGCTTGCTGGTACAGAGCGTGGTATCACAGAGCCAACTCCTACTTTCTCAGCTTGCTTCGGACAAGCTTTCTTGGAATTACATCCAACAAAGTATGCTGAAGAACTCGTTAAGAAGATGGGACAGAGCGGCGCTAAGGCTTATCTTGTAAACACAGGATGGAACGGAACTGGTAAGAGAATCTCTATCAAGGATACTCGTGGTATCATTGATGCTATCTTAAACGGAGATATCAAGAATGCTCCTACTAAGACAATTCCTTACTTCAACTTTGAGGTTCCAACAGAACTTCCTGGTGTTGATCCAGCAATCTTAGATCCTAGAGATACTTATGCTGATGCTTCTGAATGGGAAGAAAAGGCAAAAGATCTTGCTGCTAGATTCAACAAGAACTTCGCTAAGTATGAAGGTAACGATGCTGGTAAGGCACTTGTTTCTGCAGGTCCTCAGTTATAATTTCTTTAACCGATTAAATACACGAAAAAAGATGTAAGCGATTTTCGCTTACATCTTTTTTTCGTCAGGGACGTTTCTTTTGCCACAAGGAGTGTCCCTGACGTAACTATTCATAACGAAGTGCATCGATTGGCGACATATTCGCCGCTCTCTTTGCAGGATAATATCCAAAGATGATACCGATTAACATGGAGAACACTACCGATATCACTATTGCTGATATGGATGGACTGACGGTAATATTCAGCATGCCGGAAAGATCCGGTTGATAATTTGTTACCAGAACTCCTGCAACCTGTGCAAGAATAAATCCATTCAAAACACCAATCAAAATACCAATGACACCACCCATCAGACAGATGACAACAGCTTCCGTCATGAACTGACGTCGGATACTCTTATTCTTCGCTCCCAGTGCTTTTCGAATACCGATTTCTCGCGTTCTTTCTACCACACTTACAAGCATGATATTCATAACACCAACACCACCTACAATCAAAGATATTGCAGCAATAACGGAAATGGCAATCGTAAGTACATTCAAAACCTGATCAATCTGGCCAAGTTCTGATGCCATATCATAACTCTGTAATTCAAAATTTCCTGTGTCTGAAAAATATTTTGTATCAAAATAGGCTGCCATATCCTGAGATAACTGGGTCGCATCCTCACCGTCTTTTGCCATAACCTGAAAACTCTGTAATTGATTCTCCATACCGTTTGCCTTATTTGTTTCAGCTACATACGTATAAGGAACCAGAATTGGTGTTACCCATTCACGTTCCGACGCCTTCGGATCTGCGCTTCCCATTTTTAAGTTGTCATAATGGTAAATACCGACAACATAAAACTTCTGAACCGTTCCATCATCCTCAAGCTGCACGGAAATCTCTTTACCGATTGGATTCTGTCCACCCCATGCATATTTTACATACAAATCCGATACAAGGGCTGTTGTCTTCATCTCCTTGTTATCCTTATCATTGATATTTCTGCCCGCTAATAACTCTAATTTTGTTGCATTCAGATAGCCCGGTGTCACACCGTTTACAGAAACTTTCGTTGTTCCCTTATCCCCGGTACTTGAAGCCGAATATGTCAATCCTTCTTCTACGCTCACACTATCGACCCGGTCTGCAAAATCTTTTTGAAACTCTGATAATTTTTCATAGGTCAGTTTTTCCTTTGCTGTCATTTCCGGGTATTCCCATCGTTCCCATTCCGCATCGTTTTCAAATTCCGGCATAATCGCATTCACATATGCATAAATCAGATTGGTTCCGCCCAATTCACGCATCGTTGATGCAATGGTCTTTTGCAAAGAATTTCCAATGGTTGTAATCGTAATAACCGCACTGATACCGATAATAATGCCCAGCATCGTAAGGAAGGAGCGCAATTTATTTGATTTTAAGCTTTCAAAGGAAAGGCGTATACTTTCTGTCAAATTCATGCTCTTTCACCCCCAATCCCTTGATCCGCAATGATTCTTCCATCGGAAATCGTAATCATGCGTTCTGTCTCATGTGCAAGTTCCTGACTATGTGTAATCAGAACGACTGTCTTATTCTGTTCTTCATGCAATCGGTGAAAAATATCCATAACCAGATGACCGGTCTTCGAATCTAGCGCTCCCGTTGGTTCGTCCGCCAGTAAAATATTCGGATCATTTGCCATCGCTCTTGCAATAGCAACACGCTGATTCTGTCCACCAGATAATTCATTCGGTTTATGATCTGCACGATCTTCCATGCCAACCATTGCAAGCAGTTCCATCGCGCGCTCTCTGCGCTGTTTTGGCGGCATATTGGCATACATAAGCGGAATCTCTACATTTCGCACAGCACTCATACGTGGAATCAGACAAAAATTCTGGAATACAAACCCAATCTCCTGGTTACGGATGTCACTCAGCTGTTCATCTTTTAGCTGACTGATATCCTGTCCCACCAGACGATACGTTCCTTCTGTCGGGCGATCCAAGGCACCAATCATATTCATCAAGGTGCTTTTTCCTGAACCAGACTCTCCCACAATTGCAACAAACTCGTTTTGTGAAACATGCAAATCTATGCCATGCAAAATTTCAAGTTCATTGGGCTGACCCACATAATAACGCTTAACAATGCCTTGCATGTCAATTACGTTTGTTTTATCCATAAAGCAGTTAGCCCCTTTCTAATATGTTGTTGAAGAATCTGTTGAACCATCTCCCGTTCCGGCGAAATTGCTGTCTTTCTCCGGGAAATATAACTCTACTTCATCTCCCTCTTCGACTTCATATGGATAGTTAATGATCGTATCTCCTTCCTTCAAGTCATCCGATGTAATGGCTGTGTAGTAGTTATTTGAAATACCAGGGGTAACGGTTACTTTTTTCACTTTATACTTGCCATTATCCTTTGCCTCTCCTACCATTACATAGCTTGCTCCGTCATCGTCCTGTGAAATCGCATCGTATGGTACCGCAAGCTGTTCTCCCTCTTCATTTAAAAGGATTTCTACATTGACAGACATGCCTAATAAAAGTGGTGTCCCAGGCTCCAATGCAATCGTAGCACTATATCCTGAAGTCGAACCCGAGCCATCGCTGGCTGCAGTCTTAGAGGCAAAATTAACCACTTTATCAACAGTTCCGCTAAATACCTGATCACTTCCAATCGCATCGGCACTGATGCTTGCTTTCTGTCCTGCTGCCAGTTTTAAAATATCTTTTTCTTTGATGTTTACATTTACCTTTAGTGTTGTATCATCCTCAATACGCATCAAAGAACCGTTTGCAGGAATACTTCCCTTTGAAACATTCAACTGTGTAATCACACCAGACTGGCTCGCAACAACCGTAAGATTATTCAGCTGTTGACGCAATTTGGTAAGGTCAGATGATGAACTATTATCTACGGTTGTATTTTTTGCATCTTCTAACGCTTCCTGTGCAGCTATAAGGCTTTGATTGGCACCATCCAATTCTCCCTGTGCACTCTGCACATTTGCCTGTGCGGAAGCAAGTGCTGCTGATTTATCCTCTGCAGATTGGTCGCTATTTCCTAACATATTCTGAATGGTCTGATAGTCATTTTGCGCTGCTGCTAAAGCTGCAGTTTTTGCATTTACCTGTGCACTTGCTGTATCTACTGCACGCTGTGCTTTTTGTATGGTACTGGCATTTGCCTTTTGTGCAGCACCATTTTGTTTCTCTAAATCTGCAATCTGCTGCTTGATTTCTTCATCATCAAAGGTACAAAGCACCTGCCCTTTTTCTACATGATCGCCAAGCGATACATTTAACTCTTTGATCGCACTATTGACTTCTGTTGTTACTTCGGTCACATTGCTACTCTCTACGGTACCACTTGTGCTGACAGAACTCGTCATGTCCTGCTTTGCCAGTGAAAATGCCTGAATGCCATTTTCCTCCTGGGTAATTTCTCCTGCATTATTTTTCATTTTCGTAACCACAATGCCTGCAACAATTGCAACAATCACGATTACCACCAGTACAATCACCAGCTTCTTATGCTTCTTGATTTTTTCCAACATAACACTCTCCTTATGATTTGTATCAAACCGCCACAACATCTTGTTTCGATTTCGTTCTCTTCTCACACTATACTGGTTTTTCTCGTTTAGGTAAATATAAAAACCCTTTATTTTTTCTTAATTTTCCTTAAGAAACTTCATAAATAAAACAGAGTGTCACAAAAACATCCCTTTGTTTTCACGACACTCTGCGTCTGTTTCTATTCTGTTTTATTTACCTGCGGTTGCTTTCAATCGCGCCATCGCTCTCGCCAAAGATGCACGTGAGTGGTAGTACTCATGGATGCTCTGTTTCTGACGAAGCTGTTCTTCTGCTCGTTCTTTTGCTTCCTGTGCTCTCGCCACATCAATCTCTTCCGGTCGCTCTGCTGTCTCTACCAAAAGTGTCACACGGTTATGCACAATCTCGACAAATCCCATGCCGACAACTGCATATTCCCAGTCTTCACTGCCTTCCGGCTGGAAACGCATTTCACCTTCGTCAACGGCAATGACCATATCCTCATGATGTGCCAAAATCTCTTTTTGACCATCGTATTCCGGCACGATCAAAGAACGGCATCTGCCCGAGTAAAACACACGGTTTGCAGATATAACTTTTAAATAAAATGTATTACTTGCAGCCATAACTTTTCACCTTTCTGTTACAAGAGAAACTACTGCATAGATTTTGCCTTGTCTATCACATCTTCTATCGTACCTACGTTAAAGAACGCATTTTCCGGATATTCATCCATTTCACCATCAATGATTGCCTTAAATCCGCGAACGGTCTCTTTCAATGGCACATACACACCCTTTACTCCGGTAAAGTTCTCTGCTACATGGAATGGCTGAGACAAGAACTTTTGAATCTTTCTTGCACGAAATACGGTAAGCTTATCCTCATCTGCCAGTTCTTCCATACCAAGGATAGCAATGATATCCTGCAGTTCTTTGTATTTCTGTAAAATTTCCTGTACTTTTCTTGCCACTTCATAATGTTCTTCGCCTACAATATCCGGCTCTAAGATACGTGATGTAGATTCCAGTGGATCTACAGCAGGATAAATTCCCTGCTCTACGATTTTTCTGGAAAGAACCGTTGTTGCATCCAAATGTGCAAATGTTGTTGCCGGAGCCGGATCTGTCAAATCATCTGCCGGTACATAAACCGCCTGTACGGAAGTGACCGAACCATTTTTTGTAGATGCAATACGTTCCTGCAATTCACCCATTTCGGTAGCAAGTGTCGGCTGATAACCTACTGCAGATGGCATACGGCCCAAAAGTGCTGACACCTCAGATCCTGCCTGTGTGAAACGGAAAATATTATCAATAAACAAAAGCACATTCTGGTGCTTCTCATCACGGAAATATTCCGCCATGGTAAGTCCTGTTTCTGCGACTCTCATACGTGCTCCAGGTGGCTCGTTCATCTGCCCAAACACAAGCGCTGTTTTTTCCAAAACACCGGATTCTTTCATTTCTGTCCACAAATCATTTCCTTCACGGGAACGCTCGCCAACACCGGTAAAAATAGAATAACCGCCATGTTCTGTCGCAATATTGCTGATCAATTCCTGGATCAATACCGTCTTACCTACACCGGCACCACCAAACAAACCAATCTTACCACCTTTTGCATAAGGGGCAAGCAGATCGATAACCTTGATACCTGTCTCTAAGATTTCTTCCGCCGGATTTTGTTCCTCAAATGTTGGTGGCTCTCTGTGGATTTCCCACTGCTCACCATCTTTTAACTGTTCTCCGCCATCGATGGTCTCACCTAAGACATTAAACAAACGTCCTAATGTCTGTTCTCCCACCGGTGTTTTAATACCGCTGCCTGTTGCAACAACCTCCATATCACGGGAAAGTCCCTCGCTGGATGCTAACATAATACAGCGGACAGTTTTATTGCCAATATGTTGTGCAACTTCCATCACACACTTCTTGTCACCATTTTGTACTTCAAGTGCATCTCTGATTGCCGGTAAGTCTTCATCGAAAAACTCTACATCGACAACCGGTCCCATCACCTGAACAATTTTTCCTGTCTTCATCAAAAAGCCTCCTTAATCTTAGCTTTTTTATTTTTTACGTTTTCGCTTTTGTGACTTTGCACCAGCGATTACTTCTGTAATTTCCTGTGTAATTGCAGCCTGTCTTGCTCGATTGTATAAAATATCCAATTCATGAAGCATATCTTTTGCACTCTTTGATGCTGCTTCCATTGCCATCATACGTGCATTCTGTTCGCAGGAATATGATTCCACCAGCGCACCATATACAAAACCAACCACATAATCCGGAACAATACGATCCATCACCGCCTCCGCCGATGGGCGAAGTGCTAATTCCTCATGTGGAATATCAATCGGTAATTTTATATCAAAGTCCGTCTTTTTCAGTGGCAGCAATTGTAAAATCTGGGTTTCTTCCTGCACTGCATTGACCATCGTTGTATAAATGATGTAGACCTCATCTAATTTTTCTTCCTGATACATCTCCAACAATTCCTCCGCGATATTTCGCGCACGGTTTAACGTCGGATTCTGTACGGTATAATGAAACTGCTTATCAATCGCAATTCCACGTTGTTCAAAATAATGACGTCCCAACTCTCCAAGTACAAACAATTCATGATTTGGATGGGAAAGCAAATGCTCTTCTGCCAATTTCAAGACATTATGATTATAGGAACCTGCCAAACCTTTGTCTGCCGTAATAACGATATAACCGACTTTTCTTTCTTCCATCGGTTTCTCTTCATTCGACTTAAAATAGATATCTTCCATATCCGGAAGATGTCGTAAGATTCGACTCATTTCCGACTGCAACGTAAAGAAATATGGTTCCGTATCTGCCAACATTTTCTTTGCCTTCTTCAACTTAGAAGAAGAAATCATGTACATGGCATTTGTAATTTTTAATGTATCATTGATACTTTTGATACGATCCTGTATCTCCTTCGTATTTGCCATAACAACACCTACTATCCTACAAATTCTTTTGCTGCATCAAGCATCTTTTCTACCAGTTCGTCGCTGATTGCTTTCGTATTCTCGATTTCTTCGCCGATTTGTGGATGTTTTAAATCCATAAAGGAAAGGACATCCTTTTGGTACTGTTTTACCTGCTTTGTCTCGACGGTATCAAAAAATCCATGATTTGCCAGACAAAGTGTCATCACCTGTTCATGCAAAGAAAGTGGCTGGCAAAGTGGCTGTTTTAACAGTTCCATCAATGCTTTACCATGTGTCAGCTGCGCCTTTGTTGCATCATCAAGATCCGATGCAAACTGGGTAAATACTTCCATCTCACGGTATTGCGCCAAATCAATACGAATACTGCCGGATGCTTTTTTCATTGCCTTTGTCTGTGCTGCACCACCAACACGGGATACAGAAAGACCTACATTGACAGCCGGACGCATACCGGAGTTGAAAAGATTACTCTCCAAAAAGATCTGTCCATCTGTAATAGAAATAACGTTTGTCGGAATATAGGCAGATACATCTCCTGCCTGCGTTTCAATGATTGGAAGTGCTGTAATAGAGCCTCCACCCAATTCCTCTGACAAACGACTGCTTCTTTCTAGCAATCTGGAGTGTAGATAAAATACATCGCCCGGATACGCCTCACGTCCCGGAGAACGTTCCAAAAGAAGACTCAGCGCACGATATGCTACAGCATGTTTTGACAAATCATCATATACAATCAAAACATCTTTTCCCTGATGCATAAAGTATTCTGCCAATGCAGTACCGGCATATGGTGCTACATACTGTAACGATGCCGGATCACTTGCGGTAGAGGACAGTACAATGGAATAATCCATCGCGCCATGCTTCGTAAGCGTAGATACAATCTTTGCGACCGTGGATGCTTTCTGTCCGATTGCAACATAAATACAGATAACATCTTTTCCCTTCTGGTTGATGATTGTATCTGTTGCAATGGATGTTTTACCCGTCTGACGGTCTCCGATAATCAACTCACGCTGACCTCTTCCGATTGGAAACATGGAATCAATCGAAAGAATACCTGTTTCCATTGGTGTATCTACGGATTTTCTGTCTACAATTCCAGGTGCATCTTCTTCCATCGGACGGTATCCATCCGCCTTAATCTCACCATTTCCATCAATCGGCTCACCCAGTGCATTCACGATTCTTCCAATAAAAGCATCGCCCACTGGTATACCAGCTTTTTTCTTGGTTCTAACAACCTTTGTTCCTTCTTTGATTCCGGTATCTCTGCCAAATAAAATTACACCTATCTCATTTGCACGGATATCCTGAACCATTCCTTTGACTCCATTATCAAAAATAACAATCTCGCCATACATGGCATGATCGATACCATAAATCGTTGCGATACCATCGCCGACCCAAATAACTTCACCTGTCTCTTTGCTCTCGTCATTCCAATGGGTATTTTCGATTTCTTCCTGAATAATGGAGATAATATCTGTTGCACTTATTGCGCCCACAGGGGTCACCTCCCGGTTAATTTTCTTTCTAACTGACGAAGTCGTCCCTCATAACTTCTGTCATACTCTTCGTTTTTCATACGAACAATATAACCACCTAAAAGTGTTTCATCTACGCTCTCCGTCATCACTATTTTATAATCTGGATATTTCTTTTGTAACAGCTGTTCTGCTTCTTCACGCGTCGCCGCATCCGGCTCACCTGCAAAAATAATCTGCGCCCGCATGATATGATTTTGCTCATCCCAATACGCATAATACGCATCAAAAATCTGACGCATGATATCACATTCTCCCAAATGACTCATCATTTTAAGAAAGCTTACCATCATCTGTGGCATTTGTGCCAACGCACATACCCGCTCGATAATCTCATATTTTTTTGCTTCCGCAATTGTCGGATTTTCTAATACCTCTAACAATTCCGGTGTCAAAAAGATGAGTTCATCCGCTTTTTCTACCACTTCGCGCTCGATATGCAGCTGATACAAAACTTTTGCATTATTGATTGCTGCCTGCGTCATGAGCATCACCTGTCTTTACAATTTTTCTTGCTGCAATGAGCGCCAACTTAGCAATTTCTGCTTCAGCCGTCTTTGTTGCCTTTTCCTGCTCGTTTGCAATATCGCTCTTTGCCTTTTCTAACATGGCATCTGCCTCGACTCTGGTTTTTTCCAAAGTCATCTCGTGTTCCTTTTGTGCACGGTCTCTGGCTTCCAGAATAATCTGATCTGCCTCTGTCTTTGCACTCTCCAACTTATCCTGATATGCAGCCTTTAATGCCTTTGCGTCATCCTGCTCTTTTTTTGCATCTGCAAACTGGCTTTTTACCAGATCATCTCTGGCATTGATGACATTCATGACCGGCTGATATAAAAATTTTTTAAAGATCGCATAAAGGACCAACAGATTGACTACCGTCCACAGGATGTTCCATGGATCTATACTCAGCATAACTGTGCCTTCCTTTCACTTACTTTTTAGCCTAAGAAGAGGATAATCAAAAGGGCAATTACGAAACCATAAATAGCTGTTGCCTCTGCAAGGGCACATCCCAAAAGAAGTGACTTAGAAATCTTACTTTCTGCTTCCGGCTGTCTTGCGATTGCATCTACTGCAGAACTGGTTGCTTTACCAATACCAAGACCTGCTCCAATACCTGTTAAAACGGCTACACCTGCTCCAATTGCTACTAATAATGTTGCTGACATAATTTTTTCTCCTTTTTCTTTACATATTTTTCATTTTGTTTATTCGGTTGCTTCCTTTATGAACAACCCGGTCAGGAATACAAATACATACGCTTGTATCAGACCATCAAAAATATCAAAATAGCAGCTAAAAACTGCCGGTACCACTGCCGGTACAACCATTTTCAAAAGTTCCATGATAACAAAAGAACCTAAGACGTTACCAAACAGTCGCATACATAGGGACAATGGCTTGATAAATAATTCCAAAATATTAATCGGCAAAACGACCGGCATGGGTTCTGCAAAACTTTTTACCCAGCCTTTTGTGCCTTTCGCACGTATGCTTGATACCTGGATTAATATAATACTCATCAGTGCCAATGCCGCAGTGACATTCATATCCTTCGTTGGTGGTTTGAATCCCAAAAGACCTATCAGATTCGCCACACCAATGTAGATGGCTACAGCAGAGAGATATGGAATATATACTTTTCCTTTCTCTCCTACGGTCTCATCAAAAAAGTCGTGTAAGAACTTAACACCTGTTTCCACAACAATCTGTCTCCGTCCCGGATTCTGTATGCTTAAGTTTCTTCCTAATAAGAAGAAAATAACGGCAAGTACCGCCATGATAATCCATGTAACAACAACAGATTCATAAATGGGAATTCCTCCAAATAGTGGAATGGTAAAGACTGTCTCACAGTTTAACTCTTCCATCAGACCATTTACCAGAGCATCCATCTGTATACCTCCTTTCTTAAAAAATAGTATTTTTCTTAATTTACGTTACGATTTTAATCTTGCAAATTTTCAATGTCAATCTTTACCAGCGCACACTTTTTTCCCTGATTTTTTTGTATTTTTTCATGTACATTTTCCATAATTTATGTTTTTTTATTTTTTGTTTTGTGCAAATTATACATTGTTTTTTTGCCAAAAAAAGAGGTGTTTTTCAACAAAAAAAGTTTTTGTCAAAAAAACGACAAAAACTTTTTATATTTTTTACATATTTACTTTATATTTCACATATACAAAGCTGTCTGCATGTCGTAAAACTTATACAAATGCTTCCATTTGTCGCAATGCTAACGCTTTGCTATTTCTCTTTGTAATGCATTCCACACGCGTTTTTTATCTGCACTCCAGAGTGGCGCCACCAGTTGTTTCTTATCGCCATCTCCTGTCATGCGATGAATCACCATATCCTTTGGTAATCGTTCCAGACAATCGGCCACGAGTTCTACATATTCTTCCATCGTAAATACCGGACAACGACCTGCAAGATATTCCTGTTCCAGATCCGTTCCTTTCAACACATGAAGAAGCTGTAGCTTGATTCCTTGTACACCACTGCTGCCAACATATGCAACTGTCTCCTTCATCATATCTTTCGTCTCTCCCGGAAGACCTAGAATCACATGCGTAATCACTTCGATGCCACGCTTTCGCAGCTGTCTGACTGCCTCATCATAAACAGGCAGTGCATAGCCGCGCCGGATATCCTTTGCCGTATCTTCATGAATGGTCTGTAATCCCAACTCCACCCACACAGGCTTTCTTGTGCAAAGCTCTTCCAAAAGGGACAGCACTTCAACATCCAGACAGTCCGGACGTGTCGCAATGGATAATGCCACAATATCATCCGCCTCTATCGCTGCATTAAAAATCTCTTTTAAATAAGAAACAGGCGCATACGTATTCGTATACGCCTGAAAATACGCAATGTATTTACCATCTTTATTCTTTTGTTTCACTCGCTTTTTGCCTGCTTCCAGCTGCGCATGTACTGCCTGATGCAGCATTTGTATGTCCGCTGCACATAGCACTTGCTTGTCACGACACTTATATAAAATCTCCTGCATCTGCAAGTGTTCCGCAAAATCTCCACTTCCGGAAGCGGAACAAAAGATACATCCTCTCGTATCGATAAGTCCGTCCCGGTTTGGGCAGGAACAACCTGCATCCAAGGAAATTTTATAAACTTTCGTTCCAAACGTGTGGCGCAGATATGCATTCAGTGAATAGTATTCCATAATTACATTCTTTCCGGTGCGCTAAATCCAAGCAAATCAATACAGATTTCGAGTACATTCTTTGTTGTTTCTAACAAGCGGATGTAGCCTGCCTGCTTTGCCTGATCCTCTTCTGCCATAATTTTTGTCTCATGATAGAAATGATTAAACGCATTTGCCAAATCATAAATATAAGCACAAATTCTATGAGGTGCATTTTCTTCATAGGCACCACGCATTGCGCTGTTAAACTTCGCAAGCTCTAACATCAAAGACTTCTCGCTTTCTGTCTCTGCTGTTAAAATCTTGGCTCCTGCTGCGCTCTTACCTGTCTCTTCGTATTTATGCAAAATAGACTTCATACGAACGATGGTATAGAGAATATATGGACCTGTATTTCCTTCAAAAGAAGTAAAACGATCAATGTCAAAGATATAATCCTTAGAAGCCTGGTTGGAAAGATCTCCATACTTGATTGCAGAAAGTGCAACCGTCTGTGCTGTCTTTCTTGCTTCTGCTTCATCCATTGTCTTATTTTCCATAATCTTCTCATACATCTTGTCATTGATTTCAGAAACCAATGTTTCCAGACGCATAACGCCACCTTCTCTGGTCTTAAACGGCTTACCATCTTTTCCATTCATCGTACCAAAACCAATGAACTTAAGGTCTGTGGTATCCGGCACGATACCTGTCTTTCTAGCACAACGGAACACCTGGATAAAGTGTAATTCCTGACGCTTATCTACAACATAAATCACACTGTCTGGATGATAATCTTCCATACGCCATACAAGTGTTGCAAGATCTGTTGTATCATATAAAGATGCCCCATCTGATTTCAAAATCATACATGGTGGAATTTCTTTGGTATCGGTGTCTTCTTTTACATCAACAACCAACGCTCCCTCGCTGACATAGGCATAACCATCTTTTTTCATCTTCTCTACCATGTCTGGAATGTATGGCTGTGCATCAGATTCACCCTTCCACAGTTCAAATGATACATTTAAATTCTCATAGTTTTTCTTCAGATCACTTACCGATACATTTAAAATATGCGCAAGCAATGCCTGATATCCACGATTACCATGCTGCAATTCAAATGTTGCTGTCATAGCTTCTTCCTTGTATGCTGGATCTTCTTTTGATTTACCACTGGCTGTCGGATAAATTTCTTCTAATTCGCTGATGGTAAATGGTGGTTCACTTGGATATTCCCCGGTATAATCCGGATCAAAGTAGCAAAGATCCGGCTGGCGCAAACGCAACTCTGTAATAATAAGTCCCATCTGCAGACCCCAGTCTCCCAGATGCACATCACCAATCATGTTATCTCCCATGAATTTACCGATACGCTTGATGCTCTCACCAATGATTGCGGAACGAAGATGTCCTACATGAAGTGGCTTTGCTACATTTGGTCCGCCGTAATCAATCATAATGGTCTTTGGCTCTGTAACTTTTTCTACACCGCCACGCTCATCTTCTGCCATCGCATTGACATAGTCCGTCAGATACGCTGCATCTAAGATCAGATTCAAAAATCCCGGAGGGCAGGCAATAACACTTTCAAACATTGGGTTGTCCTGCAATTTCTCACTTACCTCAGTAGCAATTGCGATAGGTGCTTTTTTATATTCTTTTGCTGCTGCCATAGCACCATTACACTGATACTCACACAGATCAGGTCTGTTAGACAACGATACTCTTCCATATTTTTCATCGTAGCCACATGCTACAAAAGCATCTGTTATTTCCTGTCGGATTAAATCCAAGATTTCTTTCATAATCGTATCCTTTCTTTTTAAATTGCAAACACATATGCGTTGCAGGAATTACTCTTCTGTTTTAAAGATTTTAAAGCGATTTTTCCATAATGCCTGCTTTAAAATCATACCAAGAATGCATATAGAAATCACTTCTCCAATGCCTACAGTCAACATAAGATACCATACAGCATCCTCAAGACCATACACATTGCGCAGTACCAGCGGTACAATAATGGTGTTCGCGATCACTGGCGGCAAGGTAAATACAAACTTTGTCTTTCTAAGTAAGTAGGTACCAACTGCTCCAATCAATGTAGCAATACTTCCAAATACAACATCAAGTGCCATACAGCCTGTCAAAATGTTACTGAGCAGACATCCCACAAACAGTCCCGGGATTGCAGCCGGTGTAAAAATCGGAAGGATGGTAAGTGCCTCCGAGATTCTTACCTGAATAGCGCCATTTGCCAATCCAAACGCACTGATAAAGTAAGTCAACACCACATAAATAGCCGCAATCATTGCGGCCTGAGTCAATCGTAACGCATTTGTTTTTTTCATATTTAATTCTCCTTAGTTTTGTTTTACGTGTGGATGGTTTCGAACACACGTTATATATCCTTGTAATTCTATCATAATTTAGTGGGTTTGGAAAGATACATGTTTTCTCACAAGGTGCAAAATCAAACATGTCACCAAGCAACCAATCAGACATCCGACACTGTCAAGCATCACATCTGTAATCTGACCGCTTCGCCCCGGCACAAACAATTGATGAAATTCATCGGTTGCTGCATATGCACTTCCCATAAGCCAGCCCCACATGTACGCTTTCTTCATAGAAAGCGACAGACACAGGTTTGTCAGTAAACAGCCCAAAATCACATACTCTGTCGCATGTGCCATTTTTCGCACGGGAAATTCTATTTTTTCTGCATAATCCATCTGTTCTTCTTTTGACATTTCCGAGAATCCTGGCACAATCATATGTCCAATTGTCATTCCCACATGCAAACTAGTATCTGTAGATACATCTGCCGGCTGTGCAGAAAAGCAAAAAATGACCGTCATCCACACGATTGTTATGATAAACCATACGACAGATTTATTTTTTTCACTCATTTTATTCCTTTCGCCTTCCATCTGACTAATAATCCAAATTACATACGACCAATAAACTCAAAACGTGGCCATAACAGGTTGTCATAGCCACATCTTTCTCTTATGAACGCATATTATTTTGTTCTTCTACTATATACCGTTCTGTGTTACGATTCATTTCGCAGTGCTTCCTGTATACGTTTTTCGGTCAGACCTGTAAGAATTACTATATCACGAATCGACATACCATTCCGATGCATTTTACAAATCAGATTATTTTCTCCTTGCGAAACCCCTTGCTCTATTCCTTGTTCTATTCCTCTCTCAAGTCCTTCATTCAGTCCCTCCTGCCATGTTTCCTCAAATACCGTACACATATCAACCTCTCCTTTCGTTTCCATCTGACTATAGTCTAATTTACAATTTGCAGCACCCGCTGCAGTAATCACAACACTTTTATCCACTTTGTGCTCCTTGGTATATGCAATTGCCGCCTGTTTTATCAAGTCCTTTTGTCTTGTATTATTCAGAAGAATTGCCAACAGCTGAAACAAATCCTGATTATTTATATTGTGAAAGTGAAGTTTATTCTTTCGTGCCTCTACCAATTGCATCTTATAGTCATTTACAAATGGTTTTACCACATCTTCTAAAACTAACATCGCATGTAAAGATGTTGCTGCATCCCACGGCTTTTCCCCATAATATACAACAACTGTAATCACCGGGATGAATCTATCCGCTTTTCGCATCCGTGACAGATACTCATCCTCCGTTACACCTGATGCTTCCTTATAACTTTTAGCGTTTGCATCATATTGTTTCTTGTATGCTATATAATCATATCCCATCACGCGCATAGGCATCGCATAGTGAATATGTTCCTGTGATTCCATACCAAGCAAAACAAATTCAACATTATGCTTGTTAGAGTGCTTACACAGTTTTACCACATCCCGCGTCATTTGCATACTTCTCATCATTTTCTTATTTTCCACTACCGTTGTTTCCTGTGAATCTACGTCACATAAATCCTGCGATTTTATGACCGCTTCCCCTTGAAACAACACTGCATTGAAAAAATCTGCAAAATGCTCATTATCATTCCAGTATTGTTTTAAAACAGCATCTGGTTTTAATTCTAATTTTTGCTGCACCATACACAACTCTCTCCTTATCTTACGTTATTTACATGAAAGTTCGCAAGTACAAATGCTTCATCTTACCTATTATTTTCTCACTTGAGATTCTGAATCGATACGACTCTTTAGAATAATTATAATAAAAACGAAAAAAGATAGTGTCAGTATACATAGTATTTCTGATAATGTAAAGGTATTTTAGAACATCCGCACCCAGCAAACATACAGTAGAAAACTTTCCTTAAATGTGTTGGACTTGCCACAGATAAATAGGACTACCGAAGAAGACAAATGCTTTGGTATTGATAGGTGGGCTGCCCTCTTCCGGGCGACCACTTGGGAGGGATTGCGTATGATCACAAAAAACAACGAATACATGGATGATGGTGCACAGGTTCTTCTTACCATGAGCTCTGACCAGACCATCCGCGATATGTGCTACTTTAGGGAACGTGCCGAAATCGAGGAAAAATATCGGAACGATTTAATCAAGAAACAAGAAGCAGAACTTGCTACACAATCACAGACCATTAACATGCAGGCTAATTCTCTTCTCGAGAAAGATAACACAATTGCCGAAAAGGATCGCATCATCGCAGAATTACAAGCTCAACTGGCATCGCAGAAGTAGACATATTATACTTCAAATCATTATCGTCCGATAAATCATCACACGAAAAAACAGAATAGCCATACCATTTGCTACTCTAAGCATTTGCTATGGCTATATAATTTCAACAAATTTTCACACGACTTCTTGTTACAGATTTTTCTTTCGATTAATCTGTATTTCATTTCCATTTACTGCATACTGAAATCATAACCCTTTTACCGTTGTAAAGGAATATCCCTCAAAAACTTCAATCATAGGGTAAGATTTTTCCATCCGATTTTTATTCATAGTATTCCTGTAACTCTTTTATTCGCTTGAGAGCTTTAGGATAATAAGCATTAAGGAAAACATCAAGTGAGATAATATTTGTAAATAGCCCACCATTCTTCCCAGCGAACTTATAATCTGCGACATAATAATTATCTATACCAAATTCCACAACATCCTGCTCGATCATATGCAAACCACCATCAAAGGAATATCCGTCCATTTGAAATAATAAATCCACTTCACAATCTGGAGTTCCATCGAAGTCTTCTTTATCCGCATTCCACTCTAAAATACCTTGCGTACACTCTATCACGCAGTTATGTTTTACTCCAGCTTTTAAATCTCCGGCAACCCAAAATCCCTCTTTCTTCTTTCTGCCGTCGTTATAATACTCTATTCCCATTCCGTGATAGTGCCCATCTTGTACATAGCCTTTATATATTTTCGTACTTTTACATCCTACTTCCAATCCATAGTTGTGATATGTATCACAATCCTTGGCGAACACGCCATAAGCAATCAGTTCATTGTAATCATAAATAGCGACATACTGATTATCACGATTCGATTCTGGATATTTAATTTTTGTTGCATTCCTTATATCTTCTACTTTAGAGAACATTTTTTTGAAGTTTTCATCTTCGTATACATTATAGGTTTCCGTGACATCTATTCGATTTTGATCTAATTCGCCCTCAGTCAACTCAAATAGAATTCGATCCCATATATCTAAAATCTGGTGGACATTATCATCATACTTCTCTTCTGTCCCATACACACCCAGCGCTTGTAGCAAGTCATATATTTCACGATCCAATAACTGATAGATGTTACCACACATTTTGTGTCGCCATTGAAACTCACTTCCCATAATTGGTTTAATCCAATCTCGAAATAAAAACTCTCTGTCTTCCTCTGCGGTATATGTTGAAACACCATCTTCATCGGATATTTCCTTTTGCACTGTTTCGACAATTTGCCACAATATTTTTAACTGATTCGTTGTCAATATCAGTGCCATCGTCTCCTCATAGCGGTTCAAATACTCTCGTACTCGGTTTGCAACGCCTACTTGTCGCTCATCCACATCTGTCATGAGCCATCGAATTGCCTCTACTACGACTGCGCCCATCAGTTTCTTTGCTATGTTTTTTTGTGCTTCTTCGTTTTCTTCCACATCGTTTTTACCCTTATTATAGATATACAATGCAATAAATATAGTCGCTGCCAATGTGCAAATAGCTACTATAACAGCAATCAATGATAAGAATTCGCTCCTCTGCGCCCTGGCAGTATGATAATATAAATCAAAGGTTATCCCTAACACCACGCAAGTCATTGTTCCAATCACCCAATACCATTTATTCTTCCGCATCCATGCCTCCTTGTAAAATCTCTTCACGTCTTCTCCGCCGATACTCCGCATCTTCTGGCTTCTGATGAAACATCCCGCCAATCTCATCCAATACATTCCGATTATCATACATGGCATTAATGCTTTCTCGTAAATCATCAGAAATCATAAATTGGTCGACATCGTCATTTACAATCTGTATACCTTTCGTTTTAAGTGCAGTACATAAATCTTCCATGGTAAGAAAAATAGAACGATTCACATGATCATAATCCCACATATCCTTTACATCGTAGATTGAAAATGAAGTACACTCCTTTATGTCCTGAATAATAGAGCGCGCCTTTGTAATACCTTCGCGTGGAAATATCTTCTGACCTTTGTCCATCATATTGAATACTCGTTCAGACAAAGCCACCGATTGCCGAAAACGTAATCTTTCAAATCGATAATCCTCCTGCAACGAACATGAAAATCTCATAGGAAAAATATATCCGCTCTGGTAATGACATCGCAGAAAAGGTTGAAACCCAATCTGAAATGCATATCCATCCATGTCACCACTGCATAGGTCCGGCATTTGTTTATCATACATATGCTCCATATACCAAAAATTTGACACCATATTGTTGAAATCAATCGTCCAGTTTGGCGTATGATAAATAATTCCATATTTAAAATCGCCATTCACATCTTCCTGCGTCAACGGCTCATAGCAATCTTCTTCATAATTATATTTGCAGGTAGCAAAGAATAATGCTGTCTTAAAATCATTTGTCAGATCCATCAGATATGTATCCAATCCATAATGCTGCGCTAACGCATGGTAATTGACATCACACAGATTTGCCTCCCAATATGGCACAATACTAAATTTCCACATAAAATACCAAAATTGCCTTATTCGCATTTCCGCAATAATCCAAGTCAACTCTTCTTCATACGCAGACATCCCAATCGTTTTTCTTCGAAGAGAAGGCAAGCTACTAGGATATTCCTGATTTTCTCCGCGATAAAAATGTCGCTTGCTATTAAAAGTAATAATTCGCTCACCAAACGGATATGTAATTACTGTTCCTGCTGTATTACGAATCCTGTTCTCATCCAAGAATCTCGTAGGTGGAATACTCGGATCTAGGAGACGCTGTCTCACTTCCTCTCTAACATTTTGTGCCCACACCTCATCCTGTTCAGCGAGTTTTAGCAACTGTTCTAGATTATCCATCCCAATATCATGCACTACTTTTCTATCATCATTATTCGGAAAAATATAACCACTTTCTTTGTCGTATTCACATATTGTCATTACACGTTTCCTCGCAGTTTTTCTCAGATTCATGAAAATCTTCCAATACCACATTTACTCCAGTTATACGCCTTACCATCCACAAATACTCTGTTCAAAACTACTTATATTTTGAACTACGTTTTCGAAAGCGTCAAGCGAAATGAGGGGAATGATATCCAGAACTACCATATCTTTTATTAATTCTTTAGAAAGTTTATACTCTTTTTATTTGCACTTTACCTTACCATCTGCCATACTGCAATCACAGATATCCGATCTGGATATCGTCATCTTTGGCAGATCGCCAAATTTATCCTATGAATAATGCGATGCAGTGTATAGGGAGTTTTTGCGCGCAATTCTTCTCTTACCGCCTCGCCAAAACAAACGAAAGAATGAGGTAAAGCGAACATTGACCGGGTTGGTCAGTGCCTTACTGCACATAAATCCAGACGATGTCAAATCCATTGAGATCCAAAATCCCATTGAACTTGGCAAAGTCTATGATGACAAGGAATTCATCTTAGACATCTCACTTCTCCTAAATGATGATACCTATATAAACTTAGAAATGCAGGTATCAAACAATAACGATTGGCCGGAACGTTCGCTCAGTTATCTCTGCCGCTCCTTTGATCAACTCAATCGGGGACAAGCCTATCTGGATGCCAAACCAGTCATTCACATTGGCATTCTTAACTATACTCTCTTCGAAAATGCTCCGGAATTCTATGCCACTTATGAACTGCAGAACATCCGCACCCAGCAAACATACAGTAGAAAACTTTCCTTAAATGTGTTAGACTTGACACAGATAGACAGGGCTACCTGCATCTGTCAAGACTGGGACAAAAAAAATTTTATTTTTTTCTGTACATATTCTATCAAATCCTTACTGATTTTTAAAGTACAGAATAGTTTATTACTATTAACCTTTTCGTTACTACCCATAGAAGAAGCCAGCAGCTTTTTCACTACTGGCTTTCTGTATTACTCATTTTGTTTACTACACTGCATTTCGGATAAAGTTCTCACCCTTAAACACAACCTCTATATCTTTGTCGTTGTAAATGAGCACCTTATCAATTATGTTGGAAAGTACATCTCCGTCATACTGTTCCAGCATACTATACTGGGTTAGCTGTTCTATCTTCTCCTCTGTGTCAGGCTCCTGATTTGCAGCTTTCTCCTGCAAATCTGATATCTGATTCTCCAGATCAGCTAACAGCTCTTGGTTTGTTTTTCTTAGCTGCACATATTCTTCTTTTGTGTACTTTCCCTCTCTGTATGACTGATAACAAGAAACTGTGCTGTTTGATATTCTGTCATACTCCGCTTTAAGCTCACTAATCAAATACTCATCGCTTGTCACCTTCCTTTTATCCTTTGATGCCCTTTTAAGTTCTTCTTCCTGTATAAGTGTTCTACAGATTTCCTTTGTGATTTCCAGCACCTTGTCCTGTGCTTCTGACTTCAGCATAAAAATCTGCTGACATTCGCCAGTCCTTACCATCCTGCGTTTTGGACAGAGGAGCTTCGGTGTACATACTGCACTGGAATTCATCAGCTTTCTTCCACAATAGGGACAGATAAAAAGATTTTTCTTACGTTTCTTTGTACTCTTTTCAATCCCTCTGGCTTCAACCCGTAGCATTTTATTGACTTCATCAAACATTTCATCGCTTACTATTCTTGGTATTGCACCTTCTACAACAGACCAGTCCTCTTTATTTCGTTTGCGAACCTTCTTATTATCTCCAAAACCAACAGTTTCACATTTATTCTGGATCATTATTCCTTTGTACTGCTCATTCTGGACAATCGCTATAACTTCTGAATTATCCCACATATAATCCCCTTTATTATGAACCGGAACATAATTGATTCCATTCTTCCACTGGTTTTGAACTCTTGTCGGGATTTTTCTCTCATTTAATATGCGGGCAACCTCACTTGCATTATATCCTGCAATGATCAGTGAAAATATCTCCACAACAACCTTTGCAGCTTCTTCATCTATTATCAGCTTATGCTTATCGTCCGGATCTTTCTTGTATCCATAGCAGACAAATGATGCCGTGTATTCGCCACTCAGATTTCTTGTCCTTCTGGCACTCTTTACCTTTCTTGATAAATCCATACTGTAAAGCTGGTAAATCAGATTCTTATAAGCTACATCCATTCCTCCGGTAACACCAAAGTTTCTGTCACTGTCATAATTATCGTTGACAGAAATAAACCTCATTCCCATTGCAGGGAATACAAACTCCAGATAGTTGCCTACTTCAAGGTAATCCCTTCCAAATCGTGAAAAGTCTTTTACTATGATACATTCAAATCTTCCAAGCTCTGCGTCCTGTATGAGCCTTTGGAATTCTGCTCTGTTATTGAACATTGTTCCCGAATATCCGTCATCAAAGTATTCCAGTACCTCAAAACCTGCAAATTCCTCTGTTTTCTTGATATACGCATACAAGAGTTTTCTCTGTCCTGTAATACTGTTACTTTCGTCTTTTGTTCCTGCTTTTACCTCCTCATCCGCATCAGAGAGACGGATATAAAAGGCTAATTTTCTTTTCTCAGCCATTATCCTGCCTCTCTTTCCATATTCAGTTCTGCGAATTTTTTCAGTTCATCTTCATAGTTCAGAACGATCTCAAGATTCTTGTTTTCGTATATGCGTACCTGTGCAACAAACAAATCGACCATTTCCTGCGTCAACTTGCGTTTTCCTTTAAAACGGAGCATTTCAGCTTTTAACTGGGCAACGGTCTTTTCAGCACTTTCATACTGACTTGCCGCCTGCCTGTATTCATCAGCCTGTATCTTCAATTTCTCAATACGCTGCGAATACTCCCTGTTCAGTTGCAGGTATTCCTTTTCATCAAGCAGTTCTTCTGTGTAATCTGCATACAAGCCGCTCTTTAATTCCATAAGCCTGTCCATTTCCTTGACACACTTATTCACGGCTTCCGTATATACCTGTTCCTGTCTGATTACCCTGCTGTCATTGTGGTGTTCCTTTAATATCATTTCCCTGTCAACAAAGACCTGTATCTGCTCTTTTATAACGGCAAGCACCGCTGCATATACATCGTCTACCTTTACAGGCAGGCAGTTACAACTATCCTTTCCATATCTTTTTCTATGCGTACACAGATAAACCTTTGCGTGTTTCTCTGGGTGAATATGGATACTGCTTCCACAACAGCCGCAAATGATTTTGCCTTTCAGCATATTCACTGTCTGCTTTTTTGTTGGCTTTATTACCTTTCTTTTATTCTTCTGTACCGCATAGAACTGTTCCTTTGCAATAAGTGCAATATGATGATTTTCAAAAACATACCACTCATCTTTATTGGTAGTATGCCTCTTTTCGTGTCTGTACAGGCATACCCTGTCTTTACCAGTCACATATCTTCCAATATAGACTTCATTCTTTAAAATCTGTGACAATGTATCAACAGTCCACTTAACTCCACTCAGCTTTTCAAGTTTCTCTATATTATGCCTTACTCTGTACTGGGCAGGTGTAAGGATATGCTTCGCATTCAGTTCTGCCGCTATCACAGAATGCAGTGTACCTTTTTCTGCCTCATTAAAAATCCACCTTACAACATCTGCGGCTTCCTTATCCTCAACCATTACCTTGACTTTATTTTCATTAAAGACTACCTTATAGCCATAAGCCACATTTCCAGTCGGAATACCTTTTTCCATCGCTTCCTGCTTACTGGCAGATATTTTCTTTGAAATATCCTTAGCATACAGATCATTGGCTATATTCGTGACCGCAACCATAAGGTCTGCGTCTTTCTTTGAGGAATCATAATTATCCGTAATCGCTACAAAGCGGATATTCATCATCGGGAATACACGCTCTACCAGATTGCCCGTTTCAATGTAATCTCTACCCAAGCGGGACAAATCCTTTACGACAATGCAGTTGATCCTTCCTGCCCTCATATCCGACATCATACGCTCAAATTCCGGTCTGTCGAATGTTGTACCGGAAATTTCATCGTCCATATAGATGTCATAAACTTCCATGTCCATCTGCTGATCCACAAAGTTCTTAATGAGATTTCTCTGATTGATCAGGGTTTTTCTGTCTCTCGTTTCATCTTTTTCCGCAGATAACCTCACATATATGGCAGTCTTATACACTTTGGATAAAGCCTTCAGCGTATCCGTGGACTGTTTCGGCTGTGTTCTTGACTTCCTTGCCATTTAAACCACCAGCCTTTCCGCATCATGCTGTCTTTCCAGCTCCCCGGCTCTTGCAACGATTTTTCTGTATTCATCGTCACAGTCCAGTACGATTTCTATATCACCGCCCTCATATACCTTTACAGACTGTATAAGGCTCACTACCACATTACGGGTAAGAGAAGGCATTGTTTTCCATTTCCTGTGTTCTTCCAGCCACTCGGTATCTCTTTCAATCCCGGCAGCAATGTTTTCCGCTTCCTTCTGCAACCTGTCGATTGCCTTTTCCGCCTCTGCTCTTTTTACCTCAAAACTCTCCTTGATAATCGCAAAATCTGATTTATCAACAATTCCATCTCGGTAATCCTCATAAAGCGAAACAAGCATCTGGTTGTATTTGGTTATCTCTTTCTCTTTTGCACTGATCCTCTCTTTTGTCTTTTTCTGGTCTATTCTGAAATTGGCACTATTGCCAGCTTCCTTTATTACCTCATCTGCATCCAGAAGTATTGCTGTCATATCCCTCAAGGTATCAAATACACGGCTTTCCAAGTCTGCCTCTTTTATCCTATGGGAGCTGCACTTCTTATTCTTCTTGTTATTGGAACACATATAGTAAACATACTTTTTTCCATTTACCGTAGACACCTTTCGTGTCATAAGTGCCCCACAGTCGGCACATACTGCTATTCCGGATAAAAGATAGATAGAATCTTTTCCCGGTGCCATTCTCATATCCACTGACAACAGACGCTGTACAATCTGGAAAGTCCTTAAAGATACCAGTGCCTCGTGATTGTTGTGGCATACTGCCCATTTCTCCTGTGGCTTTAATATCTTTGTTTTAACCTTATGGTTTGGTGTTGTAAATTTTCCCTGTACAAGTGTTCCTGTATAAATAATATTCGTTGCGATACGCCTTACCGCAACAGGAGTCCACAGCAGCTCGTCTTTCTTCTGAAATGCTGTCTTATAATTTTCGCCATTGCTGAGTTTGTATGCCATAGGTGACAGGATACCAAGAACATTCAGCTTATCGCTTATGGCATCAAGGCTCATTCCGTTCTTTATCCAGCGGAAAATGTCCTGTACCACATGACCTGCATATTCGTCCGGGACAATCACATTATGGTCAATCTCAGATTTCTTGTAGCCATAGACACAGTAATTTCCTACAAATTCTCCGTTCTGTCTCTTTGTTTCAAGGTGGCTTCGGATTTTTATGGAAATATCCCTGCAATAAGCGTCATTGATAAGATTCTTAAACGGAATGATTATCTCGTTTCCCTGTGCCTGTGTATCTGCACTGTCATAGGCATCATTGATCGCTATAAATCGTATCCCCATTGCAGGAAACATCCGCTCAATGTATCGCCCTGCGTCGATATACTCTCTTGCAAACCTCGAAAGATCTTTTACAACGATACAGTCTATAATACCGTCTTTCACATCCTGCAACATAAGTTTAAATGCCGGACGGTCAAAAGTTGCCCCTGAATAGCCGTCATCCTCACGGATTGATACTATTTCAATATCTTCTTTGTCTTTTAAATAATTAAGTATCAGGGATTTCTGATTTGAGATACTGTTACTTTCAGCTTTTCTCACATCATCAAGATCGCCATCTTCCTTAGATAATCTAACATAGATGGCTGCTCTGTAAATTCTTTTAGAATTGTTCATGTCCACCACTCCTTCGATTTTCTAAGTTAGAAGTCCCAAATCAAGAGGAATGGAAACATAAATATGAAATTGATACCCTTTCGGGTTAGATGTCCTTATTTGTCTGTAATGATATCACAAATCCATCTGAATTTCCACCCCTAATTTTGGCTGACTGCTCTATACATTGGCAAGCATAGCAATATAATTGTCTTTCAGGCTTTCCCCATTATCGGAAAATGAAATCTTAATCTTGCTCTTTCCTGACCTGCGGAAATACGGATTACCTGTCTTTGCAATCATTCCCGCAACCTTCTTTTCCACAGGCATTCCGTCAGCGTACTTTATGCTGTTTACTTCCACCAATGTATCAATATCCACATCTTCTAATCTCTGTGCCGATATTTTGTCCAACTGTTCAACTGTCATCCTATCCCTCCAATCAAATTAAGCCGCCAGATATGCTGACGGCTATGTAACACCGGAGCTTTCGCCCCGGCTGGAATTTATGCAATTGGATTATTATGTTTTGTACTCATACCCAACTGGATCTGCATACCTTTTGTTATCTGTCTTAACTGGTTTTTGCTTACTTTCCCGATTTTTTCTATCAGGTCCGTATCTTTCACATCACATAACTGCTCACACTGAGCGATACTGTTCGTTCTTAATCCAACAGCCTTAAACGAACTGATAAAAATATGTGTTGGCAGATATGTCTTTTTATGAATCTTACTTGTAAGCGGTACTGCATGGAATACCGTGCTGTGTCTGTTTGCACTGTCATTGCTCACAATCACTACTGGTCTGATACCGTGCAGCTTGTGGTCATTCTCATCTTCCGGTACTCCAAAATCAACCATCCAGATATCGCCCCGTCTTATTTCACTCATAATATTCACTTCCTTGTCTGTCAACTGGTATTTCCTGCCCACGGATATATTCGACAGCTTCCTGTTCCGTAGGACAGGCAACAACTCTGTCTCCTTTCCCATCAAACACCACGGTTTCTGATGAAAATGTCACTATGCTTAATTCCTTTTTATCCGGCATTGTCCTCCTCAAATGAGATGAGAGCAGGTTCATAGCCCCTGCTCTCGTCGTTAATGCTGATCCCGTGCTCTGCTGCAAGTTCCATGATACCTTTCACCACATCTTTATCCGATGAGACATCATAGATACTGCTTACCAGAATACTGATAATGGAATCTCTTTCGATATAAAATTTAAGTCTTTCCACAGACTTCGTATCTTTAAAGATTGTTTCTACAATCTCAAAATCCGCTTTCTTCGCATATGCTTCTATCCTGTCTGCGGCTCTGTCGGCATTTCTGCCTACGCAGATAACACAACACTTACTCATAGAGCCTCCTATCTGTCGGCTCTGAGACGCTTGAAAAATACTGCCATAAAATCAGCAAGTGAAACAATACCGTTATCTTCCTTTTTCCCTGCCTGCTCCATCTTCTGATAATATCCAGCCATATCATCGTTTGCTGTCTCAACCGTAATGCCGTGCTCTCCGAGCATAATGATGTTATCCATAATTGTTTCTTCACAATCGCCCACCATATCACTCATAAGAGTAACAACCACATCAACATCTTCTACTTCTGCCATACCGACAAAGGCAAACTTCATAGGAAATGTCATTCCCTCCGGTCTTGCGTTCTCCGAAATGACTGCAACCACCTCATATCCATTCACAGCGCAATACTCCTCAAGAACCTGCATTACCATCTGATCCGCTGCCTCATTTCCTGTTGCTCCAAAATATATAACTGCTTTATTCATTTTAAAATCTCCATTCCTGTTTTTATTTTGATTTGATATCCTGTGCACACTTTATCTCCTCACATAAACTGACCTGCCAATGCTCTCTGTACTTATAAGCCCCGTTGTTGTCTGCTGGTTACTGCAAATCAGTTTGTGTGGGAAGATAAAATACTATCTTCCCGGTTTCTTAACCATCCCCGTATCGGGTAACATATCCTTTGCCAGCCACAATCACTTCGTAGTTTCCTGCCCATCTGGACTTACGAAAGTAGCCACTCTCTGAAAATGCGTTTTGCTGAAATTCAGGTGCACTTATTATCTCATTACCTCCGGCTGCTAACCCGGTAGGCACAACCCTCTGCTCTTATCCTTAAAGGCTCCTGCTGTTACGTTTCTCATAATCGGCTACAGCTCTGAGGATAGTCATCGCACGAAATGGGATTCTGCCACCCTGTCATAGACAAGGCGATATAAGCTCGTGGGATATGCGTGTCCTATTCTGTTTTCAATATTCAACGGCTCTTTTCTCAGAACCTGAACAAAGTATAACTGACACCACGCATCTTCTACAGTAACCGACACTCTTTTGAACTAAGAGTAACACTCCCACCTGTTCCAAATCCTTATAAAAAAAGCCGGACTGCATTATCAAAAATGCAATCCGACTTTTTTATTCTGTCAGAAGTTTCATATTGTCAACGGCATTTAATACCATATTCCGGATAAACTGTACTTCCTTCTCCTTCAGACCAACCAGCAGATCATCGACTTCTGCCTTTCTTTCACACCCACACACAAGATAATCCAACGTTATATGAAACAATTCAGCAATACTAATCAGCGTATCTATTTTTGCTCCATTTACACCAGCTTCAATTTTCCGCAGAGCATCCACTGACAATCCAATCTGCTCGGCAAGCTGCTGTCTTGTCATTCTTCTTGCCGCACGCAACTCTTTTATTCTTTCTCCACTATTAACAATATCGTAGTACACCTTCCACTCTTTTCCGGCACCTTATATATTTGCTTAAGCTGTATTCATTGTACCGTAAGCGAATCTTTTGTAAGAGTGACTAAACCAGCTATTTCAGGTGGAATATTGTACACCTTAATACCAAGAATATAAATATTTGCGGATTAAAAAAGAGATATTTCCAAACTCTCATTACATTTTGGAAATATCTCTTTACTTAATATCCTCATCCGGCACAAACTCCATGATGTCCTCTATCTTACAATCAAGTATGGAACATAATCTGTTAAGGATTACCGTTTTTACGACCATATTCTTTCGCAATCGCTGTAACTGTGCTTTATCTATTCCATAATCTTTAATTAGTGCATACTGGCTAATATTTTTCTTCTTGAGTGTGATCCATAACCTGTCATATACTATCATTACAAAGACCTCCTCCTTGTATTCTACGCAAGAGTGTCCTATAATGATATGGTGCGTGTATGCACCATACTGTATGTATATGATAGAATAGAAAATAGCCATAATCTGCATAGAAAACAGCTCTCAAGGTTATTATGTAATATAGAACGGATTATCTGTTTTACTTTTATGGTATTCAACCGGGACAATTCAAGCACCTGACAATTTGACCGCAAATACCCTTCTCAGAAAGGATTCACAACAACACTATGAATGATAAAAACACATACTCTGTTGATAAATATTTGGAAATCATTGCCGAAAAAGAAGGAATCACAAAAGAAGAAGTCCAACAGGAAATTGGGCGGGCAGTTTCCATTGCTTTAAAAAGCCCTGATCCAAAAATGCAACGCTTCTGGACAGACTTTCCATGTGAAAATGATACTCCCACCATTGAAGAAATCATATACCATCTCGCTGAAAAATTTGCAAAAGAGTCATAGACAAAGGACAGGATAACTACCCGTCTATTCACTCAGATAATCTTCCTGTCCTCTTAATATTTGTTCAATCATATGTAATGCAAATTCTATTTCTCTTTCGTCACATCGATTCATCATAAATGCAAAACGCTCAATGTGTTTTTCTGGGTGCTGCTGGCTCATCAAAACCATAGGCGATGACTCCAATGCATGAACAATATTCAAATATGTATCAAGACTCATTGCCCTTCTGCCATTTTCAACACTTTTGATAGTATCCAATGATACATCTGCCCGTTCTGCAAGCTCTGCCTGTGTAATTCCAAGCCTTCTGCGTTCTTTTCTGATATTCTCTGCAATAATTTCGTATATGTGCTCTCTTTTCCCCATAGCCCCATCATCCTTTCTGACTTATCGCATTATATCAGAAATTATTATGGGTTTTAGGAAACTGTAATCCTTTGACATTTTCGTGTAATACTTTGCATATTCCTTCTAAACACCAATCTACTTTTACACTGAAATTTAAAATTTCAGCAAAATGTATATAACAACATGAGAAAAGCCCGTGGCAGATCCACGAGCTTTATCTCCAGTTTGAAGCATGGATATAGATAGTTCCCTGCTTTTATTTAGTGTAACATACACCTTTACTTAGCTACATGTGTAAAATCCCAGTGCGAAAATACGTCTACATAGCAGGTTTTTGTTTCAACCACATATCTCTCCATGCCGCCTAATGCTTCATTATATCTTTCTTTATATTTTGTCTCAACGACCTTATATGTATAATACATAGGACGATATTTGATTAAATAATGAGATCCTTTTGGAACAGTTACGGAGTATCCGCTACCTAAAGAATATGATTTTGATGCACCTAGTGTAACACCCAACTCACTTCCTATAGTTCCACCATTTGTATATCCACCGGAAACTGAAGCTTTAAAGGAAATATTATAAGAAGTATCTTGAGTGTAATTCAATGATAATTTTGCGCTAGATGTAGAACTACCACCACTCGTGCCATTTCTCCATGCACCACTTTTTAAACTACCTTTGGTATATTGATAACCATATACGGTAACAAAATCAGAAATGCGTTCTTCATTTTCCTCATCAGCTTTAATTTCCGTTTCAAAATAATCAGCTCCATCATGAGGCAAATTTTCAGTGTCATAGTTATGAGTCTCCGCAGCAAACGCTGTTGTCGAGCACCCCAAAATCAATATAAAACTTAAAACCATACTAATTATTTTTTTCATTAGAAGTCACCCCCGCTTTGCTTTAAAAAAACTATAAACCAGATAAATAATTGCCAAAATGATACTAAAAACAAAAAAGCCACCAATATAAATAAGAGGACTTTTAAAAAGATAATCCATGTTATTGGTAAGATATCCATTTCCTGAACTAAATCCAGTTATTGAGTCAATATATTGGACAATAATGGAAAGAAACGGAAGCGTACTTAAACCAAATATGCCAAAAATTATCATTATTATAGCTAAAATCTTCAAATGAAAATCTTTCATCAAAATCACCCCCTATTTTAATATCATTTTGTCGTTATATGCAGATCATTCTATAAGCATATTCATAATTATATTTACTTCTCCTTTCCTCAGTATTCAATGTGCCATATAGAGCAATCTGTTGTATATTCTAAGAATAGCAGGAATCAAAGCAAAAGAAAATATCCTATGCAGAAAGTGACCTGTTTTTGCAGAAAATGACCAACAGAACAAAAATTACTCAGAAATCAAGTAAAAAACACAGCATTGATACTATTTCAAAGCTACAGTTCTGCTCTAAAGAATATATTGAGAGTACGCTTTCAACAATATTTCCTAGTCTAAAAACGGTATTAGAAGAATTTTGGTAAAAATTTAGCAGGCAATAATTTGAATATTATTGCCTACCAAATTAATGATGAAATCATATGATTCTTCTGTCAATCAGAACCAATCTGCTTTCTCCTATCGGAGTCCAAGCATACACACTCTTGCAATATAACGTATCATCAGCTCCGAGCCTGTGCTTTCTGTATATTGTCTGACCAATACTTATTGCTGAAAAAATTCCCATTTCTAGGCAAATTTCTGAACATATCCATAACAATATCATATGATAAGCCTGATGTGTCCACAAACATCTCTTTCCCATCTTTAGATTTAACTGCAATTCCGTTATCACCCACATACGCTACTGTATTGTCATCTAATTTCTGTATTAATCCCGTCATTTCCGCAAATTTCTTTAGCGCAAACTCCCCGGATTCTTCACAAAGTTTTCGGAACTTTTCTGCATCCTCACCTACCATATACGGATATTTTCCATCTCTAATATACCATGAAATTCCCGTTTCTGAATCCGTGTATTTAGGATCAGTTAATGCCCACTCTTCCAAAGGAACACCCTGATACCATACTGTCATTTTTTCACTGGAATCATTGCTTATTTCTGGTTCATCATTTTGAATTTCTTTCTCAGCAATTTCATCCTGCCCCTGTTCATATCCTCTACATGACACGTTACACTTTAGTGCCTCATAAATTTCTTGAACATTTGCATATTTGTTAACTGCTGCAACATCCGGTGTCTCTAACACTTCCTTTTGTTGAAAAGCCTTTGATTGGTTATATTTTGAACCTGATTTTCTTCCTGCGTAAATATTGTTATTTACAGCGGTATTTACCATATTTACCATATTTATAATCCCTCCAGCAGCAATATAATCTAATTTTCTTATTATAGTATGTTGCACTTTATGCCAGATTGCTATAAAATGCAACATACAATGAAAATATTCTGTTGCGCTTGCTTAATATCCCATATTCAAGCAGCTATTATTGTGCATAAGCAGCAGAAGCAATATAGCCTACCTGCGAAGACCCAACAGAATACAACTCATAATGGAAATGGTATCTAACGCCTACCTTAACACCTGTAAATGTCAGTGTCCATGAATCTCCTGAATAGTTAGCAATTTGTACCGGTGCACTTGTTCCGTCATTTCCTACAAGAGTAATTGTTCCCTGAAGATAATCTGTTCCACTTTCATTAGGCATATAAACATTTAAGCACAACTTTGTAACGCTTGAGTTATTAATGGTGTAATAATAATTTCCGTTGAATACACCGCTTCTGGAATTGCTTCTTGTAATGGTTCTATTTGCATCATACTGAATCGTATCTGCAAGAGCAACGGCGTCATCATAAGCAGGTACTACGTCCAAATCGCCACAATCGCTTACTTCTACTGCCTTATTTGCATTAGGGGCAGCCTGTCCCTGAGTGGATACTTCACTTGCAAACGCAGTTGTTCCCATTGCCAAACATAACATCAAACTCAACACCAACGCCTTTAAACTTTTTACTTTCTTCATTTTAAAATCTCCTTTCAAATTAACATCGTATAAATTTTCATTCCAACAGGAATCTATAAACAACTTTATGCTTTTTTCTGTCTTTCCAGATTTAGATAAGTATTCATATTTCGCATATAAAACATCTGCAAATCATACTTTCCTAATTTGTTCATATCCTGAATAACCTTTTCAAAGCTGGATATAAGGTCACATCTTTCATTTAATCCCATGTGACCAGTTTCTTGTGGAAAAGAGCTGAGACTATTACCCCTATCAACATCATAATATGCCTCCAAAGCACTCATTTCGACATAAGAAGCATTTCTCAAATCAATATCGTTAATATTAATCTTTTCTTCAAATTCTTTTCCATTTTCATCAATCCCTTTGGCTATCACTACAGGATTATCATCTGTTGACTCTTCTGCATACTTAATATAAAACGAAAGACCGGTTCCATTTCCGCCTGAAAACAACATATCATCCGTCTTTAAATACACTTTCATTGATGTCTGAGGAAATGCCTCATTTCCGTTAACAGATGTTTTGCTATTGTTTTGTCGCTTTCCAAATAATTCAGATACACTCTGCACTCCCGAACCAATACGCATTTAACCACCTCCATTCGCATTATAATATGTTATTTATATGAATTAACATATATTAGTTTGCACTAAACGTGAATACCGTTGAAAAGGAACGTGTAGTATTAGGGAAGTTTGTTGACCTGAAAGTTGTATTAAATCTATAACTTCCCGCTTGCGTAATCGGACCACAATCATATGTATAATAGAAGCCATCTGCGCCTGTACCAGATATAATAAATGGCTCCTGATGTATCCACGAAATACTTCTTCCATCAAATGTTGTAGTATCGCTGCCATATCCATATACCTTGATCGTAACGCCAAAATTTCCATTTGTAAGCCAGCCATATTTATAAAGTGAAATGCTTGTCACCTGCGGAGCCGGTCCATCTCCAGGCCACCATAGCGGATTAATCCCTTCCTCATTACCACTGCCTTCAACTATTGTTCCTTCCTGATCTCCTGCAATATTCACCGTCATTCCACCATCATTGGTTTCAGAATATTCAGGAATACTACTCTCCTTTTCTGCTGCTGACACCATTGTTCCCATACCCATTAACATAGTCAATGCTAATGCAAATGCAATAACTTTCTTAATTTTTTTAACATATCAGTACCTCCTTTTTATACTTGTCATCTTGGAATAAACAATTAAGTTCCTATAGCATCTATGGCTACAGATATAATAGTAAAACACGCCAGTTAACTATCTTTCACTTTTCTTCTGGATAATCGGACGTTTCGGCTGATGAAATATTCCCATGCATGCAGGTGGGAATCTATCTATTCCATATACAGCTTCATTTCTCATGACATGTTCTACAACCTTCAACACTTTCTTATTAACCTTCTTCATTCTTTCACCTCCTGTTTAAAAATTTTTGCTATACACAGCAAAGCTGCACATAATATAACAGCTATTGCCATATAACTAACGTAAACCATATCTGCATCTAACAGAACACAGCCAAGTATTATGCACCCCTCAAGTAAAACAATAGTCCTCGCAGATTTTTTCGATTCCATCAATTCATCTGATGTCATGTGCATATTAGGATGATTCGCTGTACCAATCAATCCTATCCCTGTTATAGCAAGTAGTACTATTGCAAATAACCATTGTGGATGTTCTGACAATTTTTCACTTATAATCACGATAACTAAATAAGAAACAATGGATGCTAAATAACATCTATAAAACTTGTCCAGATGATATCCGCCAGTTCTCTTTCTTAATTCTAAAAAAAACACAAGAAAAAATATAGTTGGGAGCAGCTTGTGAAACATCAAACTGATTACGATAATACTGCCAACAGTAATAAATTTCTCTATCCAACAGATAAAAACATAAACATATCTTGCTTCCATCTCTTTGTCAATTAACCTTGCTTCAGTCATCTGACCAATTAAATCATCAGCTATTTTTTCAATCATAGTTATGCCTCCTGCCAAATTAAGTATAACTTTATCTGTTTACAAAACAATATCCATTGCAGAAAGTGACCTTTTTTTGCAGAAAATGACAAAAAAAAGTGATTTGCTTGCAGCAAATCACTTTTTTAAGGTTCATCTTAGTTTGGCAATATAACTGAGAAGTAGAACTCATTATTATCATTTCGTATAGCATAAGAGCCTTGATATTTTGTTATAACCTCAATTATATTTTTTATTCCAACCCCATGCTCATCCATTTCATATTTCTTTGAGGTCTGTATTTCTCCATCTTTAATATTAAGTTTACCATCATATGTATTCTTTACAGATATAATAATGTTGTCTTTCTCTTTAACCAGTTTCATTTTCATAAATTTTTTGCCTGAGCACTTTTCACAAGCCTCTATTGCATTATTCAAAAGATTCGATAATATAACAACAATATCCTCATCACACATTTTAATTCCTGATAGATCATTGATTTGAAAGATAAATACAATGCCTTTATCCAATGTTTCCTTATATTTGCTATTTAATATAGCATCAATAATCACATTATTTGTTTTAATATAATCTAACTCTGTACTCAAATTTCCGCTTATACTTTTCACATAATCCTTTAGTTCATCATAATTTTCCATCTCTATCAAAGACTCAATGCACATAATCTGGTTCTTATATTCATGTGTTTTTTTCCGTTGTTTAACAAAATTTTCTGAAATAGAACGGTACATGTCTGTCTGATTTCGTGCTTTCAGTTGAAACACTTCATTTTCACGAATCTTAATTTCACGTTTTAATATATCATTTATCATATAGAACACAACTATATTCATCCCTGCTAAACACAATGCTATAACCAAGAATACATTTTCCTGCTTTTGATTCTCAATGTTTCCAGATGTCATGATCAATGCAATAACTGTGAAGATTGTAAAAACTGGGAAAAAAATAAATCGAAGCCAATCTGTACTTCTTAAAACATCCGTGGACTCCCCTCCTACTTTCTTCCTGATAAGCAAAACAACTAGGAAAAGAATTATTTTTCCCAAAACCGTTATTAAACTTCCACCTACAAAATGCAACCTGCTAATTTCTGCTATACTATCAAAAAGAGAAACATTTAACCATAGTGTAAAATAGTCTACAGAAAGCAGCAATGCCTGAAATAATAATGATAAGATTATTGCTTTTCCGAAATGAATTTTAAAATAAAAGCACATAAACACCGCAACAGCAACTATAGCCAATATTTGTTTCAAGATAAACTTATCATAAAATAATGAAGCTATTACATATTCACATACCACAATTCCTAAAATAATACTATAATTTCTATAATTATTTTTTGATCTCTTTTCAGCAAAACTTTCAAAAAATATTTTGCAGCATATTACCTCCAATATTATCATCATAATACTTTGAATGTAACTAATCAGCATCTACAATTCTCCTTTATACGAAACAAATGTTTCTTCAACAAATTTATATCGTGCTTTTGGAATTTCCAACTTAATACCATTGTTCAATAACGCCTCATACCGGCTGACTTTCTCAATATGCTTCATATTAACCAGATAACTTTGATGTATCCGGATAAAATCATTACCTTGCAACTCTTTTTCCAGCTCATCTAGTTTGCCATATATTGAATATTTTTTTAACTTGTCCTCCATAATGTAAAACTCAAGTTTATGCAATCTGCTCTCTATGTATAACAAACGCTCTAATGCTACAATCTTTGTACCCTCATTAAAGTTAAATTTCTTCTTTTGGGCTACATAATTCATATTCAAGCTGATTGCATCCATACACTCAAATATTAGTTCCGGAAAATTTACATTATTTTTCAGAATATATCTTATAGCTCCTACGCTGTATCCTTGAGGGGCACATGTAATAAATGCTGTAACAAAAACTATAAAAACATCATTGCCGACTTTTCTTATTTTCTGCGCAGTTTCCATTCCATCCAGTTCATCCATATTTACATCCAGAAAAACAATATCATACTTTGCTAGATTGATACCTAAACTTATAAAATCCTTTCCTGATTCAAATTCATCAATTTCGTATAATATATCATTTTCATTCATATATTCTATTAAAATATCATGAATGCGTTTTCTAAATTGTCTTTCATCATCACATATAGCAATTCTGAACATATGCTCATCCCCTTCCACACACAAATTTGACATACTTCTTTCATTTGGTTGGATTATTTTTTGTATATTTTCCTATTTTTTATTATATTTCGGCATTTTCATCCAAAATTTTAACCATTACTCTATATTTGTAATATTCCATGTTCGTCTACAAAATTATATATCAATACCTATTTTTAATACATTTTGCTATTGCACATATCGTTTCACTGCAATCTTTCCCATAACCATAAATACTGCTATCAGGACTATACTCACATACCCAGCATAAAAATAATCTTGTAGATCCAAACAAAATAAAATGATAAGAACACATACCTGCAATGCTGTTATGCAATGTGTTACCCTTGCATAATACTTTCTTTCTTCCTCATCAAGAGGTTTATTGATACTTTCCACTGGGGCAAGGACAATAATAATTACCACTGCAAGAACTCCGATCAATAAAATCACGGCATTAGGAACATTTTTCATTACAGGCTCATATGTATAAACCGGAATAAATAAAATTGCCATTGATATCAAAAAACAGCCGATTCTACTCTTACAGTGGCTGCCCCCACTATAGCTTCTCAACGAGGCATAAAATAACAGGAAGACCAGAACAAGTCCCGGTCTCCCCGTCACAATGCCAAATATTCCAGAAGCCAAAAGGTTTCCTGCAACAACAATGCCATTTTCTATCCCATATTGGTACAGTTCTGCATCCTCTTTTTGCACAATCTCCTTTTGTATCAATATTTCATTTATCTTCTTTGCAAATTTAGCAATCATACCCTGTTACCACCTTAAAATTTTCTAAGTTTTTTCGCATTATCCGGTAACTTGTCCTGTCCGAAAATAAACCAGCAGCAACGGTTCATATTGGTTGCAGTTACCGTAAGGGCAAGTGCTGCCACGCTGGTTAATGCTCCATGACTGAGTCGGTTCATCAATCTTCTTAATTTTGACATATATGTATGTCCTCCTTTGCATTTGATGAATGCACTATATCATACTTTACAGGAAAATGCGGCAAAGTGTAACAGATTGACATTTAAGTGTAACGCTTTGCATTTATTCCTTCACTTCAATTCCATAGAGCATTGCTGAAACCTCAAATATATCCCCTTTATCTGTAAAACTTACCGTTCCATTGTATTTTTCTACCACTTTGCGGACACTCTGAACACCATGCCCATGTCGGATATTATCTTTCTTGGTTGTTTTCAGGCTTTTATTTTTCTTTCCTGTTTTGCTGTTTGTTATTACAAGAAGCAAAATCCCCGACTGGTACTTATTTTCAATCTTTACAAAACGCTGTTCCTCCGGCACCTTGCTACAGGCTTCTACCGCATTATCCACAAGATTTCCATACAATACACCTATATCCCCATGATCAAGCTGCATCTTCTTTGGAATACGAATAGATGTTTCTACTTTTATCCCCCTTGCCTTTGCCCTGCCAAATTTAATGCGGAGCACAGAATCTACGATTGGATTATCAGAATACTGCTTTTCATCTATCTGCTCAAATTCTATGCACATCGCACCGATTTTCTCTGAAAGTTCATGCCCATCACTATTTTCCAACAGATGATACAGTTCATGCAATTTATGTTTCATATCGTGCTTTAACTTCTGCACTTCCTTATTCTGTTTTTCTGCTTCTTCATAATAGATGTCTTTATAGTGCATTTCTTCCCTGTACATTGCATCCTCATACTGTTTTTGCACAAGATAATTAAAACGTTCCATCATATACAGCATAAAATAATCTGTCAGGACAATGGAAATTACAATACTGGCACACATAAGCAGGCTTTTTTCACTGCCAGCTTCCAATGACAAAAGAATAACAAAGCAGCAGTTCAACACCGTAAAGGCAAATACCATAACAAGCACACCCAAAATTTCTTTCGGAAAATCAGCAATCTGCATCCCTTTCTTTGAAATCAATTTTGACAGAATATACATCACATTTCCACGAACAAAGCTGCATATTACCATTACAAAATAATATTTATAACTTTCTCCCATATGAAAATTCATAGCATGGAGTAACAGCAAGGCTACAGGTTCAAACAGCATTCCAATACCCATGAATGTCACAATATTTATAATTCTCGTCCACATTCCTGATTCATAATAAAATGATAACAGTATAAGCACAATCAAAAGAGTCGCAAGATTCAGATACGGATTTTTTATGTTGCTGACAAATGTCCATATAATTGCAGCAATGGTAAATCCAGCCAATATCCATACCTTTGATACTGGTTTCATTTTCTTATTGGAATGAAAATAATACATAAACACTGCCAGATCAAACAGGCTGATGGCAAAGCGTATCACATATTCCATCCTTAAACCATCCTCCTTACAAACTCCATATGTTTTTCTTTTAAATTCTGCTTATGGGAACGGGCAATCAGAAGTCTTTCTTCATTGTCCATCACTACTTCATCTCCCTCAATCGCCCTGATATGCCCAAGATTGATGATATATGATACATGAATATGGGCAAAGACCTTATCATCAAGCTGTTTCCATATTTCTTCAGTTGTCATATTTGCCTTGAAATTTTCTGAGATCGTATGTATCACTGCCTGACGACCTTTCTTCTCAAAATACACAATATCATCGCAGCTAATACGAAACTGATTTTTTCGGAACTGAAAGACAAAGTCACGCTTTATCATATGAAGATACTGCATGGCTTTTAAAAGGACGGACTCCAGCTTTTCCACTGTAATCGGTTTAGAAATATAGTCAAAGGTAATAACCTCAAAAACATCCATAACATACTGCGTATATCCAGTCAGGAATACAAACAATGCTTTGGCATCTATTTTCCGGATTTCTTTTGCAAGCTGCAAACCATTCATCTCCGGCATTTCAATGTCAAATATATACAGATGATACATTTCCCCATCATCTATAACATGCTTCAGCAACTCCTTCGCTGTAAAATACACTTCATAAGAAAACTGGTACTGTGCTAACTTATCAAAAGCACTTTCCAGCATTTCTACATCTGTTCTGCTGTCATCACAGACCGCAATATTAAGCATAACACTTCCTCCTTTTCGAGCTTGGAAGCAGGAAGCACTTCAATTTATCTAATCAACTTAGATAAATACGCCAGCACACGGTCAAAAAAATCATTTCTCTGCTCTTTTGTGCTGTTCGCAACATAGTAATCCAAATTAAAATCTTTTATGTTGCTGCTCTCGCCTGTTATAAGATATGTAGGATCAATTCCATATTTATGATAGAGTGTCAATACTTTATCTACAGATATTCCAGTTACACCTGCTTCAAGTTTTCGATAATGTTCTACTGTAACACCCAATACATCCGCAATTTCTGACTTTTCAAGGTTCATATTCAGTCTTGCCTCTCTTAGTCTCTTTCCTATCTGTATATTGGCATCTTTTCTTCCTGTGTCCAAGATTTTGCACCTCTTTTCCATGTTAATCATATCAATGGGACTTTGATTCTCATAGTCCAGAAAACAACCCAATGCACATCATTTTATGCTCGTAAGTAGGTTAATTTGTGCTTTTATTAAAAAAACGAATGGCACATCTGATACCATTCGTCTTTATCTGCTTTATATTCTGTTGTAAATTCTATTTGCGGACGTTTTTTGGCTATTTATCATATCCATCACTGCATTTCTTTTACTCTGACATCCACAGTGTTTTTAAAATTTTCAATCTGATGTGAATACTGTTCATTCATAAGCGTGGAATGAATCATAAAATCCGCTGTTGCAATATTATTAGCAATCGGTATAGCAAAAATATATAAGAAACTGCAACGGACAGAGAATATTTACACACTTTCTGCCCGTTGCAATTTTTGTCTATTTATTTTTTTATTTTGGCAAGTAATATCCCCCTTCGTGTTTTATAATGACAGCGTAAACAGAAAGGAGATGAACTTCCATGAGAAACAAATTCCACAACTTTATTGAAAACTTACTTAGCTTTTATGCAAACTTTTTCACACACAGATTTTACCCTATGTAATATGCAGTTGTCCCACAAACAGATCTTGCAGATCATTATGGTAATAGTCATAGGAAAACGAAAGGCGATAGACTTCCATGAAAAATAAACTTCACAACTTTATTGAAAATATACTTAGCTTTTATGCAACTTTCTTCACAAGAGGATATTATCGTTTTTAAATATTATTTCATACTTTCCTCAATCTGCCCCGTCCGTCAAATCATAGCTCATATCAAGAAAATCTAATATCTTCGCCTCCTGGACTGTCCCATCCAGAAGAATTGTGATCCAATTACTTTTATCCATGTGATATCCCGGCAGAAAGCCTTTCATGTGTGTCATAACACTTATCATATCCGGCTTACATTTTACAACCATAATATCAACCCTATCTTTTGTATCCAATCCGATTTTAAAGCCTTCCAAATTCATAAATACTGCGTACCATTTTCCATTGTCATTACGAAGTATTGCACTATCTGGTAAATCATTCCACAGATATTCTGGAATTGTTCCATATTGTTTTTTTACATATTGAAATATAGTGTCTCTGTACATACTGTGTATACCTCTGATCCTGTAATTTCATATTTGAATATAATCATATCATATTTTCCTTATATACAGTTATTTAAGATTTAGCGTATTACTATTGGAATGCTCAAAATAAAAAGATGCAGAAATGTATAATTGTTGATAATATACATCTCTGCATCTTTTTTGTTTTATGAATTATAACTTTTCTAATTTTTCCAGAAACGCAACATAAAATTCTCTTTCTTTCATACAAGCTCGCTGAACTTCTATACTTTTCGGAACATATTCCTTTGGGTGATCTAAATCGTACAGTGCCTGTTTCGTTGCCTGAATTGCAGATTCTGTTGTATTTCCCAAAATGTCGATGTTATCCACATCGTCTTCCCCTTTCATCTGTTTATTCAGCCTTTGTACCATCATCTGCGATATATGGCTCAACATTCCGTTTCCCTTTATTCCCAAGCCATTTGCATTTACTTCCTTAGCAGCTTCCATCCATGCATCCTTTACATCCTGTGGAGCGTTCGATCCAATCATATCAAATGCTTTTTCATCAAAGTCTACTTCTTCCATATACGGATTTATATTTTCATTTTCCTGAACAACACATTCTGTACTAAATTGAGGGATATTATCCTGCTTACGTCTAGTTTCATACAGCACACCATTCATAGAATAATTAGAATTAATCTGCATAGTGCAAATCCTCCTTAGTACACATTAAATCTCAAACTCATTGTATTCCACGGAGAATTTGCCGAAGTGGAATTTGCTGTAAATGTTCCAGCTTCATATTCACTTCCTTCATATGTCCAAAGACAATAATATCCATCTACGATATTATCACTGTCAAGATACATCGGCTCTGTTGCTGTCAATGTCATTCTAACACCGTTAAAATATGCGTATCTGGTTTTAGCATACCCTACTTCTGCCGTTATTGCCTGAAACCATGTTCCACCATGATCTAAACGTGAGCCTACCTGCATTGAAGATGAAGAATTTTGAATAGTCTCCTGCCCTGCTTTTTCAGAGTTGATAAGCAGTAACTTAAATTGTGTTAAGGCTGGAGCCGGTGCATATAATTGTATTCCATCATCAGCTTCCATCAATTCCTGAGTGTATGTATCTAAGTCAAGTTCACTGAGACTTTCTATTTTTGTTGATTGAATCTTTTCAGCAGCACTAACTGGAACAACATTCGTAATCAATAATACTCCAAGTGCCATTACGCTTAATAACATTTTAAACTTTTTCATATTAATACATCCTTTCTCTTATTCTCTAACTCTCTTTGAATCAAGATTTGTATTTGTCAAGAAAAGTTTATTTTATGCTCTAGCTTCAAAAGACGGTCTATCCTGATCCAAATAATCTGGCATCTCTCTCAATTCGGAACTTCCATTTTCTTTTACTGAATTATATTCACTCCAATAAATAGAATAAAATTCATCTTTTTTTGCAAGTTCCGCTGGTGTCATCTCATAACCCCATCCGTTTCCAAGATTAGATAATACTTTTACTCCCTGATACTGAATTTCAGCACCATAACCACCAGAAGTTAAAATTGGGCAATTCAATGTCCCTCCTCCCGCTAGCACAAACTGCTTTTCCGCAAAATCGCTATTTTTTCCTTCCGCTTTCTCCAAAAAATCCAATAATGTTAATTCTCCACATCCTTTACATTTTTGATTACTGCCTTGGTTTTTCATTGTATTTTTAGCCTGTTCATATAATTGTTTTCTATCAGGTGCAACATCTGATAGATATTCTGCTCGTAAACAAAGAACCTGTTTGGAAATATATTCGGATTCTGTCTTATTTGTTGTCGTAGCTGCTTGTCGTGCCAATTCTCTAATCTCACTAACAAATTCAGCCTGCGTTTTTGAACTTTCCCCCTTTGTTGGAATATAAGACCAATTCGGTTCTCCGTTACTGCATGAGGAAATTAATTGCTCTTTTCCAATAGCTCCTATACCTGACAATGATATACTCATTAACTCGTCTCCTTAAATCATACTAGCGATAAGTAACTATCATCTTTCCACCAAATACAGTAAATCCATCCATCCCTGTATATTGTTGTATAATCTTTCCCTGAATTTTCACTAAAAATTTAACATTCGCTGCCTCTCCTGAAAAAGCTGTAGTTTTACTTGTTGAAGATGGGCTATTTGTTTGCTTAAAAGATACAGTCGCTGTTGTTCCTGTTTCATAACTACTAATCAAATAATTGTTTATTGTGGTATATTTTGATTGCGTTACTCTAGTACCTGTAGGACAATAAATTGTAATACTTTCAATTACTGATCCTTGTGGAATAATACTACTGAAATCTACATTCTGTCCTATCGAAGTGATTGCACCTGTCTGCCCTGTTGAAGTAGCATAATCCTTTGACAATGTCTTTGTTGATGTACTCGTACTGGCATATACTATAGCATCCCCTGTTGCAACATCTTTCATATCTACCATAACCGTCTTCAATTCGTTGTTTTCCTGCAATTGTGCTGCCTTTACAGATACTCCACTCATCGAAAAAATCATCATAACTGACATTGCACTAGCTATTATCTTTGTAAAAATTTTACTTTTCACACAAAAGTTCACCTTTCTAATATATCTTTTCTCTTATTTTTCCAACCGTGTTAATTATGCGATACTTCATAATCACCAAATATGTCATTGATTCTTGTTTCATATGCGTACCATCGTGTAAATACAGACATATTCCCCAAGAAATTTTTGATGTTAGAATTATCTCCTGACTCTGAATAATAATCTTCCATTAAATCCCAAACGTTACAAATTTCGCCTTCCGATCCAGTTCGTAAGGTCTGAAATGGAACCTTTAAATCGAATTTGTTCTCTCCGATTGTTATTTTCAGATTTCCATTAAATTTATTGTCTTCTGTAAAAGATGTTACCTGTTCCTTAAAAAACATCTTAAAATTCTCAGGCGGTATCGTTGATTCCTTTGCCAGACTGCTCCTTCCAGCCTGATTCCTAAAATCCGAATTCCATATGCTGTTAAAATCAAAACCTCCATCTAACGTAAGGCTGGAATTTGCTTCTATTTCATCACAGTCAATCCCGTCCAATTCCCATTTTTCCGTCATCTTCCGAGCAGATTCTCTCAATGCCGCATTGGTGTCATTGCATTGATAGTAATAATCTGAATTATAATAAGTCCAATCACTGTGACCATCAGAATAATATTTTTCATTCCACGCTTTTCCTTCCTGATAGTTCGCCTGACCTGCCGCCCTTGCATTTTCTTTCGCAAAAACCTCATACATCTCACTTACGATCTGTGTATTATCTGCTTCATTGGTTCCGGATGTCTGATGCTGTCCGGTCCGGTAAGTACGCATGGAAGTACAACATTTCTCAAAATAAGAATCAAGATCCTCCCTGCTCACCTTTCCAGCATAAAAATCCTGCATATAATCCGAAATTTCTTTCTGCATTGCATAGCCAAAAGAATCTCCGAATGTGCTTTTAGGCATACCTGTGACTACATTAAATTTTTGATAACAGTCACATACATATACCAGTGGTTCTGTCATTTTCTCAAAAGTGTCTTTTCGGGTTTGAAGTTCTTTTTCCAAATCCTTTACTTTTTCTTTGTATTCATCATATTTACTTGTATCATTTACAATATTGTTTACATTATTTGAAGCAAGCGTTCCGATGTGAAGGGTACTATCACTCATACATTATCCTCTCAAATGAGCAGCAACAACAAGTATTGCTGCTCATTCCAATCAAACTTTTATTATTACATCAATTTTAAAATTCTCCAAAATCATCAATCGCCATATTCATAATAATAAGAAACACTATAACTTGGAATAAATGTGTAACTTGAGCTGCTCGACTGAAAAGCCACGCTCCATGTTCCCTTTAGTTTAGCGTTGCTTGATGAATCATTTACAAAATTAAAATTTATACTTGGATAGAAGTCAGATTCATTTGCAACCCAAACCGACTTATTAGGTGCCATTAATCTCCATCTTTTAATTTTAGACATCCCTGTTCCGCTAAGACTAATAGTTCTTACCTGTGCCGTATTAGGAATATCATCTCCACTTACACTAAATGTCCGTGTTGACGAATATCCTGAACCCGTAGCTGTCACAGATGTTCCTGGTATGATCTTTGTGCTTGCAGCACACATAACAGGATTTCCAACAGCAGTTGCTATACTACCTGTTCTAAGAGATACTCCTTCCGTTGGATTCGTACAATAAACTACCAAATAATATTCTGTTCCAACTACCGTAGTCAGCCTTGCTTTTTCAGCGCAGCACCAACCACCACTACCTGTAAATGAGGTCTTATGCGTATCGTCATCCTTAGCTGAATCATACATAACTGCCAAAGTATCCACATTCAATATCTTAAAACGAATATCTGTAGCACTACTTAAAATCGTAATAACACTTGTCGAATTTCTTTTATATTTATACCAATATTCACCAACATTAGGTACATATGAATTATTCTGTAAATTTACTTTTGATTCATAATATTGATCCAATAAAACTGTATTCTCAATGCCACTCATCATCAATTCAGTATCATTTTTATCGCCTACTATAATCCTATAATCGCTTGCTCTATCTTCATACGAATTAGGTGTAGCAACTACTGTGTAATTACAAACAGTCACATCATCGGAAGGTTTATCAATATAACCCCAATTTTTTGCCTGTCTATAATTCGTTCCTTTATTCAGAACCTGATTTCCATTCTCATCGTAAACTTTAATATTTGTGCCTACATAGCCCTTTCTAACTAAACATACGGCAGCAGAATCCATCTGTGAAAAGTCTATTGAAAAATCATATGTAGCAGAATCTTTTTCTGAGGTAAAACTACCTTCAAACGCCTGATATGTTTCTTTCGCAGGTGCTTCAATAACTTTAATTGAATATCCAACCACGCGAGAATACTCTCCTGCACTATCTTCTACCTGATAATATAAATAGTATGTTCCCGGATCTGTAATCTGTACAACAAATCCCCCATTGATTGTTCCAATAATATAATCTACTGCACTTCCATCCACATAACGGGAAGCTATTGTGTCCCCATCTTCATCTGTATCATTATAGAAAAATGCAATTCTTGTATCTGTTGTAATCTGCCCTTCTGATAAAGAGTCTTCGTTTACTATAACTGGAATTAAATTAGCTGTTGGTGCAGTTCTTTCCATTTCAGTATCAACCGAAATACTGTCAGTAAGATTTTCAGCCATATTATCCATTGACACTGTATCATCCAATTCTATTTCTCCTTTTTCTTCAAAAATAGAATCTAATGATCTAAATCCAACACGTTCAGTATATTCCATACTCTGTGTCTGTATTTGATTTTCCTCCGTTGTTACTTTGACAGGCTCTAAATCATTTTCCTCAATATCTGTGTTATTGTTTTCCTGCTCTGCCAACCATTCATCATACGTCATGTTGGTAATTGTTTCTTCCGCAAATGCAGTAGTTGTAGTTACTGAAAACAACATACATATTGCTACTGCAAATGCAAAAATTTTCGTTACTTTCTTCATTATGTTACCTCCTTATTTTTCTTTTTTATCGACAAGCATCTTACAATTCATGTATATGCTGCCCACAGCTTTTCTCAATGAAATTAATAGGATATATATCTTTTAATCTCTACTCATTTTTTACATTAAGAAAAGGTGTTTTTCAATACTCTTTGCAGAAAATGACCAATTTTTGCAGGAAATGACCATATAAACAAAAATTAAGTTCAATAGTCATCCGAGATTCCCGTTTTGTAAACGAGTTTCACATTTTGAAAGCGACCTGCAAATTTTGTACCCGACTTTCCACTTTTGTAATGACTTTCCCGTTTTTTCCCTTGCTTTTATGATATAATCACCTTATGGCAGAGTATTTTTTTGCACAAAAACCGGACGTCAGTTTTGGCTTACAAATTTTGCAAGCCATAATTCACGTCTTCTGCTGTTCCTATTTCAGCCGGCGGTCTGTGCTTTATTCTGTCTTCTGGTTACTTTTTGAGAAGTCTTGCGGTGAGGTTGATGTCTTTGGCTGCAACCTCGTGGCATCTAAGCCTCTCCGCCAGGTCTTCTCCATAATAAAAGCTGAACGCTTCATACGGACTTTTTCCGTTCAGTTTCTTTCTCCGGTAGGAATTGATATGGTTCATCATCAGCTCTACGTCTGCCTGCGTCAGTTCATCAAAGCTTCTTCCTTTCGGCAGGATCCTGCGTATAAATTCATGTCCCACCTCGATCTCTGCTTTCTGGTACGGCGCACTTGGATTGCAGTAATAGATCCTCGTCCTTTGAAATCCTTTTCCATCCGGTCCGTTCTCTATACACTTGGGATTGGAAAACTCACTTCCGTTATCCGTCAGGATGACCGGAAACAGCTTCCTAAAATCCTGCCCTCCCAGCCGGTGGTACAGTTCATCATAAATATCTATCACTGACTTTGAGGTGTTCGCTTCCCGCAGGAACCCCAGCATCAGTGACACATTTACAAAATATATCGTCAGCAGGACTTTCCCTCCCTTGCTGCCGATCACGGAATCCATCTGCACCACTGCTGTGTCCGGATGCTGTTCCATATATACTTCGTAATCATGATAATTCCTTCCCACACGGCATCCACGGTCTACTTTCAGCTCCGGTTTTTTATATCTCGGACGGTACTTTACCTTTCTTGGCAGGTCTATGTTCCTGATATCAAACAGGCATCCATCCACGTAGTTGTAGAGGGTCTTTTCACTGCACATCAGTTCATCCTTATGTGTCAGGTAGATCTGATGGATAGACTGCCCCTGTTTTACCAACGGCACCAGGATTTCATTGAGTCTGGCGATTTCCCCTTCCGTAGCAAGGATCCCGCTTCGGGATTCCGATATCTTATCCGTTGCCCGCCTCTGGGCTCCCAGAGCATCGTAAACAGTTTTTGTCAGCGTACACTTCTTTACTTCACTGCATCCGTTGCATACATATGGCGGTTTAAAGCGATGGGTACATATTTCTTCTTCATAATGCTCGCAGTAACGGTTGCATATGAGTTCACACTGTTTACAGACAGCTACCAGTGGATGCCTGCAGTCATTTGTCCCACATACTTTTTTCCTCTTACATGCTTTTCTGTACTTGCAGGTATTATGCGGGTAACTTCCATAACCGGTGTCCTGTTCGATGGAATAGTTCCTGATCTCCTTTGTGATGGTAGTCCTGTCCCTTCCCAGTTTCTCTCCAAGCTCTGTGAAAGTCATGTGCTCCTTTAGTCCGCTTTCTATCTCCAGCCGGTCCTCATAATTTAAGAACTTTGCCATACTGTCTCCTTTCCCCCGCCAGCTGCTGAAGTTCTGTTAAAAAACAGGAAGAACATTTCTGCTCTTCCTGCATTTGTATCGTCACTTTCACTGCTGTAATTTATTCTGTTTGTAATCAACTTTCCCCCTCACACGGGAATTTCAAAAAACTATTGAGGAAAGCAAAAGCATAAAGTTATCCTTCTTAATTTAAGAACTATAAATAAGCAAATTTGAAAAATTACATAAAACTACACTGCCAATTTCATGAACGAATCAAAATCCTTGCTGTCCATTGCACGTTGGTACAGATATCGATACTGTTTCCGTTGGTCGATGTTTGTTTCATCACTTTCATTACACAACACAAACGATTTAAGGTGTCTTTCTTTTATGCAAAATCACGAACTTGCTCATTTATAGTTTAAAAAATTTTGACTTATATTTTAATTCACCCCTCCAACATATACTTCATATATCATCTATTAAACGACGCATTGTTTCTATATTTTTATTATAAATAACCATATAACCGAACTAAAAGTAAAAAACATTTTCTTGCCCAAAACAGAAAAGTGGACGATTATTCTTTAACTGTGTAAAAAAACAATCATCCACTAAAAACTTTGTCTATTCTTATTGTCTTAATTTGAATACCGAAACCATACCGCTAAGTGTTGTAGCCTGAGCTGTAAGTTCTTCACTCGTCGCTGATGTTTCCTGTGCCGCAGCCGAATTATTCTGAACAACTTCAGCAATTCTTTCTGCGGTTGCCTCTACCTGTTCCATACTGTCTGCCTGTTCAATGGAAATTTCTTTTATCTTTTTCGCACTGTCCGCAATCGCCTGTATGCCATCCACAACTTCTCTCAATGAAGTTGAGGCTTTCTCTGCATACATATTTCCATCTCCAACCTCATGAATAGCCGCTTCAATAAGTGCTTTTGAATCCACCGCTGATTTTGCACTCTGTTCTGCAAGGTTTCTGATCTGATCCGCAACAACAGCAAAACCTTTTCCGGCTTCTCCGGCTCTTGCTGCTTCAATCGAAGCATTTAATGAAAGAAGATTTGTCTGGCTTGCAATATCTTCAATCTGTGTGATAATTGCTCCTATCTTCTCAGAGGTTTCATTTATGCGTGACATAGCCTGCACTAATACTTCCATATCTCCACGACTGCCTTCTGCAATCTCCGCATACTTATAGGCTTCATCGTAAGCTGTTCCCAATTCTTCTGCTGTTGTTTTTATTCCGCTTGTAAGTTCATTGATAGTTGCCTGCATTTCCTCAACCGATGCCGCCTGATCCGTTGCGCCTTCTGCTAAAGACTGTGCCGCTTCTGCAAGATTTGTGGAACCTGTAAGAACCTGCCCCGATGCATCATCTACCCCTCTTACAGTTGTATCAATCTCCTCATTCATTTTTCTTATGCCTGTCAGCAAATCGGTAAATGCTCCTGTATATACTTCCTCACACTCTGTATCAATCGCAAAATTACCTTCTGACATTTCATTTAACATTCTGCCAGAATCTTTAATGATAACTCTGATTCTGTCTGACATTGCAGATACACCAGACACAAGTTCCTTAATTTCATCCTCAGACTCAACCGTTGGAAGTGGAGAATCTATGTCACCCTCTGCAAATGTAATAAATCTGTCCTTTAATTCATTTAATGGTTTTTCAATGCTCTTTGATATTGCAACGGAAAGACTGTTTGAATAAATCGTTGATACTGCAATTACAATTATTATAATTGTCAATGCAGCTATCATAACCGTTCTCAACTGTGCACGTTTAGCGTTTCCAAGTGAAATATTCAAACTCATTAATTTCTGTAATGCATCATCCAAAGCCTGATATTTTGGTGCTGCTTCATCGGTCATCATCTGTTGAGCCTGTAACGATTTAGCAGTATCAGTCGTTGCACCTACCTCAATTACTTTTGCATCCACTTCTTTATACTCTGCCCATGCTTTATCAATAGCGTCCATGCAGGCAGTTCCTTCTTTTGTTATCATTGTTGGACGTATTTTTTCCAAATATTCCTCAAACGATTTAACAGCCTGTTCATGCTGTTCTTTCATACTTTCAATGAGACTATCTGAATCATAACCTACAATACCTCTTGAGGCAGCCCTTACTTCCGCTGATTCATTCATTGCCATAGCAATGTCTCCCTGTGGATACGCATAATTATCCAGTATCGTTCCATAGTTGTTTATCGTATAAAGCATAATCACTACAACCAGTGCTGATAATATTCCAAAAATGAGAATAATCTGTCTGAAAGATTTTTTCAGTCGTGCACCAATCTTCATTTTGTTAAGTTTCTTAAACATTTGTCTTGTCTCCTTCCTAATGGATAAAATGGTTCTTTGTTGTCCCATCAATATGTATATATACAAGTCAATATATGACCGTACATCAAGGTGGTTTCAATATAAAAGGCACATTTCAATTATGCACTAACGCATAACCAAAATGTGCCATATACAATCAGATCATGCCAAAAGAAAACAGACTTATCCTGTCTGTCTGTCTGTCTGTCTGTCTGTCTGTCTGTCTGTCTGTCTGTCTGTCTGTCGAGATTATATGTATCAGCCTGCATATATGCAACCCCTTTCTGTGTTTTTTTCGTATAAAATTTATTACTTGCAAAATTTTATACATAACCACAGTCCATCTATCTTACTCAAAGGATAACTTATTCCTCGATAAATTACTCGCCATTTCTTGCATTTTTTTATATTTTCGCCATTTTTTGCCTGCTATTAAAACAAAACAGATAAAAAGGACGCAGGATTTTACTCCCACGCCCCTAAACTTATCTGGCTTTATCTTCTCTGACTTTTGGCAGCTCCTTCCCTGCCGTTTCCTGCTTTGCCTCCGATGTTTTTCTTGCCGCAAAAGCATCTGCATTATACTTGTACTCCTGTGGTTCAGCTACCATCGGTGAGTAGATGATCTCTCTTTCTGTATCCGGTGCTTTCTGTTCCTTATCCTTTGTCTGCTCCATACGCTTTTCCTTATCAAACTGCACATTCATAGCCAGATTATCCAGCTTATCAATCGAGGCATCCAGATGCAGCTCCATTGATACAAGCAGTTTTTTCACTGCTTTCATAGGGGCAAGCACCGCCTTTGTGAAAGGGTGTTTCTGTTCCTTCTGTGAATAATCCACCTCCGGCTTATCTGCAAAGGTATGGAACGCATTGTTTACGATCTGACCAGCTTCACGGAGTCCCTTTGCAAGAAGTGCTATCCTTGCAATATCCCTGTCTGTAGATACAATCATATCTTTTACCGCTGTTCTGACATTGAGAAGTCTTTTCTTAATTCCTACAAATTCTGTCACCCTGTAAAGTGCCGCCCTGCCCTTTGCCTTTGTTTCATCAACAATATTCTTGGCAGTAGATTTTACCTGTACTTTTATCTCAGATACCTGTGACTTTATCTGCTCACATCTGGCATTGAGTCGCTCCTGTGCTTCTGTTAATGCTTTTTTTGCATTATTGATAAGGGTATCTTCCTGCATTTTCTTGATCTGGTCCTGCATACTGGTAAGTTCTTCTGTCATAGACACAATCTTTTTTTCCAGACCATCCACATAGGTGCATATCTCAAATACATCATTTGCCTGTTCTTTCATAGTATTCTTTTTTAATAAATCGAGAAGTTCTCTTATGATCTCCTCATTAGTAAGTGTCTTTTCTGCTTCCATCTGCTTTTCCTCCTTATAAACAGGGCAGCATATGCCGCCCCTTAGCCTTAATTATCGAAAGGGTGTATCCTTTTTATCCCTGTCGGGATTTCCGTGGTTCTGTTCGGCATTCTCCCTTGCTTTTTCGTTGCTCTTATCCTTTGCTTTCTCATATTCTGCAATAATCTCATTATAGAGCTTCTCCCTGAAATCCTTTGTGACCGGATAGCAGACATCCTGATAAATCGGTTTGCCGTGCTCGTCCACCTGCTTTGTTTTATAAGAAGGCATTGATACAAAGATTTTCTCTTTGCCCTGAAGGATGTTTACATTATTTACAATGAAGCTGTTTTCAAAGTAAATACGGGCAAGTCCCTTGATATTACTGCCTTCCCTTTCATAAGGTGTTACCGTCACGGAAAACTCCGGCATTTCCTGAGTTTTTCCCTGTGTCTGTGTTTCTGCTTTCTCCGGCTCCCTGATTTTTGCATAAGCCTCAAGGATATTAGTATAGAGTTCCTCACGAAACTCTGCCGTGATAGGATTGCATACATCCTTATAAATCACGCTGTTTTTCTCATCACGCTCATTTGAACGGTATCTTGGCATTGATACAAAAAGCTCTCCCTTTTCCTTATTTTCAAGGATTGCGATATTGGTAATCTTGAATGAATCACCAAATACCACGGTCGCAAAACCCTTGATATTGCTGCCATCTTTTGCTCTTACCAGAAAAAAGAGACTGCCATAATGGCAATCCCTGCTGTAATCAGTAGTCCTGCGACCACTTTCCTTATGCTCATAGAGTTTCACTCCTATCTTTTCCTGTTTCTGTCTGGCATATAGATTCCCTTATCCTCTGCAACAATACCCGCATTTTCTATTCTGTCCTCAGACTTTTCTTCGTCCGGTCCGCCAAGATCTGCATCCATAGCCTTTGCGTTCTCAAGGTCAAGCTGGGCATTTAATTCATACTGCCTTGCAAGTTTTTCTTCCAGTTCTGCACTATATGCAAACGGCTTATCATACTCCGCCTTTGAAGCCTCAAGGTCATTCTGGTACTGTTCAATCTTCTTTTCCAGAAAATCAACATTTTCATGAAGTCCGTTGAACAGGTTCTCCAGCTTTACCATACTTCCCACCGGACTTGTGGAAAGTTCTGCCTTGTATTCCGTCTTTCCACGAAGCACCATATAGTTGATACTGAGGAAATTCTTTTCCACCAAAAGCTCAAAGCCGTGGAACTTACCGACTGGAGTGGTTTCGCCTGTCTTACATTTGCTGATTGCTTCAAGCATTACGGTTCCACCATCCACTCGCTCTGTATAAGTTGCATTGCCTATGGTAATGGCAAAGTCCGGGTTATCAATCAATTCCTTATCCCTTGCCTTTATATCCTCCCTTACATTGGCAAGTTTTTCTGTCGCAGTTTTGATGAGTTTTGGATATTTGATCATAAAATTATCCTGCAATCCGTATCTCTGATTATCATACGACGCTTTTAAGAGCTTTAATCTCTGGACATCATTGTCAACCTCCATCTTTTCCCTGATTAAAGGGTTGCCTGTCGCAACCGCCTTAATCTCCGCATAAGAAAGTGTTGCCTCATCAATGTCCTCACAGCTTCGGCTCACTGCCTTGCTTGTCATAACCTGACTGATGAAACGCTGCTTGTTTTCCACAAGTGACCAGTTGTATGCATCAAAGGTTTGTTTTGTAACATATCGGTAGATTGCCACCTCATCGTTTTTATTTCCCTGTCGGATACCTCTGCCTTCCCTCTGTTCAATGGAAGAAGGCTTCCACGGGCAATCGACATGGTGCATTGCAACAAGGTGTGTCTGTACATTAACTCCGGTTCCGCACTTATCTGTCGAACCGATAAGGACTTTTTTCTTACCTGTCCTCATTTCCTTAAAGAGTGCATCCCTCTGTGCGTCTGTTTTTGCATCGTGAATAAATGCTATCTCCTCCGCAGGGATACCATATTGGATAAGTGACTCCTTCAGATAATCATAAATCGTAAAGTCCTTGTCCGGTCCCGGT
>URCQ01000008.1 GCA_900546435.1 uncultured Pseudobutyrivibrio sp. | reverse complement strand
TATGCTATCCATGTATCCCTTTTTTCTCTACTAAAAAACCACCTCTACTCTTGTAAAGGTGGTCTTTCTCTATACCGTCATCCCACAGCGCAGTCAGGGACGACGGGCGATCATCAAACGAATGCATGGATAGCATAACAAACATCCGCCATCTAATATTCTTTTTTATTATTGTACCCTATATAGCCAATAAATTATAGGGTTTCCTTTAAAAATGTACCAAGTGCTTCGATTGCTGTATCTTCATCTTCTCCCTCAGCCTTCAAAACAATTTCCTGGCCACATTTCACGCCAAGTCCCATAACACCAAGAATTCTCTTCGCATCTACATCTCTTCCATCTTTTCCGATGGTAATTTTGCTGGAAAACTTTGCAGCTTCCTTTACGAGGATACCTGCTGGTCTTGCATGGATTCCCTCTGGATCTGTAATTGTGTATACGATTTCTTTCATGATAATTTCCTCCTTAAAATCTTTCTTTTTTATCATTAAGATGGCAATAAAGCACCATCTATATCACAGTTAAACTTCCTGAGCATCCTTTTTGATAAAACCAAGCATCACGGTTGTTATAATAGAACCGATCACCCAGGAAAGGATGTAAAACAACGGTTTTCCTATCGTTGCGAATACAAAAATACCACCATGTGGTGCCATTAAGGTACACCCAAAGAATGCACTCAGACCACCCGCCACGCCTGCACCAACAAGCGTACATGGAATCACATGTGCCGGATCACTTGCTGCAAAAGGTATGGCTGCCTCTGTAATAAACGAACATCCCATAACAAGATTTGAGATTTTAGATCCACGCTCTGCCTCTGTAAATTTCTTCGGGAAGAACTGACAGGCAAGTGCAATACCAATCGGTGGAACCATACCGCCGACCATAATAGAAGCCATCGCAATGTAACACGCCTGTACCGTCATATCGGTTGACTGTACACCACTTGCCATCAAATCCGATGCTGTTGCAAGCATTCCCGTACCAAAAACGTAAGCAGCTTTGTTAATAGGACCTCCCATATCGACAGCCATCATCGCTCCAAGCAAACACCCGAGCAAAGTCAGCATTCCTGCATTCGCAAGGCCTGTCAGCATATTTGAAAATCCTGTATTGATCAATCCGATGATTGGATTGAAGATAAAGCACATTAAGATGCTGACAATCAACATACCTCCCAGAGGATAAATCAATGTCGGTTTGATGCCCTCTAAAGAATCTGGCAGCTTGGCACAAAGTTTCTTTAATCCCAGTACAACATAACCTGCCAGGAATCCAACTAAGATACCTCCCAGGAATCCAGATACGGTTGTACCTCCGTTTTCCCCCTGAAATGCAAATCTTCCAACAAATTCATTGAATCCGCCCAGATTACTCCAATCATAACTGGTAAAAAGTGCATTACCATTTGCTGCCAAAAGCCCTCCTGTAAAGCCTACGGCAAGACCTGGTCGATCTGCGATGGAATAGGCAATGTATCCGGAAAGAACAGGCACCATCAAGCCCATGGCAAGTCCACCGACGTATTTAAAGAATGCAGAGATTGGTGTACAAGTTCCAAAAGCAGATCCACCGGTTGCACCATATCCCATCAAGGTATCGGTCAGAAATGCAAGTGCAACCAGAATACCACCGCCAATAACAAATGGGAGCATATGAGATACACCATTCATCAGATGTGTATACATCTGGTGTCCTACGCTATCCGTCTGGGTCTTTTCTACCTTCGTTTCTTTTTTAGCAGCACTGGCATGATAACGTGGCGCATCTCCACGCATCGCACGCTCCACCAATTCTGTTGCTTTACTGATACCATCGGCAACTTTACACTCAATCATGGCTTTGCCATCAAAACGATCCATTGGAACCTTTGTATCCGCCGCAACAATAACCGCCTTAGCGGACGCTATTTCCGCATCTGTAAGTACATTTTTGGCACCACCAGATCCTCTGGTCTCAACCTTAATCCGACAGCCCACTGCAGCTGCTGCTTTTTCTAATGCTTCTGCAGCCATATACGTATGTGCAATTCCCGTCGGACATCCGGTAACAGCAACAACAAATGTCTCCGTTTCTGATGGAACTTCTTCTATAGAAGCTTTTGCCTCTTCTTTTTCTTCTTTATCTGCTTCTGCCACATCAATGACATGCAAAAATTCTTCCGGACTTTTTGCCTTCATTAAATCTTTTGTAAATTGCTCATCCATCAGAAGTACAGACAGGCGACTTAATACATCCAAATGAACATTCTCTTCCGTATTCGGCGCTGCAATCAAAAAGATGATATGCACTGGCTCGCCATCCAATGCATCATATTCCACACCCTGTGGCACAACCATAGCTGCTAACCCCGGTGCCGTTACAGCATCTGATTTACAATGGGGAATCGCAATTCCTTCCCCAATACCTGTTGTTCCTTCTTCTTCTCTTGCAAAAACCCCCTGCAAATAACGATCTGGGTCTGCGATATTGCCGCGTTTGCACATCAAATCCACCATCTGTCTGATAGCATCTTCCTTGCCTGTTGGTGTTCCTTGCAGCTGAATGCTTTCTACACTTAGCAAATCTCTCACTTTCATGTGTGATTCCTCCTTTTCCCTTTCCTACAAAACAATGCGTAAGGCATTATCTGCCGATACTATGCAACAAAGCATGGACTTCGTCACTGGTTGCCAGTTCCTCTGAAAATGCGGATGCGCTTCCCGCACACAGTCCCGTGTAAAATGCTTTTGCGTAATCATGTTGTTCCATATATCCAGCGAGGAATCCTGCTACCATAGAATCCCCTGCGCCAACCGAATTGACTACTTTTCCCTTCGGTGGCATACTTTCAAATCTCTGTCCATCCTCTGTCAAAAGAACAGCTCCATCACCAGCCATAGATACGAGTACGTTTCGCGCACCACGTTCCTGCAACTTAGCTGCATAAATGAATACATCGCCTTTTTCCTTTAATTCCACTCCAAAAATCTCGCCTAATTCGTGATTGTTTGGCTTAATTAGGAATGGATGATATGGCAAAACATTGACTAGAAGATCTCTCGTTGCATCCACAATGATGTGTATTTTCTTTGTTGACAAATGTTTCATGATATCCATATAAATATCATCCGGCATCACATCCGGAATGCTTCCAGCTAGCACCAGCACATCCCCATCTTTTAGATGATCCAACTGCTGGTACAATTGTTTTATATGCTCTTTTGCAATCGCAGGACCTTGTCCGTTGATCTCCGATTCCTCGTTGGAACGGAGCTTTACATTGATCCGGGAAATCCCTTCCTCTACACGAATAAAATCAGACTGCACGCCCCATTCATCTAATAGCCGCACAATTTCCTGTCCTGTAAAGCCTGCCACGAAACCAAGCGCATGACTGTCATGCCCCAGATTCTTCAGCACCATGGAAACATTGATACCCTTTCCTCCAGGGTAAATAATTTCCGTTTTTGTCCGGTTCACACGCCCTAATGTAAAATCATCTACGGATACGATATAATCCAGCGAAGGGTTAAATGTTACTGTATAGATCATTCTTCCACCTCCTTGATATTTGAAAAACCTCTATACTCCTGCTTTATTTGATTTGTCAGAATGGTTGCATCTGTAAACGCGCCAAATGTCACAGTCGAAATCTCGCCAAACTTACTGGCATCTGCCAAAACATAAGCTTCCTTTGTCTGTTCCATGGCTCTTCGTTTAATCAAAGCCTCCTTTACTTCTGGTGTCGTAAATCCCTGCTCTTTTGTCACGCCATTGGTTCCAAAAAATCCTTTTGTAAAGTTATATTTTGCAATAGAAAGAACTGCTTCCTCTCCAACAATTGCATCGGTCGTTCCCTTAAACTCACCGCCTAGTAAATAAACGGTGCATCCAAGCGCTGATAATTTCCTTGCATGACCGATTGCATTGGTAATATACAATGCATTTCTATTCATCTGTGCATCAATCATCAACTCTGTCGTCGTACCGGCATCCAGATAAACCACATCACGATCCGTGATCAACTGCGCAGCATAGCGGGCAATCGCCACTTTCTGTTCGACATTCAGTTCTTTTCGAAGCAAAATGTCATCATCCTGCGTACGGTAAGACGACGCATCTTTTTGCATCGCTCCCCCGTGCACCTTAAGTAGTTGTCCCCTGGCATCCAATGTATTCAGATCTCGTCGAATCGTCGATTCTGAAGCATGTAGCTGTTCCATCAATTCCGTAACCGTCACAGAACCATGTTCCTCTAGTATGTTCAATATTCTCGCAAATCTTTCTTCTGTAAGCATATAATCACTTCCATTCATTTTCGTTCAAAACCATTCATTTGATGATTGTATTATACAATCACTTTCCGTCATTTTCAATCACTTTCCGTCATAAATAATCACCAAATTTCGTTTTTATTTTTTGTATATTATACATAGTTTTAGAAATTTCATACAGCTATCAGCTGATTATCGGTCGTCAAATACATTCGAGCAGGTCCGATGTGTTTTCTTCGTCACCATAAAAAAAGAGTGAGGATTTAAAACCCTCACTCATCCTTCATTTTCCGTCAGACTTTTCTGCCTGATGTCGTTTTTGTTTTATTTCGTGCATCTCCCCTTAGTAGTCCACCTGTATCAGACAAAGCCCTTTTGCCGGTGCTGTCGGTCCTGCTACTTTTCGATCACATGCTTCCAAAATATCCTGCACTTCTTCTGCCTGCATGCGGCCAAGCCCCACTTCAATCAGAGTTCCCGCCATAATGCGGACCATATTTTGTAAAAATCCTGTGCCGTGAAACGTGAGATATACATAGCCCTTCCGTCTTTGAATCTGAATCGTATCTACGATACGCACCGTTGATTTTTTCATTCGGCTGTTCCCACAAAAACTCTTATAATCATGTTTTCCTTCCAGATATATAGCTGCTTTCTGCATCGCTTCTACATCCAGCTCCTGATCGAGTGCTGTATAATATTTACGATCAAAGACCGGTTTTACGGGGCCATCAAAACACGTGTAACGATACGTTTTCCCAACTGCTTTATATCTGGCATGAAAACGCTCGGATGCCTCACGAACTTCTAACACCGCTATATCATCCGGAAGATACCGATTCATATAATCACGAATCTCCTCTACAGATAAAGGGGTCTCCAGCTTCACATTTGCAATCATGGCGCGGGCATGTACTCCTGCATCTGTACGACCCGCGCCAATCACATCTACCATATCCTTATCCACCATTCTTGCCAGAACGGTTTCTAATTTGCCTTGAATGGTCTCGCGATCCGGCTGGTGTTCCCAGCCATAATACCGCGTACCATCATAACTTATTTTTAGTTTGTAATTTTTTTCCATTATACTCTCTTAAAGCGATTTACCTGTGCATTCAATTCCTGTGAAATCGCCTGATTGTTTTCTGTCTCCTGGTGAATCTTTGTCATTGCTTCTACCAGTGATACTGCACTCTGTGCAACTCCTGTTACATCCTGCGCATTTTCATCGATAGCTGTAGAGATATCATTGATACCATGATTCATATCCTGAACGGTATTGCGGATCTCATCAATCTTTGTTGCGAACTCACTCAGCACTTTGTTGATACTGTCTGCATCTGTCTCATACTGTTCCACTACCGTAACAAAGCCATCATAATCCTGCATAACCTTTTGGTCAATAAATGCAAGCATGTTCTGTGAAAGAGAAGCCAATTTTTCTACAGAATCAATAACCAGTTTACTGATATCCTGGATATTATTTGCTGTCTCGCGGCTGTTATCTGCCAATTGACGGATTTCATCTGCCACAACAGCAAATCCTTTACCTGCTTCTCCTGCTCTTGCCGCTTCAATAGAAGCATTCAGTGCCAACAAATTCGTCTGACTTGCAATATCTAAGATATCGCCTGTCAATTCCGAAATCTTCTCTGCACTGCGGCTCTCTTCTACTGCATCTTCCACCATATCGCGGATCTCTACTACACGACCGCTTGTCTCCTGCTTATCAGAAATCGTCTCCTCATGAAGCATCTGTGCACGTTCTTTAATTTCCTGCACAAGTTCTACACCTTCATCAGCACTTGTCACCATATTCTGCACTTCTTGTAAAATTGCTTCACTTCCTGTTGTCATTGCGCTCAGTGTTGCTGCGATTTCTTCCATGCTGGCTGCCATCTGCTGCATAGCCGCTGAGACATGATCTGCATTCTCTGTGGAAGAATCTACGGAATCCAGTACTTCCTGTGCCGATGCCGTCATCTTGTCCGCTTCCACTTTTAAACTTTGCACGACATTCTGCAACTGATCTAGGAATCCATTGACTCCCATTGCCATCTGTCCCACTTCATCGCCATAGCGAATAGCAATACGCTCTGTCAAATCACCTTCATTTTTTGAAATCTTATCAGAAATCTGGCGAATCTGTTCTCCCGATTTCTTTGTAGGACGCACAATCGTACGATATACCACCAAAATCATACTGATAATAACAAGAACTACCAATCCCGAGCAGATATAATTGATCTGTCGAATACGGCTGATTGCTTCCGTATTTGCCTTTTCCACTTTCGATAACTGTGCATTAAACACAGTTTCAAATCCATCCTGTGCCATCTTTACATAAGAATAGGAACTTCCCAAGGCAGATAACGTATGTGTTGCTCCTGCCATATCACCCTTGCGACATCGTTGTAAAATCTGTTCTGTAGATCCCAAAAAGACTTCCATCTTGATATTCCACGACTCTACACCATTGATCAGATTCTTATCCTGTGTCTTTTCGGCATATTCCTGTGTAAGCGCCATATTTGAGCGAACGCCTTCAATGGAAGACTCCAAACCAGTGAAATTTATTTCTTTCGGACGGTTTACACTGGATTCTGCATACTTCGCCGTCTGCTGATAGGCTTCAGATGTCAGACTCTTATATCTTTCCAGCTGAATATAGGTATTTACCAATTTATCATTACGCACTTCTATCGTGCCAAGAATTGATATATTAGCAAATACAACAATCAAAAAAGCAAGCCCCATAATTCCCATACTACTGTAAATCTTGATTCCGATACTTGTTTTATGTAACTTTCCCGGTTTCTTCACAGCCTTATTCTGCTTCGGTTTTCTAGTTTTTTTCATCTTCTCCGCTTTGATTTTCTTTTGTTCCTCTTGATTCGGTACTACCTTTTGCTTCTTTTTCATAGTAAAAGCCCCTTCTTACCATGTATTTTATCACTGTCCTCATTATATAGTTTCCGTAGAAAAAAAACAAGCAGAGATACCATGATTGATGAGATCTCCGCCCGTTTTTCATTATGTTTATTTATTCTCTTTTTTCTTCTTTGGAACAAAACGTAATACGGTTGTAACCACAAGAAGCACAATCAGAATGCCGCACACAACATCAACACCCATTGTGATTTTTTCTGTATCAGAAGGTTCATCGACAAAATCTGTTCCCGGCATCGCACCAAGCATTGCCTTAGAATTAGCCACCGTATAAAGGATACGATGCATCGCTTCTCTTGCATAATGATAGGTTGCCACGTCGTTTTTATCAAAATCAAACCTTGCAGAATCTGCCAGATAAGTCAGCTTCAGGTCTCCCCCTGCTTCAATCATCTGGTATCCATCCATAAATACACCTGTGTTTGCATTGTCTGTAATCATCATCCCCTGGAACGCCCACTCATTTCTTGCAATTCCTGTTAAAAGAGGATAACTTCCACCAGTCCAGGTATAACCGATACGGTTAAACGCTGTCATAACCGCCTGACACGCCCGGATCTGTCTTGTTGCATTTTCATAAGTGCCGTCACTCTTTTGCTCCAGATAATTTAATGTCACATCTCCCAGTTTCATGCACATTTCAAATGGCTTGAGATAAATTTCTCTTGCAGACTGCTCATTGAGCCATGTTGCAAGTCCGTACTGTCCGTCACAGTCGCCTCGGTGATCTTCCTGATCATTAAAGGCAAAATGCTTGATATATGCATAAACGCCTTTGGTTGCAGCGCCATAAACCTGATTAGAAGCTACAGCTCCGGAGAGATATGGGTCCTCGGAATAGTATTCTCCATTACGTCCTGAGAAAGGTGTACGATGGATATTCATAGATGGTGCGTACCAGCCGTCCATTCCACCGATGATCGCTTCATTACCAATCATGGTTCCCATCTCTTTTGCCAGATCCTGATTCCAGGTCTGTGCCAATGTCATAGAGTTTGGATAATATTTTCCGGTTCCGCCATAAATCAAGCCGTTTGCCGTATCCGCATCCGTGCAGAATGGCATATCAATAGAATCAATATATTCTATACCATATCCGGAAAGTGCAATCGTATTGTAGTAATCTTCATATGTCAATTCATCTAAAAGGTCATACCACTGCGGATCATCAAAATCAAGTCCACGCATCTGGATCAAAGTAAGATCATTTTTCTTTCCATAAACAATCTCATCATCAAATTTGGATGCATCAACCGGCGAACCGGAATCAAAGGAATCTAATGCCTTTAAGCCATCTGCGTCAATGGTCTTGCTGTAGACATAAGATGCAGGATTGCCGTCTTTGTCACTGCCATTGATCTCATTGCCCCAGGTACTGATCTCATCGGTCGGTTCCCCATCATGGGTTGGAAAAGTACCCATCCAGTCATTTCTGGTCAGATAGGCCACATCGCCTTTGGCATCATCCAATTGGTTGGTAATCTCTGCACCACTGTAGGTATCCTTAGCATAGGTTGTCAAATCGGTGTCTGCATTCTTTGGCTCATAAGTAGTTACCATAGCAGCATCCCCTGCTGCTGTCATGCCATCTGCGGTTGTCTTTCCCTTTGCTGTCAAAATATTGTTGATGGCTTCATGTGCATCTTTTGCAGCAGTAATGTAGTATGTGCCTGCATCTAAGATATAAGTCTTTGCCCCATTGGCATCATATGCCTTGAACTGCTCTTCATCAAAGGTCATGGTAACAATCTCCGATGCTCCCGGCTCTAAGACAGATGTCTTTGCGTATGCCAAAAGTTCTACGGACGGCTTCTCCACACCATTTTCCTTGTCATAATCGGTATATGGGCTTTGTGCGTAAAGTTCTACGACATCTTTTCCAGCTACAGATCCTGTATTGGTCACTTCCACGGTAGCGGTTGCGCTGCCATCTTTCCATGTGATCTGTGGTGCGCTCCAAGAGAACGTCGTGTAAGAAAGTCCATAACCCAATGGATAGCACACTTCAGAAGCATAGTCATAATCTCCCGCATTGCCCTGTCCTAATACCACATCTTCATAACGTGTCTCATAATAACGATAACCAACATAGACACCTTCTTCATAACTTACATAGTTATATTTGGTTGCATCGCCATTTTCATCATAATATTGATAATCGCCAAAGTTCTGTGCAGCCGGAGATGCCAACGCATCTGCCGCAAATGTATCTACCGTTCTACCGGACGGATTTACTTCTCCACTTAAAATCTTTGGCAAAGAAGAAAGACCACTTGGTGCCAAAACAACCGATTTGATATTGGCATAATCTTTCACCCAATCCAACTCTAAAGCAGCATTGGAATTGACAACCAATACGACATTGTCGAAGTTATCATTTAAGTAAGATAAGATCTCCAACTCTACGGAATCCGGCTCCAGATAAGACTTCGTCTGATCCTCTGCCTTGTCTGTATGATTATACATAGAACGCGGCATATCACGTCCTTCACCAGCCACTCTCTTTAAAACATAGACTGCGGTCGTACCGGAAAGGCTGTCTACCACCTTGTCGTCTGCCGTGATTTTTTCCAATGGACACTCATTGATGGCAAAGTCTTCTTCTCTACCAAAACTGATAGATCCTGAGCCCAGTCCATAAGAAGATCCCTCGCCCTTGTCATAAAACTTCCAAAGCGTCTTATTTACGGTATACCCATCTGCTTCAAAATCTTCTTTTAATGTTCCACTGCCATAGCCCAGTATTCCTGCATGCGTTGCTACTGTCACCGCATTTCTGCTAAAGAAACTGATTGGCGTATCTTTGGAAAGTGGAAGCGCATTTCCCTCATTTTTCAGCAAAACAATTCCCTCATCCGCAATTTGCTCTGCCAGTGCATCCTCAGCCTCTCCTATCTTGTCTTTCGAATAATCACTCTTATTGTAGTCCAAATCTAATCCCTTGGTATCTACGCCAGAGTTGTCAATCACAGAGTCATTCGCCCCCATCATGGCATTTACCATACGATTGTTTTCCGTCAAAAGTGTATTCGCTGCCACAATTGCCGCAACCATAACAACAATCAACAGAACAGAAATGACTGTTTTGATGATCTTGCTTTTTCTTGTTGACTGCTTCTTTTCTCTTTTTCGCATAACAAAACCTCCTTCTTACCTTTCTGCCGTCATGCTCATTCTTTGCATTTTGGCATTCTGTAAAAAAGAGGTTAGCATATCTTCTGTATTTATGAACAAACTGTGTCCTGTTTTGTCACTTTTGCGTCGTAATCGGTTCATCGGCTCTGCGGAATCGTAATACGTAACACAAAAATATCCTGACCTGTCTCCAGTTTTAAAAATCCGCCATACTTTTCTGCCATGGTCTGAATACTTTCCATGCCAAATCCATGCTCATGCTTATCCTGCTTGCTTGTCTGCGGCAGACCATGTTTCATCTGCAATGCTCCCGTATATGGATTCTCGATCTGTATAAAGATCAGATTTACTTTTTCATGAATCAGAATACTGATGCAGCGCTTTTCTTTCTCCACCTTTCGATTTGCCTCAATCGCATTGTCAAGTGCGTTTCCAAACAGCGTATAGATATCAATGGCATCCATGAAAAAAAGCAGTTTTCCATCAATGATTCCATGCATACGAATCCCATTTTCCTGGCAAATCAGGCTTTTCTCTGTTAAAACAGTATCTAAAATAGGATTTCCTGTATGCAAAATAGCATCATAAATCATCACTGATTTTTCAATGGAATCCACAATCTGACAACGCTCATCTGCATCTGTGATATTGCGCAGTCCGGCAATCTGGTGTTTTAAGTCGTGACATTTGCGATTGATACGTTCGATGTTTTCTTTTGACATTTCGTATTGTGCTTTGTTCGTGGCAAATATTTGTTGTTGTTCAGCCATCTCTTTTTGCAAATGCCAATTCGACATATAATTCCGCTGGTTGATCATCACAAACAGACAGCACACCAGACCATAAATGCCATGCAAGACCGTAAATCCCCAAAAGGTTGCTGCAAGACTCATCAATAAAACGATAAACAGCGTCACCAAAGTCATCCAGAGAGACGCCATCGCATCGGTTTCGTAATGATGCTTCTGTACCATCTTTTTTGCAAAAAAGAAATAAAAAATCAGATACACACCAAAATGAATCAAAAAATATAGTAAATGCAGACTTTCTGCAATCTGACTATCTGTCGCCCCATTAATGAGCAAACGAATACAATAGGCAATGTGCTCCGTTGCATACCCCATAGTCACACAAAGAACCGCCTCTTTCAAAGAAATGTCAAACGAATACCAGATACCCAAAAGTATCCCCAACAAAAATACAAAATAAAATAGGAAAGACGATAATATCCGAAAAAGTATGCCTATGTCACCATCCCTGACGATGTACATATGCTCGGCCACCCATGGATATACATGCATCCAGAGCATCTCGATAAGAAAAATTGCCGCAAGTGACAGCAGGCAGCGCCAAACACCTTGTCTGCGCATGCGCAGAGGAATCACATAAATTGTAACCGCCAGCAACAATTCCATTGGGAAAATCAGCAGTTGAAGAAATCCTAACATAGCTCCTCCTTATGACTCATATCCTGCTTCTAAATATTGACTTAATTCCTGTAAAAAGGCTTTTTTGCGAGAACGCGAAAACGGCAAATGATAGCTCCCAACTTGTACATCATCCTTGTTTACACTTACTACATTCTTTAAATTTACCAGATATCCCTGATTGCAACGGCTAAAATGATACGCCGTCAACTCTTTTTCCACCTCCGCCATGGAAGAACGCATAACATAGGTCTCCTGTTTTGTCACATAATAGACATTGTGATTACGGACTTCCACATAAAGAATGTCATCTGAACACACTTTTTCTTTGCGATCCTCCTTGGATAGCATCAGATATTTCTTTTTCCTCTGCTTTTCCACAAGACCGATTGCTTTTGTCAGCTTGGGTTCAAACCGGGCATATTCCACCGGCTTTAAGACAAAATCAAGTGCATCTACTTCATAACCGGCCACAGCATACTGCGCCATTGTTGTAATAAAAATAATAACCACTGCCTGATCTATGCTTCGAATCTTACGTGCCGCTTTCATTCCATCCAAATGCTTCATCTTGATATCCATAAGAAGGATGTCATAACCTCCATGATACTCATCCACAAGATCCATCCCATCTGCATATACCGTTGTTGTAAGATCGGCAAAATGTTCCGTCTGGTATCGCTCAATATAAGACAGCAATATGTTCTGATATTCTTTTTCATCTTCTACGATTGCAATTCTAACCATGATACCCTTTCGTACTCCACATTACTTCCCGATAAATTCGGGTCTGCGCATCTCCTTTACCACAAGAACCGTACACACAACCGTCGCCACCAGATCCGCTACCGGTCCTGCGTACATAACGCCATCAATTCCCATAAATAGCGGCAGAATTAGCAATAGTGGCAGTAAAAATATAATCTGTCTTGTCAAAGACATAAAAATACCTTTTTTCGGTTTACCAATTGCGGTAAAGAAATTTGCTGAGATTGGCTGCATGAAACAAAGGAACATAAAAAACAAAAATTTCCGGAAAAAATTCTCACCAAAATCAAAATAAAGTTCCGATCCATTTCCAAACACAGAAATAATCTGTCTCGGGAAAACCTGAAACAATACAGACGAAACCACACAGATGACAGCAGCACTGCGTATTGCCAGAAAATACGCTTTTTTCACGCGCTCATATTTCTTTGCGCCATAATTGTAGCTTACAATCGGCTGCAATCCCTGGGATATACCAATGACGAAAGACATAACGAGCATCGACACCTTTGCGATAATGCCGGAACATGCAATCGGTATCGATTCCCCATATGCCGACAACCCTCCGTAGTATTTCAGGGTACGGTTCATCACAACCTGCACCAGCATCATTGCCAACTGGTTAAAGCATGGTGCTGCACCAAGCGACATCACTTGTAAAACAACTTCTTTATCCAATGAAAATGCATTTTTTTGTAATTGTACCGTCTTATAATGATACAAATACCAGACAACCATTGCCGCTGCCACAACCTGTCCAATCACAGTCGCAGCTGCTGCACCTGTCATCCCCCACCGGAAACCAAAAACGAACAATGCATCCAGAATCGTATTCACTACCGCTCCGACAATGTTGATCGCCATCGTCATTTTGGGACTGCCATCTGCACGCACCAGATGACCACCACCTGCAGATAAAATCAGAAATGGAAAGCCAATTGCTGTAATTCTTGTATATTCCATCGCTAAGGGCAGTACTTTTTCTGGCGAACCAAAAAAACGAAGCAGCGGTGCTAAAAACAGTAACGTAACGGTTGACAGCGCAACACCCAGCAGCAGCATAATCGTCACCGAATTACCAATATACTTTCCGGCACCTTTACTATCTCCACGACCCATTGCAAGGTTAAAGGTTGATGCACCACCAATTCCCATCAAAAGTGCAATAGCAACGCAGGATGTATTGAGCGGAAACGCAATGTTGGTTGCTGCATTTCCCAATTCACCGATGGCATTCCCGATAAAGAACTGATCCACAATGTTGTAAAGTGAGCTGACCAGCATCGCAATGATACTCGGAATTGCAAACTGTCGCAATAATTTATTTTCCGGAAGCATCCCCAATGGGTTTTCCTGTATTCTTTCTTTTTCCATATTTCTACCTCTTTTCCTCTTCCCATTTTACACAAATTCCAATGTTTTTCCATAAAAAATCCACAAAGGCGCAAAAAAAGAGCACATCCAAATCAGATGCGCTCCCTTTTTCATCTTAAATTGTCATCTTATAATTTTACATGTTTTTTCAATCTCTTTGTAAGAATCAATGCAATTCCCACCTTACAAAGGTCTGGGATAATAAACGGAATGACACACCAGCCAAGTACAGCTACGATACCAACTGCACCTGTGTTTGCTGTATAAGCAATCATAAACCACATCGTACCAAACGCGTAGCATACGAGCAGTCCAAGTACCATAGAAAGTCCCAATACCCATGTTTTTTCTCCAAATTTTGCTGTGATTGCCCACATAACAAGTGCAGAAAAAATAAATCCGACAATATAACCACCGCTGTTACCAAGAAGTGCCCCAACACCTCCGCTAAATCCAGCAAATACAGGAACTCCAATAGCTCCAAGTAATACATAGGTCAGAACAGCTATCGTTCCACGTTTTCCACCCAGAAGACCTACTGCCATAAATACAGCAAAGGTCTGTAACGTAAATGGAACTGTCGCTGGAATGGAAATCCAGGAACAAATTGCCATAACCGCTACAAAAAGACCGATATATGCAATGTCTACCGTACGAAGTGATGTTGTTTTTGCTTGTGCATTCATAATACTTTCTCCTTTAAATGTTTTTTCGTTCATTAACTTCCTATCCAAGAATAAAAGATTGTTGATTCTTTGTCAAATTGCATATCCTTATTTTGACTATTCGTTTTTCTTATAGTAATCTTATGACAGACACATAACTCGTTAACAACCACAGAAGGGATGGCACTATGATTGTAAGTAAATATTTTGTCTGGTTTATCATATATAGTTTCATGGGTTGGATTTACGAATCCACCTACTGTACCATTCGAAAACACCACTGGGAAAACCGCGGGTTTTTACATGGACCAATTGTACCTATTTATGGTGTGGGTGCTTTACTTGCCTCTATCCTGTTTTCCGAACTCCCGATATCCGGATTGCAGGAAGCAAGCAATCTTAAAATTTTTCTTATATGTTTCTTTGGCAGTATCGTATTAGAATACACTACTTCCTGGGGATTAGAAAAATTATTCCATGCTTACTGGTGGGATTACAGCGATGTTTTCTGTAATATCAACGGACGCGTCTGCCTTCCGGCTTCCATCGGATTTGGATGCGCTGGCATTCTCGTTGTGCGCATCATCTATCCTTTTGTCAATGGTATGACCCATAATACCAACCCTTATTTAATGGAGGGATTATCCCTTGCATTTATGTTCGTTTTTGGCATGGATATGGCATTGACCGTTTCCGCGCTTACCAATTTCGCCCAAAACTTCAATCGTATTGAAGCGGAAATTAATGAGCAATTTGCAAACGCCTATGAAAAACTTGACACCAGCGTCTCCGATGCCATTGAAAGCGCCATTGAAAAATCCGAACAAATCCAGGAAAGTGCTTTTGTCCGCAAGGAACTCGCAGAAGAAAAGGCAGCCGCACTTCGCGACCGCCTCACAAAAGAACGTTTGGAGAATCTGTTCCTATCCTCCTCTGCTGCTCAAAAGAGTACATTTCTTAGTATACAAGGATTTAAACGCAGCAAACAGGGCAATGAATTGCGCCAACGCATGCGTAACTTGATCAATGAAAAACGCCATACCAAACACTCATAAATTCGTCAGATTACAGTTCTATTCTTTGGGAAAAATAATCGTAATGGTTGTTCCCTGATCAACGACAGAATCCACACGCACTCGTGCACCATGGAGTTCTGCTGCATGTTTCACAATAGATAACCCCAATCCTGTGCCACCCGTTGCACGGGAATGGCTCTTATCTACACGATAGAACCGTTCAAAAATACGTTCCTGTTCAGCCAGCGGAATACCGATTCCGGTATCTTCCACGCGCCAGCAGATGCCTTCTTCCGTCTCCTCCGACGAAATTACAACGCTTCCCTCATCCTTATTATAATGGATTGCATTATCACAGACATTATAAAGCATCTCATAAATAATCTGCCGCATCCCTTTGATCTGTACACGTTTTCCCGTAAAGGAGAGAGAAATTCCGCGCTTCTTTGCCGCCGGCTGTAATGTTTCTATGATTTCTTTGCTCATGTCAAACAAATCAATTGGTTCTTTTTCCAGCTCCAGATTCTCATCGTCTAATTTTGATAACCGGATAATGTCCTGCACCAGCGTCGTCAGTCGTGCTGCTTCCTGATAAATGCGCTGTGCAAATTCCTTCTGATCTTCCGGCCGCACAATCCCATCTTTTAACAACTCTGCATAGCCCGAAATGGACATCAGTGGCGTCTTTAATTCGTGTGACACATTTGCAGAAAATTCTTGCCGCATGATCTCTAACTGTTTTTTTTGCGTTACATCCATAATGAAAATAACCACACCACTAGTGTATCCATCTTGCATAACCGGATTTCCATGCAATTCATAGATCACATCATCTATGGTCATATGCTTGATCATGTCCTTTCCCGAAAGTGCGCCATCCACTACTTCTTTTAGCTTCTGATTGCGGTTGACAACAATAATATTTTGCCCCATACATTCTTCCGGTCGAATTTCAAAAATTCGCTGTGCTGCACGATTGATGGATAATACCCGGTGCCGGTTTGTCACAATCAGTCCATCTTTCATATTTTCCGTAATTGCAGCATATTCCTGTTGCTGTTTATTTCGCTCCTGCATCTGCTCTTTTAGCGCTTCGTTCTGTTCTTCAATGCGTCGTAAGAATGGTACCATTTCATCATATTGCACATCCTTTCGTGGTTCGTCCAGATTAATATGCAAAAGTGGTTCCATCATTCTTTTTGTCGTCTTATCAATAATGACAAAACTCAATCCAAGAAGAAGTGCAAGCGGAAGAAGAAGCATGCCGATACCCGGAAACAGCACACCATATACGCTGTCAATCGTGTCACCCACGCGTAAAATCTGATCATTTGACAGGCGAACAGCTGCATAATAACTTCTTTTTGCATATGTCGTAGAATAGCGGTTTGCACTTCCATATCCCTCTTTGATTGCCTGTGCAACTTCCGGTCGCATCGCATGATTCTCCATACAAGCCGGATCCTCATAAGAATCATATAACACGTTTCCTGCCGCATCAATGAGTGTAATGCGTCCCGTCAAGCCATCGGCCAAACCTGTTTCTAGTGCCGCATCGCCCAATTCTTCCACAGCTGTTGCAAGATAATTCACCTCATTATCCACACGCTGCTCCATATTGTTCTCTAATTTTTTATACATAAAGAGAAATGACGTTGCAAACGTCACCAAAATTGCCAGTGCCACCAAAATTGCTGTGCTTCGAAAAATACGTTGTTTCATATCATTCCCCTATCCGGTAACCTATTCCACGAACCGTTGTGACGCAGTCTCCTGCATTTCCCAATTTCTGACGGAGTGAACGGACATGGACATCAACCGTTCTTGTCTCTCCATCAAAATCATAACCCCAGATGCTATTTAAAAGTTGATCTCTGGTAAGAACCACTCCCTGATTGCGAATCAAATACGATAGCAGATTATATTCCTTCTTCGTCAGCTCTACTTCCTCGTCGCCTACAAACACCTTGTGGGACGCGTTGCAAATGCGAATATCCTGATAGGAAAGATCTGTATCCACTTCCTCTTTTTGTGTCCGGCGCAATACAGCTTTGATGCGCGAAACCAGTTCCATCATGCCAAACGGTTTTGCAATATAATCATCTGCTCCACTATCAAGGCCTAGCACTTTATCATACTCGCTGCCCTTTGCGGTAACCATAATCACAGGAATATCCTTGGTTGCGGCAGTTTCTTTCAGGCGATGCAGAATTTCCATACCATTTTCCCCTGGCAACATAATATCAAGAAGGATCAATTCCGGATTCTTTTCTTCCCGCAAACCTTGCCAGAATGACACACCATCTGCAAAACAGCGAATCTCAAATCCATTTGCAAGCAGTGCATATTCCACCAGTTCTCTGATATTTTTTTCATCTTCGACATAATAAATCATATGTTGTTCTCCCAGATTTTATATGCTTTGTTACTGTACTTTCTATGTATCATAGTATTGCAACAGCAGACATTTTGTAAATATCCTTTATAAAATATCTGCATCTTTGTGTGTTCCTGTAATGGAAAATTCCACCCACTCCGCAATATTGGTTGCATGGTCACCGATACGTTCAAAGTATTTTGCAATCATTAGAAGATCCAGACTATGCGTCGGATTTATTCCCTCGGCCAGTCCTGCCGCAATCTCCTTACGCACTTCCAAAAACAGATCATCCACTTCATCATCGCGTGCAATCACCTCACGCACAAGCTCCAGATCCTGCTTTACATAGGCATCAATACTCTCGGTTACCATGGTAATGGTTGTTTCTGCCATCTTGCTCAGTTTCACATCACTCGTTGGCACATGAAATTCTGCTGTTTCAATAATTTCTGCAATATCCGACGCCTGATCCCCGATACGCTCCATATCGGTAATCATTTTTAAAGCTGCAGAAACCTTGCGCAAATCTTTTGCCACGGGCTGCTGCTGCAAAAGAAGTTTCAAACAAAGACTCTCCACCAGACGCTCCTGATCATCTATATTGCAATCTTCCTTACGGATTTCTTTTGCCACCTTTATATCTCCGGATTGTAAGAGCTTGGATGTCTTTCGTATCACATCTTCACACATGCTTCCCATTTCAATCAGTTCTACATGAAGTTCTTCCAACTGTCTATCAAATCGATTTCTCATACGTCCTCCTTATCCAAATCTACCCGTAATATAATCTTCTGTCTTTTTCTCTTTTGGCATAGAAAAGATTTGCTCTGTTTCGCCATATTCTATGACTTCTCCCAGCAAAAAGAATGCTGTCTTATCCGACACACGCACCGCCTGCTGCATATTATGCGTTACCATGATAATCGTATAATCTTTCTTTAGCTCAATTACGAGGTCCTCAATCTTTGATGTAGAGATCGGATCCAGTGCCGATGTCGGCTCATCCATCAAAAGTACCTCCGGTTTCACCGCAAGTGCTCTCGCAATACAGAGCCTTTGCTGCTGACCGCCGGAAAGTCCAAGAGCACTCTTTTTCAGCCTGTCTTTTAATTCATCCCAAATAGCAGCCTGCCGCAAGGAGGTCTCCACAATCTCATCCAGTTGTGCCCTGCTGTTAACACCATGTGTTCTTGGTCCATATGCAATGTTATCGTAAACACTCATGGGAAATGGATTAGGTTTCTGAAAAACCATCCCCACACGCTTACGCAAAACATTAACGTCCATATTGCCATATATATTTTGATCATCCAGCAGTAATTCTCCCGTAATCTTACAGCCTTCCACCAGATCATTCATACGATTGATTGATTTGAGCAGGGTAGATTTTCCACAACCACTCGGGCCGATAAATGCTGAAATCTCTTTTTCCGGTAATTCCATGTTAATATTTTTCAAGGCATGAAAATCGCCATAGTACAAGTCCATATTGTGAATGGAAATCTTTGCTTTATTGTCCATCTTATCGTTATCTCCTTTTACCTATTCTCACACTTTCGATACTTTTTTTGCTATCCAATCTGAAATACCATTGATCAACACAACAAGCACAAGTAAAACCAATGCTGTTGCATACGCCTCATCCATATGTAACCCTTCTCGAGACAAACTATACATATGTACAGCAAGGGTACGTCCGGATTTTGTCAGATCCGTTGCCGTCTGCGCTACCGTTCCGGAAGTATAAATCAAAGCTGCTGTTTCTCCCACAATACGACCAATCGAAAGAATCACACCGGATAAAATTCCCGGTACTGCTGCAGGTAAAATAATGCGAAAGATGGTTCGCAATTTTCCTGCTCCCAAACCGAAACTGGCTTCGCGGTAGGTATCCGGTACAGCAATCAATGCCTCTTCTGTCGTTCGGATTACAAGTGGTAAAATCATAATCACGAGTGTCAATGCACCTGACAACATAGAATATCCCCAGCGCAAATACGTGGCAAAGAAAAGAAGGCCAAACAAACCATAAATAATAGAAGGTATCCCGGATAATGTTTCTGCCGTCATGCGAATCACTTTTACCAGCTGACTACCGCGTTTTGCATACTCTACCAGATAGATTGCCGCAAAAATCCCAAGCGGAACTGCTATAACAAGTGATAGTGCTGTCATAATCAATGTATTGATAATCGCCGGTGTCATGGATACATTATCGGATGTATATTTCCACGCGAACAACCCCGGCGATAAGTGTGGTGCTCCCTTTGCAACAATAAAAATAATAATAAAAAGCAAAACACCCATTGTAACTGCTGCGGATAAAAGAACAAACAGTTTGAGTAATAAGGATGCCGGATGTCTCAATGCAGTTTTCATATTTTGTTTCATTCCATAGCCTCCTTACTTTGTATCCTGGCGTTTTAATGCAGCCACAAACAAGTTAATCAACAGGATAAAAACAAACAGAACCACGCCAGTCGCAATCAAAGCCTCTCTGTGCAAATCTGCTGCATATCCCATTTCCAGTACAATATTTGATGTCAATGTACGTACACCTCTCGTAATTCCCTTTGGCATACGCGCCTGATTTCCTGCAACCATAACAACCGCCATCGTCTCACCAATCGCCCTGCCAATACCAAGGACAATACCTGCGACGATACCAGATTTTGCTGCCGGGATGACAGTTAAAAAAATACTTCGTTCTTTGGTCGCACCAAGCGCCAAGGCTCCTTCATAATAAGGTGTTGGTACACTGCGTATAGCCGCCTCGCACACGCTGACGATTGTTGGCAGAATCATAATGCCAAGCAAAATGGAAGCTGTGAGCATCGTGCTTCCATCACGCCCCGTCAGCTTTTGCATCAGCGGAACAATACAAACCAATCCAAAGAATCCATATACAACCGATGGTACTCCTGCCATCAGATTCACCGATGCCTTACAAATGCCATATATGTTTTTCGGGCAATAATGCGCCATAAAAACAGCCGTGCAAAGACCAATCGGAACACCAATAATAATTGCACCTGCAGTAACATAAATACTTCCAAGAATCATTGGAAATATTCCAAAAATATCATTGGAAGGCTTCCACATTGTTCCTGTCAAAAATTTGCCTAATCCGATTTTTCCCATCGCCGGAACACCATTGGCGAACAAGAAAATGCAAATCAAGGCAACGGCTAGCACCGAAGTGCAAGCCGCTATGAAAAAGATAACCTTCATTAGTATTTCGTTAAAGTGTTTCATGTTCTGACCTTTCCTTTTGCCTTGAACTTATACCGTAAGATTACTGCACTTCATCCCATGTAAGAATCTCACCTGTGTAAATCTGTTTTACCTGATCAGATGTCAAATCTGTAATTCCACTGTCATTGTTTACAATCACTGCTATACCATCTTTTGCGATTTCTGTTGCCACAAGACCTGCACCTGTCTCAGAATCCTTTAATTCTCTAGATGCCATTCCAATATCGCATAAGCCATCAATCGTTGACTGCATACCAGTAGACGAATCACTTTCCTGTACCTCAATTTCTACGTTTGCGTTTACCTTGTTATAGGCTTCTACCAATTTTCCCATAACTGGTGTTACGGAAGAAGAACCTGCAATTGTAAGTTTTCCTGATGCATTGTTAGAAGCAAATGCCTCTCCTTCACCTACGCTGATATATCCATTGTCTGTAATGACCTGCTGTCCTTCTTTGCTCAGGATAAAGTTTACAAAATCCTGTCCTGCCTCACTTAAGTCCTCTCCCTTTGTAGCAATGTTAAATGGACGTGCAATCTTGTATGTTCCATTAGCTACGTTTTCTGCTGTCGCCTCTACGCCATCAATCTTTACAGCAGTCACTGTGTCATTCAAAGAACCAAGTGAAATATAACCAAGAGAATTTACATCTCCGGCAACGGTTGTCATCATAACAGATGTAGAATTTGTAATCTTAGCATCCTCTGTGGTCATATCCACCTTTTCGCCATCTTTTTCTTCCTCTATCCCGAAAAGTTCTACAAATGCACCTCTTGTACCAGAACCATCTTCACGAGAAAGAATGGTGATATCTCCAGATGCTCCTGTGTTCTCTGCCTTTTCTCCATCTGTTGTATTGTCACTTCCTGTACTTTTGCATCCTACCATAGTGCCAATTGCTAATGTTGCAACAAGAAGTGTTGCGGCGATTTTCTTCAACTTCATTTTTAATCTCCTTTTGTCGTTTTGACTTTTTCTTTCTATTTCGTTTACAAGACATATGATACAAACACTTTGTAAAATGAAATGTATGCTCTTTGTAAAAAATAGGTTAAAAAAAATCCATATCGCCAGCTTTTACTGACAACATGGATTTCATTTTACAAAGTGTATTCTATTTTGTTACTATACGTTCCGCCAACGCCAGTGCATCATCAATATGCGCACAAAAATATTCTCTTCCGATACGTTTATCAAAACCTGCTTTTTCCATCATATGCATCGGCTGTTCATTTACGTGAGACAAAAGTAAGCGGATTCCTTTTCTTTCACAATCCGTTTGCAGCTGTTCCAAAGAATGCAGCGCAGTCGCATCAATTGCTCCCACACTACGCATACGCAGAATCAACACCTTATCACGTTCGTCAACCGTAATATCAAAAATTTTATCTGCTGCGCCAAAAAACATCGGTCCGCTGATTTCATAAACGCGCACTTTTTCCGGAACCTGGCGCAAGGAAAGACTATCCGGATCGTCATCTTCATCCTCGATGTACTTCCAGCCCTCCACCGCAGTCACATCACTCATGCGTTTCATAAAAAGCATTGCCGCAAGAACCATGCCCACTTCGATTGCCACAACCAAATCGAATACTACCGTAAGAACAAACGTTGTAAGTAAGACAGCGATATCGCTCTTTGGCGCCATCTTACAAAGGTCTACGAACTTTCGGATGCCACACATATTATATGCAACGCCAAACAAAATGGCAGCAATCGCCGGCATAGGGATCAACGCTGCATATGGCAGCAAAAGGATAAGTACAAGGAGCAGGGTAATAGAATGTACCATACCTGCCACCGGTGTGCGTCCACCATTTTTTACATTTGCTGCCGTTCTTGCAATCGCTCCTGTTGCCGGAATACCTCCAAACAATGCAGAGCCAATATTTCCTACGCCCTGTGCAATCAGTTCCATATTAGAACGATGTCTGCCATTAATCATAGAATCCGCAACCACAGCAGAAAGCAAAGATTCAATTGCTGCTAAAATGGCAATCGTAAGTGCATCACTAAATTCACTCTGAATCAGGCGAAATGTAATGTGAGGCATCTGCAATTGTGGTAATTTATTGGAAATCTCATACAGATCTCCAATGGTATTGACCTGCATAGATAATCCCTGGACCAGCACAATCGATACAATCACTACAATAAGTGATGCCGGTATCACACTGATTTTTCCCAGTTTGGGCCAGATGATTAATATGGCAATGCAAATCATTCCCACAAGAAATGCCTGCCAGTTGATCGTTGGCAGAGCTTTCATATACGCCATAAACTTATCCCCTGTATCTATAAGAGGTTCTTTGCTCACAACAGTAAGTCCCAAAAAGTCCTTAATCTGACCAATAAATAGCGTCACTGCAATACCCGCTGTAAAGCCGGTTGTAATGGTATAGGGAATAAATTTAATCAGGGTGCCAAAATGACATAAGCCCATAATGACAAGTAATATGCCTGCCATAATCGTCGCTACGATTAGTCCATCCATACCACTTTTTGCCACAATACCTGCAACAATTGTCGCAAAAGCAGCTGTCGGTCCTGCAATCTGTACCTTAGAACCGCCTAGAAACGACACAAGAAATCCGGCAATAATTGCCGTATAAATACCTTTTTCCGGTGTCACGCCTGATGCGAGTGCTAGTGCAATCGAAAGTGGTAAAGCGATAATTGCCACAATAATTCCTGATATGACATCCTTGATAAATTGCTCTTTCGAATAATCCCGAATCGTTGTAAAAAACTTTGGTTTTAACTTTTCCATAAAAAATCCTATTGCTCCCTCTTTCATAATGCCCTTAACTATAGTAAGGGGCACATGCGAGTCGTGCAATAGGATTTCTTGTACTTTTTCGGAAACTTGATTTTTCTACGACGTTTCCCTAAAAGTGTTGTTTTATTCTGTCGGTACTTTTAATACAAATTCGGTTCCATTTTTTCCATCATAATAATCATCGCTACTTTCATAGAACGTCGCCTTCACTTCTTTCACACCATCTCTAATCAAATAGATTTTATGAGCGATGCCGGATGTTGCTGGTGGCACCAAATCCTCATAAGAATATGCGAAATCACTGTTATCCGACATCGTAAATTCTTCTACGTCATCCCACTCTTCCGTTTCTACTTGCAGACGCACTTCATACCCTGTCCCCATCTCATAACTTCCGTTGTTATACACAGGTACATCAATCATATAGTAAGAATATCCACTTTTTGCATTATCCATATAATTCTTTCCAAGATAGGAAATCGTAACATCTCCATCTAATACCGCTTTACTCTCCACATAAGATGGTCCACCAAGCACTTCACCAATAGTAACCAAAAATTGAACCAGGCTACCTATGAACATACAGACAACAATCACGAGAACAACAATCAAAAGACCTTTTCCTTGTCGGTTTTTTCCATACTCATTTACCATTTTGCCCCTCCTTAGTCCACGACCGGTTTTTCTACTGCATCCTCTTTAGCCGGCAGTGTCGTTATCGTTTCCTCTGCCGACTGTGCTTCTGCCTCGTCCCGCTGCACATCTATTTCCAGCGGCACCTTTACATATTTTATAAGATCGCAGCTTTCGGTATCCACTACGCTATACACAAAAGCAATCTTTTGCGCATCCGCAGGTATAAAGAAAAACAAATATCCCGCATGAGAACCTGCATCGGAAAACTCATAAGAGTCTATGGACTGTCGATTACCAATAATATCATCATAACCACCACTGGTTAATTTATAATTTGGTGCCGTTGAACGATATGTACCATCATAAGATATGTAAAAATCTTTTACCGGTGCATGTGTATATGTATCATAGCTTATATCGTCTACCTCATTGGACTCTATACGTACTGCAATCAGTCGCTGCCCCGCCGGGAAACCTCCGATGGTATCTGCTTCTGCTAACACCTCCGCTTTTGCCACAGTAAGCGTCCGACCATACTCCTGCTCTACTGTATAGGCTTCACCAAAATCCACCTTTTCTATAGCAACTTCTTCAATATCTTTTCTTTTCTTTTCCCGATAATCTGATGATCCTAAATAACCTGCCACAATGCTCTGTACAATCGATAAGACAATAGATAATGTAGCCAGAATAATAGTCCAAATTGTGAGATTTTTCCGCACTCTTTTTTTCTTTTCATCCTTACTCATTGAATGCTGGTACGAACTACCATAGTCATTAACATTTGTATATACAGGCTGTTCCTGATTATTTATGTAGCTTTCGTTTTCTTCCTCTTCTCTCGTAAACGATGTTGTTTCAGACGCCTGCTTATTATATGTTCCGCACTTTGGGCAGATACCATAATATTTTTCATAGTCAAAATTCTTACCGCAACTTAAACATTTCATAATCTGTTTCCTTTCTGCATTCAGAAAAGGCTGTACTTCTCATTCCCGAAATACAGCCTATGGATTTATAATAATTGTCCCAAAACTTCTAATATTTTATCTGCCTTAGGTGGTTTTAAAAAATATGCACTTGGATTCAAATCTAATACCGAGCGAATATGCTCCGCATCCCCATGTCCTGTCAAAAAAACAACTGGTATCTCCTTGATCTCCTCTTTTGTACGAATCATTTCTAGTGTTTCTCTGCCATCACACTCCGGCATTTCGTAATCTAACACCACCAAATCCGGCCTGCGCTTATCCATCATTGCAAGAGCCTGCTCCCCGGATGTTGCAAGCATCACCTGATACCGCTCCTCTAACATCTGCTTCATACTGCGAAGCATCATCGGACTGTCATCAACAACCAGCACCATCTTCCGTTCATCTCTTGAAACGATGGTTCCATCCGGCAGAATCTCTGCGTCAATATCTACACGCGCCATCATAGCCTCTAGTAACGCCTGCCCTGTCATATCTTGTGAATCTACATAGGAAACCTGTTCTGTCATATCATACATGGCATAGCGATGATACGCATCCTGACTTCCAATCATAATAACCGGCACACATGCATATTTTTCCGCTAACACCTGAAAAAATTCCAAATGGCTATCCGTAAACCCTTCCACATTGACTAACACAAGATCTGGCTCATAAATACTCATCATGCTTTCTGCAATTGTCACGTTATCTGAACATAGCTGGATTTTAACAAATTGCGCCAGTTCTTTTTGCATCTGCTTTGTCTGTTCGCTAAAATGCCCAACAAATAAAACCTTCTTCATAAGTCCCCACCTCTAGAAATCATATAATTCATTTTAGCAACTTTTTCATCGATAGGCAACCTTCGTTTCGTCATTATAATCTCTATGTTCGTTTACACATTTTCATTCATAAATTGGGCACTCAGCTGAAATGATTTAATAGGAGACTTTTCTGCCCAATTCCTATGACTTTCCAGAACAACTGCATCTACGCCATTGTCTTTTGCAATTTTTACCATCGTCTTTAAATCCATATTGCCATAGCCTAGTTCCATGCTATCTGACGTCAGAATAGATGATGTTTTTCCAGTAACCCGGCTTCCCCGATCATTAATATGGTACAATTTCATGCGTGCTCCAAGTCGCTGCATCAGGGCAATCGTATTAACACCTGCCTCTGTCGGCCAATATGAGTCGAACTCAAAATTGACATATTCCGGATTGGTGTTTTCAATGATGCGCTCATATGCCGTCTGTCCGTCAATTTTTCGGAACTCACAATTGTGATTGTGATACAGAAGTTCTATCCCATCTTCTTTCAATCGTTTTCCACATGCGTTCAAATCCGTAATCAATGCATCCACTGCTTCCTTGTCGGAATAATCAAAATGATGCATCCCTGTGATTACTACATACTTCGTATCATAGGATTTTGCTTCTGCAATCACCTCTTCCGGCACACGTTTTACCGTTCCTAAATCTTGATGAATACTGACAACCTTTAAATTCGTATCTGCTAAAAGCGCATGCCAATCAAGATTACCACTTTTTCCCATTGGCATACCTGCTAGACGTGTAAGTGCGCGAATGGTAAGAGACATCTTTTTTATCATATAACTGCATAATTCAATCCCATCGTATCCTGCCTCTTCCATCAGGCGAAGTGTTTCCTTTGCCTTTTTTTCTGTACCAATCACTGTACGCAGTTGAAACTGTTGTATTGCTTTTTTTGCCATAATCCTCTTCCTCCAGGCTTTGTTCTTTTTTCACACATATCATTCTACTTCTCACCTGTCCACTTTTTAACCAGATTTTAACCATTTTATTAGATTTTTCGCCTCCCCTCTTCACCCGGGCAATTTTTTATGCTATATTGTAAGGAAATTATTGTAATCTTATTTTTGGAGGACTAGCATTATGAGAAAATTTAAAAAAGACGCCGATTTAACAAAATTCTTAATTGCTGTTAAATCCTGTAAAGAAGATGTTTTTTTCTATTCCGACGAGGGTGATATTCTAAATCTTGCTTCTACACTCAGCCAATATGTATTTTGCTCCATTGCAGGACAGGAATCTCTTTTGGAAAGTGGCACCGTTCGCTGCGAAAATCCAGCTGATTATGAGCTTCTTGCTGATTTTTTATGTGAGGAATAATCTATGACACACGAAGAACGCATGTCTTCCTTCCTGGATCTTCTGCTTCAGACACATCAGCTATATGCCTGGACATATGATGCCAATATGCAGCTATTACATACAACGTATCCAGAGGATGATTACCAAGGGTATGATACCCTCTTTCAAATCCAGGTTGTTCCTATGATCAAAGCCGCGAAAGCCAATTACACACCACATATCATATATTCGTTTTTTAACCTGGCATGGCTCATTGATTTTGAAGTTCATGACGGTAAATTGCAAAAAGTTTATGTTCTTGGTCCTACCTTTACCGGAGAAAATTCATACAACGAACTGGTAAAAGAGATGGATCGCCGGCATCTTTCGATTAAGACCAGAACGGCTGTGGCTAAGACAATAAAAGCATTACCCATCATTGCCAGCAATATTTTATATACGTTTGTATCTGAGCTTCATTATCTGCTTTATGATTCTACCAGAGATGTACCAGAGCTCATTCACATACAAAACAATGGCACTGCGGAAGTTCCCCTACCTTCTCTGGTTTCCAATCAGCACCATGGCATCTGGGCAGCAGAGCAACGTTTTCTGCAATTGTTCAAAGATGGAAATCCTGATTTTCAAAAAGCGTTATCAGAATCGTCACATTTGAGTAGTGGCGTACAACATAATTCCAAAGACAGTTTACGCGCTGCCAAAAATAACAATTTTGTTCTACTAACTTTAATTTCAAGGGCTTCCATTGAGGGTGGCGTATCTCCTGACATTGCTTATGATTTGTGCGATTTTTTTGCACAGCGCATCGAAGATGCTACAAGTCAGGTCGAGAATGGCAATGTCACCACGGAGCTTTTGCAAATTTATTTCAAAAAAGTCTGTGAGTCGAAGGAAAACGCTGGAGTTTCTTCCATTATTAAAAACTGCTGTGATTATATCGGAATACACATCAATGAAAAGCTGTCGATCAATGAATTGGCTGAGCGCGCCGGCTATTCCGAGTATTATTTTTCCCGCAAATTCAAGCAGGAAATGGGATGCACCCTTACAGAGTATATCATGCGTGAAAAGATTGAGCGTGCCAAAGTACTGCTAAGTACCACCAACATGAGTATCATGGATATCAGTATTGAATTATCCTTTAACTCCAGAAGTTATTTTTCAGACACTTTTCAAAAAAATACCGGCATTTCTCCCGGAGAATACCGTAAACAAAACGTAAGGCTGTAGCAAAACTGCTACAGCCTATTATTATTTCTTTTATGCTATTTTCGAAACCATCGTATATTTTCCTGCCGCAAGCTTTCTTCGCTGACCATCTTCTAAGACAACCTCTGCTGTCATATTGGCTGGAATTTCAAAAGAGTAGTGAATCTCATCTCCCTCGTATTCCCATGCACTGACAATTTTACCAACCGGTGAAAGATATTCCGCTTTTGCGTTACCTAAATCTTTTGCCGGATATGGATGGATACAAAGTGTCTTATTCTGCAAATGAATACCACAAACACCGCCGAATAACCATCCACAAATTGCGCCGTATGAATAATGGTTTAAAGATGCATGCGGAACGCCATTTTCATCAATACCTTCCCATGTTTCCCAGATCGTATTTGCTCCTTTTTTCACCTCATAAAGCCAGCTTGGAGCTGTATCCTGCAAAAGCAGGCGATATGCTGTATCCACATGTCCGTTTTCCGCAAGTACCTGGCAAAGGAATGGTGTGCTGAGGAAACCTGTATTCAAATGGTACTGATTGTCTACCACCAACGCATTTAAATCTTCCACTGCCTGCTTTTTATTCTCTTCTGTCAAAAGATCAAACGCAATGGCTCTGACATAAGGTGCCTGACGCTCGCCTGTGATCTTTCCATCTTCCGTTGCCGCATCACGAAATGCCAGCGTTGCTTTTTGGGCTACTTCTCCATAGTACTTAGCATCATCCTCTTTTCCCAGAATTTGTGCAATCTCTGCTAATAATCTTCCGGAATGAGCAAAGTATGCCGTTGCCGAATCCACCGGCGTTTTTCCCATCAAAGATGCTGAGTCTACCCCTGGTTCACACCATTCACCATAATCAATTCCTGTCTCTATCGTATAATCACGATATGGACTTTTCTTTTTAAATATTTTCTTGATGTCTTTTTTCTTAGCACGATTCTCTAAAAATGCGTACCACTTCTTCATCATATCATAATTCTCTTCCAGAATGCGCACATCGTCATAACGCTTGTACAATGCATATGGCACAATAATGCTGGCATCTCCCCATCCCGTAGAACCGGAGAGAAGTCCTGAAAAGAAACTTGGTTTACTGTTTAATGGTGCAATGTTTGCAAGCTTACCATCTTCGTATTGCATCAGACGGCACTCTCCCAGCCATTTTCTAAAAATGCTGTAACAATCTTCCAAAAAGATTCCTGTATCTACAAACACCCCGGCATCCCCTGTCCATGCCGCACGCTCTCTCGTTGGGCAATCGGTCGGCACATCACAGAAATTCGATTTCTGGCTCCAGATACTATTGTGTACCAGCTGGTTAACATCATCATTGCCACATGTGAATGTTCCTATTTGTTCCATTTCTGAATAAACTGCAATGGATTCAAAATGTGCTTCTGACAAATCCACATCCGTTTCCACTTTAGCATATTGGAATCCCCAGATTGAAAATTTGGTGTGGTATGTATTTTCTCCCTCTTTACAGATAAAGGTTACCTTTTGTTCGGTACCACCACCTTTATGGCGCTTACGATCCTGGAAATTCTCTGCCGTAAAATTACCATTTTCATCCAGTGTTTCACCATGTGTCATTATGATGCGGTCTCCTGCATGTGCATTCACCGTAAAGCAGATATATCCAGCCAGATTCTGACCATAGTCAATGACGGTTTCACCATTTGGCGTTGTAATAAGCTTTCCTTCAAAATGCTCCTGCTCTAAGATTGGCACACTATTGGTAGCTTTCAGTAAAGTATTGTCCGCCTCTACTACCGTAACATCATGCCATGTCTCTACTTTTTCCATTGTCGCATCGTAGACTTCACCCATTTGCATGTCTGCCTGACGCAGTGGTCCTTCCTGCGATGCTTTCCACGTCTCGTCTGTAATACAAACAACTTCTCCGTCATTTTCTAACTGCAGGAAAAATGCCAATTCTGTACCAAACAGATTGCGGTCACCATCCACGCCTGAATAACTGCGATACCATCCATCCGCCACTTCTGCTGTAATCGTATTCTCACCTACACACAACAGATTTGTCACATCATACGTTTGATATGGCATTTGCTTATCATAGGAAGCTGTTCCCGGAGCAAGTACAAAATCCCCTACACGCGTACCGTTGATTTTTACTTCATAAAGTCCATGTGCACTCACATAAGCTCTTGCGTGTTTTGGATCCTGTGACAACTCGAATTTCTTCTCCAAATAACTAACCGGCTGCATTGCGTCTGATTTTATCTCTTGTTCCGGATTAATCCATTTCGCAACAAACTGTTTGGGCTGCAGAATTCCCATTTCAAAGGTAGCTTCTTCACTCCATTCGCCCTCGTTGTCATTTTCGTCCCACAGACGAACACGCCAGGAAAGACGCTGCTTACTTTCAAGCTCCTTTTCCAAGATCATGCTCATTGCATCGCTTACGACTTTTCCGCTATGATAAATCATTTCATCCGCTGATTTGACCTCAATTTCATAGGCACTCTGTCTGACACCGCTTTCACATATCCACGAAAGGCATGGTCGAACAACATCAATTCCCATTGGGTTTTTCATCTGTTCACAACGTAATCTATTTGCCTTCATACTGCTCTCCTTTTGCTTTTATTCTCTACTTCAAGTCATCTCGTCTAATACGATAACTTTATTATAGGAGACGCATCTGCGACAACCATTTGATTTTTTGTCTTTCTGTTCGATATTTGGTGTTTCTATATTATTTTATGTATTGCGGTCCATCCTTTGGCACAAAACTGTCAAAAATAAAGATATCAAAGTCATCCCGTCGTTCTTCTAACTGCTTTTGACTTTTGATTGTCCAGGCTACTGCCGGCGCATGATATAATTTGCGACAAAGCGTTCTTGACCAGTCGCCATGGTATTTATGATTGTATGCAACAAAATCAGGGCGAATCAAAAAATTCACCAGTAGATGATGCGTAATGCCATAAACAATTTTAGGCATCTCGTCAAATCCCTCTTTTATGTAAGAATCGGATAGTATACCTCGCACAATTTCTTTGCGGTTCCTGCGATACCAAAGCACTGCAAGCGGATGAAACGATTCCACACAGTACAAACCATGATAGCTTTGTAAAAGTTCATCTGCCATCTCACAGACTTTCGTGTCCATGCCCGGTATTTTATACTCAATAATCAGTGGTACTTTCCCATCTATCAGTTTTAAAACCTCTGCAAACGTAGGTATCGTCTGATCTGATTGACAAATCGGATACTGCTGCAGTTCTTCATATGTCAGATCCCGAACTTTTACATCTTTTCCACAAATACGTTTCAGATCAAAATCATGACATACCACCATTTTTTCATCTTTTGTCAACTGCACATCCAGTTCAATACCATATCCTGCATCTACTGCCTTTGCAAAAGCATTCATGGAATTTTCTGGTGCATTTGTCTCATTATTATGCAATCCACGGTGTGCATACAGACGTCCTGTAAATGGCCGGAAATCCGGTCGCTTCACCATACGGGGCATAATCATAAGAAGATATAACACCACGATAATGAATACTATAATCCCCATTACTTTTAATACTGTTAACATTTTATCCCCGGACTTCCAACATCTTATTCTTGAGTTCTGTTTCCAAGCGCTGCATTTCCTGCTCTGCCGCCTGTCTCTTTGCGCGTCCATCTGCCTGAATCTGCATCACTTCATCAAAGGTAGCAATCAATGTTTCATTTGTATGCTGCAGTGTTTCCATATCTACAATGCCACGCTCAGATTCCTTAGCTGTCTCAACAGAGGCTGTTTTTAACAAATCTGCATTCTTTTTCAAAAGATCGTTTGTCACATCGGTCACTTCTCTTTGTGCCTTTGCCGCCTGATTGGAATGCTCAATACCAAGTGCAAGCACCATCTGGCTCTTCCATAATGGAATGGTATTTACAATCGTTGACTGTATCTTTTCAGCCATCATGGTGTCATTGTTCTGTACCAGACGAATCTGAGGTGCTGTCTGAATGGAAATCATACGTGTCAATTCCAGATCATGGATTTTTTTCTCAAAGCGGTCGCACATTGCTTCAATATCCTTTGCAGCCTGTGCATCTTCCGGCAAATTACTTGCCTGCGCCTTTGCCTGTGCCGCTACAAGTTCCCCGGTTCTGACTTCTTCTAACTTTTGTTTGCCTGCAATGATATACATAGACAGTTCTTTAAAATATGCCAGGTTTGCATCATACATTCTATCTAACAAAGCAATGTCTTTCATCAATGTCATCTGATGCTTTTCCAAAGCTTCACATACATGATTAACGTTTGTCTCTGTCTTATCATATTTTGCCTTTAATCCTGTTACTTTGTTTGCTGATTTCTTGAAAAGTCCAAAAAGTCCTTTATCTTCTTCTGTAATCTCAAAGCTCTTCAATTCGGATACAAGCCCAGACAACATATCTCCTACTTCGCCCATGTCTTTGGTGCGTACATTTTTCAATGCACCTTCGGAAAAATCTGCCATTTTTTTCTGCGTACCCACACCATACTCTAAAATTGCCTGTGAATTATGAAGATCGATTTTTTTTGAAAAATCATCAACCATTTTCTTTTCTTCCGGGGTCAGCTGATTCTCACTAAATGCAGGATCATTCGTCACCTGTGATGCGGTCTGCATCACATCTCCTGCCGCAGACTGCGTACTTGGCAACTCCTGTGCATCCGGTGTTTCCCCAAATGTAAGTGTTGGTGTTACTGTAAAATCCTTGAATTCTTCTTCCATGTCTCTTCTCCTTGTCTATGTTTTATTATCACATACAAATGGAATGTTTCCTCTTTGCATGCCAATTTACTTCTGATCAAAATCGCTTTCTTTGAGTCCCTCTTGTGCAAGCATCGTATTGAGTACCGAAATATCTGAAGATATATCCCATGCCCGGTCTGCAAAAAGACTATCCAAAAGTTTTTCAAATGCCACATTTAAAGAATCCACAGCATCTTCGATTTCTTTCTTTGTCTTGATTACATTATCTCCTGCCACAGGCTGCGCATCTAATTCCCGGTAGGAATCCAGTAATTTTTCTGTCATTGGCAGGTAATATTCCATCATCTTGTGGAGAGCACCTGCCACTTCCGGATGCCGCTTGACCTCATCAAAAATTCGCTGCACCAGCTGTTCCATCGTATCAAGTTTTTTAGAAATCTCTTCTCCCGGAATGGCATCGTTGCATTCCCTGATGTGCGCAACATAACGCTGTCCTTCGGCAATCAATGCCCGGCATTCTTCCGGCAACTGACCTTCTTCCGCTTCTTTAGCTTTCTTTTCTTCCTGCTCTTTTCTGTAATCTTCCCGCGCCATCTTATATTGTTCATATGTGCGGTCCGACAAAATCAGATAATTGTTCTCATAATCCAGATGCGCCTGATAAAAAAGGTGCTGCCGGATCATTTTTTCCAGATCCTTCATCGTAAATGCAACAGATTTTCCTACTTTGTTTGCCAAATCGGACACTGCCACATAAGCGTGTTCCTCCAGACGATACGTATATTTAGAGAATCTTCCCAGCATCTTAAATTTTTTCGTGCCGCTGACACCAAGCGCAATTCCGGCAATAGCCATCATAATAAAAATCACAAGTGGTGCCACAAAATAAGCACCTGCAACCGCAACACAAAATGCAAAAACCGCGCTAAAGAAAATTCCCAGCCCCATCAGTGGATATCCAAGTGCCATCATAACAACGCACGATGCCTTTGCCGGGTGTTTGTCGTACAATGGCAAACCTTGCCCTGCTGCCATATCTGCCTGCTGACGAGCGGTCATATTTCCAGCCATCTGTGCCATACCGCCAGCCATCTGTGCTGCCGCTTCACCAAAGACTCTTCCCATATTGCCAGCCATGCGTCCCATGTCACCCGCCATACGACCTGCGTTTCCTGCCATACGGCCTATATCCTGTGATCTTTGGGAAGCATCACGCATAGAGGAAGACACATCTTTTCCCAGATGAAATAAAGCTCCATTTACCATATCACCAATGGAATTTGCCAAATCTCCAAAATCACCGCTATTGACTGCATCATTTACCGCATCTTTTAATTCTTCACCTAATTCATCCCAACCTTTTTCTGCCATAAAAAGAACGCCTCCGCATACCATAAAAATCTAGTTTTATGATATACGAAAGCGTCTGAAATTGCAATGTTTCGCCTTTTATTTCATCGCAATTATAAGCACTTCATTTTACCTGTCAATCACAAAAATCATTGCAAACTTTCGCCTTATCATATATCATTTACGTAGTTAAGCATTTTTAGGAGGATATAATGTTAAAAAGCTATTTAATTACATTTTTTATTTCTATGGTTCCTATCGTGGAACTGAGAGGTGCGATCCCTTACGGAACGCTTCTGTGCAACCCACCGGTTCCACTTCTTCAGGCATATATCATATCTATCATTGGTAATATGCTTCCGGTTCCCATCATTTTCTTCTTTGCAAGAAAAGTTTTGGAATGGGGCGCTGATAAGCCAATCATCGGTGGTTTCTTTACCTGGTGTCTGAAAAAAGGACATAGAGGTGGCGAAAAATTACAGGCAAAAGCTGGTCGTGGTCTTTATGTAGCACTACTTCTTTTTGTAGGCATTCCGCTTCCAGGTACTGGTGCATGGACCGGCACACTTGCTGCTTCCTTCCTTGATATGGATTTTAAAAAAAGCACGATCTCCGTTATGTGCGGCGTTCTTCTTGCCGGCATCATCATCGGTTTCCTTTCCGCAGTTGGAATCAATGTACTGAAATAACATAAGTAAATGAAAAAGAGCTATCCGTTTCATCGGTCAGATTCTGTAAATCAGATACCTGCCATAACCGGTAGCTCTTTTTATTGACATACGATTTTGGCTTATTCAAATGCAAATACATTTAAAAACTGTTTTGCACGTTCTGTCTTCGGGTTTGTAAAAAATTCCTCCGGGGTTGCTTCCTCCAGAATTTTCCCCTGATCTATAAAAACAATCTTATCTGCAACCGCCTTTGCAAACTGCATTTCATGGGTCACAATAATCATTGTTCTTCCCTGTTTTGCCAAATCAAGCATAACATCCAGCACCTCACGCACCATCTCCGGATCCAGTGCAGCCGTCACTTCATCAAAAAGTAGTATTTCCGGATGCATACAAAGAGCACGCACAATAGCAACTCTTTGTTTCTGTCCCCCTGACAACTGCCTCGGATAACTACTTGCTTTATCGCCCAAACCAACGCGCGAAAGCAGTTCTTTTGCCTCTGCCTGTACCTCTTCTTTTTCCCTTTTTTGTACCTTTATAGGAGCAATCGTGATATTATCTAACACACGCAAATGTGGAAAAAGGTCATAACTTTGGAAAACCATGCCTATTTTCTGGCGCAATTCCTCCAGATGATCCCTTCCAACCGCCTCACCTTCCAGAAGCACCTGACCGCCCTGTATAGGTTCTAGCGCATTGATGCAGCGCAGTAAAGTACTTTTGCCACAGCCACTTGGTCCGACTACAACGACAACTTCTCCCCATGCAATATCAAGGTTCACACCATCTAATATGCGCGTTTCACCATATTCTTTTACCAGATTCTTTACCTGGAGCAATGTCTCTGCCACTTTACTGCCTCCTTTTTGCCTACGCTACTCTCCACTTTTTCTCCAAATATCCCGCCAACATACTGATTGGCCAGCATACCAGAAAATATAAAATAAAAACAATAAGAAACACGCCAAATGCCGCATTCGGACTGGTCATTCGATTTGCTTCAATGATTTGCTGCGCCACCTTTAACATCTCTACAACACCTATCATAAGCACTAAACTAGTCGTCTTAATCATACGTGTGATCAGATTGATTGACAACGGTATCAATCGTTGTATAGTCTGCGGTATGATGATGTACACATACGTCTGGCGCTTAGATAATCCCAATGCCTCGCTGCTTTCATACTGATGTTTTGGAATGCTGATCAGTGCTCCTCTTACCAGATCACCCATCTCAGCTGTTCCCCACAGCACAAACACAATAATGGATGCAGCTTCGCCCGATAAATTCCAGCCCAGAGCGCGCGTTGTACCAAAATAAACAATAAACAGTAGCACTAGCTGCGGCATAATGCGGATAAATTCCAGATAGATTCGAAAAATTGCTTTTATCACGCGGTTTTTTATCGTCATCAACGCTCCTGCCAACACACCTAGTGGCAAGCTAATAAGAATGGAAACCAGACTGATTTTCATCGCCACCCACAGACCGGTTAAGAGCCGCAACATATTGGTTCCTTTAAAGAGAACATCAATCCCCAAATCCAGCATAGCGCACTCTCCTTTCCAGCCATGATCCAAACAAAGAAACCGGCAGTAAAATCAGCATATAAAATATCACTAAAAGAAACAAACTCTCCGTCGTCTTATAGTAAAGTCCTATCAGATCTTTCGCTGTAAACATGAGATCCATCAGGCTAATAGCACTAAATACACTTGTCTCCTTTAGTAAGAAGATTACATTTGCCACGAATGCCGGAATGCTGATGGACACTGCTTGTGGCAGCACAATATAACACATGACCTGTAATGGTTTCATTCCAAGACTCAAGGCACTTTCACGCTGAATAACAGCCACGGATTCTAATCCGCTTCGAAAAGCCTCCGCCATATAGCTTCCTCCAAGAAATGCCAATCCAACAACTCCACATGACTCTGGCTGTAATGCAATACCTATTTTAGGGAAACCATAATAGAGAAAAAACAACTGCACCAACAAAGGTGTGTTACGGCTGATCTCGATATAAACCATAACCAGCTGCCGCACAATTGGAATCTTCTGATATTGTACAATCGCACAGAAGAGTCCCACCAGAATGGCAAAAGCAATACCTATAAAGCCGATTTTTACTGTCAGTATCGCTGCTTTTTCATACATTGGCAGATATTTTGTAATAAATGCGATGTCCATGGTATTGCTTCCTCCTTTCCAAAAAATATTTAATGCGGTTGTTCCGGTATTTATTCTGTCTTACCGCCTTCTACAACAAGACTGTCTTCATATTCTGTTCCATACGTATCAACCAATGTTTCTTCATAATCCTTATGGAAAAAGTTTTCCTGACCCAGTGTTTCAATTTCGCTGTTAATCCAGTCAAGTAATTCCTTGTTTCCCTTGGTAACGGCTGGGGCAATGGTATCATTACCGCCGGTAGATGAAATACCAACAACATAACCTTTGTTCTGCAAAGAAAATGCAATTACTTCTGTGTTATCGTTTGCCCATGCAACACCGGTTCCGTTCTGAAATGCCTCTTTCGCTGTTGCATAGGAGTCAAATTTCTGCAATGGAATATCCGGATAATTTTCTGTCAGATATGTCTCTGCTGTTGTTCCGGAAATAACAATAATCGAATCATCTTTATTCCAGTTATCCAGGCTCTTGACTACATGATTCTCTCTTGATACAACACCAATAGACACGTTCATATAAGGGAGTGCAAAGTCAACTTCCTGTGCTCTTTCTTCTGTCACAGTAAAGTTTGCCAAAATAACATCCACCTTACCTGTCTGTAAATATTCGATACGGTTTGCAGCTTCTGTTGATACAAAGTTAACTTTCACACCTAAATCTTTTGCCAAACGATTTGCGAAGTATACATCATAGCCTTGATATTCTCCATTTTCATCCACATAGCCAAACGGATTTTTATCAGAAAACACACCAATGTTAATGGTTCCATCTTTCTTGATATCTTCCAATGTACGATATGTGCCTGAAGCACTGTCTTCTGATCCAGCTGCTGCATCTGTCTTCGCGCCATCGGCATCAGAACTTCCACATGCCACAAGGCCAACACTTAATACACCGGCGATTGCCAACGCTAATAGTTTCTTTATTTTCAAATTCTTCATGTTACGTTCTCCTTTTCATCATCTTTTTGTATTTACTTTTTCCTTTATCTATTCTACGCAGAAGCATGCTTTGTTGTTACGTTTCAAGCACATACATCGCATGATCTTTTTGCCTAGCATCATCCCATGCGCCTCCTTTTTTATTGATGTTCCCGATTATAGTCTACTATTCCTATCGTGTCAATAGGATATTGGCAAAAAATAGAACTGCTTCCTGTTTCAAAATTCACAAGAAGCAGTTCTATCCCCACGTTCTCTTAGGAGTTTGTGTGGGATTCATTCCATGTCTTCACATCTTTTTCTATTAATTGTTCTCTGCCTGCTTTTATATAATGCAGTGCATTTTCCTTATTATGTAAAATTTCTTCCTCCGTTAACAATCGAATGACCTTCGCTGGATTGCCAAAGGCAAGACTGCCCTCTGGAATTTCCATTCCTTGCGTAATGAGCGCTCCTGCACCGATTAAACAGTTCTTACCAATATGCGCACCATTTAAAACAATGGCACCCATGCCAACAATCGTGTTGTCATCTATCGTACAGCCATGAATCACAGCACTATGACCAATGGTGACTTGTTCTCCGAGTGTCACCGGATATCCATCTCCCGCATGGATACATACATTATCCTGCACATTGCTATCTTTTCCTATAACAAGTGCTGCCGTATCGGCACGGAGTGTTGCATGATGCCATACACTGACATTTTCAGCCACTGTAATATCTCCCACCATTACGGCTGTATCAGCCGCATACCATTGTTTCTCCATACTCTGCTCCTTTTTGCAAAGGATTATGCCTGTGTCTTTTCCTTTGCGCCAAATAATTTTTCCAAACAGCTAAACGCAACACACACACCCAGAACCATCAAAAGAATAGCTACAATAAACTGTAAACCATCAACAAGGAACGTTGCCTGTCCATTGGCAATATTTGCAACAAGTCCGATTGTTTTTTGAATCAGTGCCGTAAATGTTACTGCTAACATAATAAACATTGGCGCATATAATGTCCAGCCCGTCCTTCCTGTCGTCTTTAAAAATACAGAAAGTGCGATCAAAACCAAAGCGGCTAATAACTGGTTTGCTGAGCCAAACAACGGCCATACGTTATTATATCCACCCAGCGTTAATAAGTATCCAAAGAACAGCGTAATCACCGTCGCAAAATATTTATTGGTCAGAATTTTCTGCCATACCGGCATCTTTGTAGAATCTGTTGTATCTCCTAAAAATAATTCCTGAAATGACATACGACCGATTCTTGCTACGGAATCCAATGAAGTCAGTGCCAGTGCTGATACACACATCGTCATAAATACGGTTGCAACCTGTACCGGTAATCCTAATTTCTCCAAAAATCCTGCAACACCGGCAGAAAAGATAGAAAATGGTGTTCCATCTGGTTTTGTGCCACCCACGGCAACAGCTCCTACAACAACAAGTGCCACAATTCCTAACAGGGATTCCACTACCATTGCGCCATACCCTACCATTGGCATATCTTTTTCATTGCTGATCGTTTTTGACGAGGTTCCGGAAGATACCAGACTATGAAATCCGGATACTGCACCGCAGGCAATCGTTACAAACAGTGTCGGGAACAGATAACTTCCGTTTACTTCAAATCCATTGAAGGCGTTCAATTGCATTGTCGGATGTGCAACAACAACACCAACGACTGCGCCAATCATCATACCAAGAAGCATAAATGTTGTCATATAATCTCTCGGTTGCATCAAAAGCCACATTGGCATGACCGATGCCAAAAACAAATATGCCATAATAATATAAATCCATGCATTTTTGGTTGCATAGATCGGGAAGTGCATACCCACGAAAAACATGCCAACCAAAAGAACAATAGCCACAACAGCTCTAACCCACTCGTTCATATTGCCTACTGCTTTTTGAATCAGCCCAAATATAATAGCAACAACGATAAACAACATCGAAATAGAAGCTGCTGCTGCATCTGCATAGGATGTCATTTTACTCATATCTGCAACACCTTTTCCTACAAAGGTTCCTGCCACCATATCCGTAAAGGCAGCAATAACCAAAAGAGTAAATAACCAACAGAACAGCATAAATAATTTTCGCCCTGTTTTTCCAATGTATTTTTCAATGATCATACCCATGGATTTTCCTTCATTTTTCACAGAAGCATACAGCGCACCAAAGTCCTGAACGGCTCCAAAGAAAAGTCCACCTACAATCAACCAGAGAAGCACCGGCACCCATCCAAATACTGAAGCAAGAATTGGTCCGGTGACAGGACCTGCACCTGCGATGGATGAAAACTGATGTGAAAATACGGTAAATTTAGAAGATGGAACAAAATCTTCTCCATCCTCATGTGTGTATGCCGGCGTCTTTGCCTTAGGGTCAATGCCCCATCTGTTTGCCAGCCATCGTCCGTAAAACAAGTAGCCTGCTCCAAGTGCTACCATTCCAATTAAAATAATAACTAATCCATTCATGTCTTTCTCCCGCCTTTTATGCGGCTCCTTTCTATACATTACAAAGAGTCTATGTATAAGGACATTAAAAAAAGCCTTCGTCTTTATCACTAAAGACGAAAGCTTTTAACTTCCGCGTTACCACTTTAATTGCCACCACATGTGACCACTCACTCTCATCACCGTAATCTTTGTTACAGAAATAAGCCTCCATATAACGGTGGAAACCGGTGGTACTTACTCACCCATCAGGTATTCAGTACACTGCTCGCAGAGGATAATCATAAGAACCATACGTTATCTCGCACCACCCGATAACTCTCTGCACTGTATGTGGTGTTCTTACAATCTTGTTCTGTTCGTTGCATTTACTCTTTGTTTGTGAATAAATTACCACCACATTTTTTGTGTGTCAAGAAATTTTCTTATAATTATCACGTATCTCATGCAATTTTGTGAATATTTCAAACTTTTTAACACTTATTCTTTGTATTTTTATGAATTATTTCATGTTCTATTTTTTACTATCCATGAATTGTGGATCCACCGTATTCATCTTCATCATGTTCTGATAGTAGGAATTTACAGCCTTACGACTCTGGCGGATTTCCTTTGTCTGGGTACGGATCTGGCTAAACTTTGCCTTTGCCAGTTCTTTGTTCTGCTGTTCTAATACCTGCAAATTGGAACTGCGCTGTGTAATCTCACGGATCATCTCCTGCATATGTACAATGGAGGTGCGATACTGTTCGCGATTTCGCTCCAATTCACCCTGCACCTTAGAAAAAATCGCATCAAAGCCCTGATCCATGGCAGAAAGACGATCAATCAGCTTTCCTTTTTCTTCTATATTCTTTTCAAACGCTTCCGGTGTTGCATTCGGATCCTTTAAGATCTCTGCCTGCTCTCCACAAAGCACCTGTAATCTACGAAGCAAATCAATCTTGGTCTCAAGACTATCTTCTAGAATCTGAATATAATTTTTTTCGTCCATCTTTGCTCCTCTTAGCCAACCTGCGTTCCATTTTTCGTGATCTGCATAACTTCTTTCCATGTATCACGCATGGTACGCAAATGTTTTAACACTTCCTCTAATATTTCCGTGTCCTTTTTCATATTCGCCTGCAGCAATCTTTCCATCAGATAATCATAAACAACGTCAAAATCTTTTGCTGTTGCGTATTTGTGATTCAGTGTTGCCTTAAATTCGCCAATGATTCTCTCTGCCTTTTGGATGTTCGTATTTGCCTTGGCGTAATCCTTATTCTCAATTGCTACAACCGCAATATTGCAAAACTTGATTGCTCCTTCGTATAACATCAACGTCAGTTCTGCAGGTGTTGCTGTTAAAATTTTATTCTGTGCGTATGCATTATACCCATTATTAGGTACCATGTTTCCTACCCCCTGTTAGTTTCCAAATAATGATGTCAGTGATGACGTTGAACTCTGCAATTTTGCCAACGACTTTTCCATCTTAGAAAATTGGCTGTAATAACGATCTTCATAATCCTGGATTTTTTCTTCCCATTGCTTAATGATCGTTGTGTAGTTCTTATATTCTGATGCCATCTGCTTATCATTATAGATGGTATAGGTGCTTCTTAAGTTGGTACCTTTCATCTGTTGATCCAGTGCATTATACAGACCCGATGTCAACTGCTTCATAAAGTCAATCACGGTGTCCGGATCATTTGTCAATGCACTCATCAATTTATCTGTTTTTCCAGAAGTATTGCTGTCTTCTGCGTCACCATCAATGTGGTACGCGTAATTTTCATTCTTGGATGCATTCAGATACCCTAGGGTCTGTATACCAAAGCTGGCAAGTGAGTATGTCTGTCCGTTGATCGTATAGGTCTGCATCATAGCATTTGTCATGGTATTCTGAATCGTTCCCAATGTAGAATCCTTGCGCAAAATCGCGTCTTTAATCTTGGTTTCCCATTTTTCAATCTCAGATTCGCTCATGGATTCCTTCTCATCATCTGTCAACGGTTCATAACCTTTTGCAGAATCAGCATTATACAGACTGGTAATCTCATTGATAATCTCATTATATTGTGTTAGGAAATCTTTGATTTTATCGTAAAGACCCTGCGTATCCGTATCTGTATTAATACTCAGCGTTTCGCCAGCGCCCGTTGTCGCCAATGCCTTAATCGTCAGTCCATTGATATTAAACGTATTCGTATCTGATGTGAACTCTGCATCATTTAAACTGATAATAGCATCCTGTGCATCCACGCGTGTTGCTCCCTGGTTGTAAGTAATGCTTGTTTGTCCTGTCACAATCTCTTTTGCTGTTGTAATCTTATCTGTAATGGTTGCCGCCAGAGCGCTCAATTTATCTGTGCTTAACATACCATTTTCGTAGTATGCTGTATAATCCTTAACATCCCAATAACCATTCGTCGCAATCGTCTGGTTATTTGTCTCGGTTTCTTTGGCAATCTCTTCGATACGTGTTTTTGCTGCTGCTTTTTGTTCCGCTGTCAGCATATAGGCTGCTTTGTCTGCATCGGTAAAAGCAGCATTTTCATCAACTGCCAATACTGTATTAAGCTGCTTCTTTAAGGCATCAAGCGCTGATGTGTCCTTTTTCTCGCTCTCGGTACCGTCTTCTGCTTTTTCCGTTGTGGTAGTAATCAGCCCCATATCTTTGGCAATTTTTTCAATTTCTTCCGATGCCAAATCAATTTTATTATCTACGGTAACATCCAGATGTGGTTTACTTTCATCTTCCATATCCAGAATGGTTCCGTTATATTTTTTGGGTGAAGTATTGTAATAATGATACCCTGTAATATTACCATCTTTGTCTTTTACTTCATTTCTTCCCGTATAAGTCTGTCCATCCGGGCCAACATATACCTTATTCTGGTCTGCAGTTTTAAGCAATTGCACCAGGCGATCACCGCCATCCTTTGCCAAGACATCATTTACGGCATTCTTCGCATCTGTATAGGCAATTTTTGCTTCCAATTCTTTCTTTTCTGCCGCAATCTTACTGTTGTCATCATACGCATTCGCTAATTTTTCCAGGATTCCCTGTATTGCCTTCTGCGTCTCAGATGCACTGTAAGTAACGCCCGCACGTACCACAGCTTTTCCATCTGCATCGTACTTAATGCTGCCATCTGCATTCAATTCGAAGTAAGAAACCACATTGCCACTTGCATCGGTTCCCATCGTACCAAGCGCATACGCAGCGCTAGCTTTATACGCTTCATCCGTTGCATTTGATTGCACTAAAACACCCAATGTGGATAACGCCTTTAATCCATTACCATCCGCTGCTGTAAGTGCAAAATCATTTGCAGTACCTGTATTAGCAGAACTGATAAAAAGTCTGCCATTGCTGGCATCAAAACTTGCCTTAACCCCGGCTTTATTCATCGCATCTACAACTTCAGAAATCTTTGTATTCTTTCCAACCGCGATATCCTTTGCGCCAGATGCTGTCTTTATCGTAATCGTTGTATCATCTCCGGTATATCCCAAAGATGCAAGAGTTGTATCCGCCGTCGTTCCGCTCGCAAGCTTAGCACCGGTAATATATCCGGATTTTGCCAATTGCTTAATCTGCAGACTCTGCGTACCATTGATTGCATCACTTCCGGCAGTGATGGTTGCCTTTGTCGCATCCGAAACCGTTGTCTTTTTCATGTTATATGCAGAAGAGAATCGCAAACTACTAATGGAAGTATACATACTATATACTTTTGTATTCAACGATTTCCATGCTTCCTGCTTATAGGACAACTTCGTCTGTGCTTTCTGATATTTTTCTTTTTTTGCTACATAGGTAGACACCATTGCGGATACCAATGCTTCTGTATCCATACCTGATATCATACCTGACATACGAATTGGCATATGCGTCCTCCTATCTTCTTTCGTCTACCATAATTCCAGCCATTTCCCAAACCTTAGCAATCATATCTAACGTTTTTTCTGGTGGAAACTCTTTGATCACTTCTTTTGTGTCCTTATCCACAATCTTGATTGTCACACGATTGGTTGCTTCATGAATTCCAAAAACAGCCTCCTCGTTATGTGCATTTTTATTGATTGTGTCCACAGCCTTACGAATCTGTTCATTGCTTGCCTGGCCTTCTTCCCGGATCTTACCTGTTTTAACGCCAGTATCCTCTGTAATAGTAACCGTATCTCTTGTTTTCGGCTGCATGCTCATATCGCCAGATGCGGTTGTCCCGCCACCTGCTGTCACTGACTGTGTCGTTACATTAGCACTTCCCTGGCTCTGGTAACTATTATTTACTGGTTGTATAGATTCTACTTTCATCCTGACACCTCCGTGTGCAAAACTATAAACAACTTCATTCTTCTATCTTTTATATCGACGCAGCGCGCAAATTCTTAACCCTCAATTTATTTTACCACAGCAATAGTGCACGTTCTGCGAGTGCTATCAACTGATTGGCGGCTGTCTTAATCAAAAAAGGATTCCTCAGTCATACCCGAAAAACCCTTTTCTCATTCCATCATCAAAATAAGTTTTGCAATGCTTCCAATCCATCTACCTTCATAGACTCTTTTGTTTCTTCCTGGATCTGCAAGTACACTTCTTTACGGTAGATTGGAACATCTTTTGGTGCAGAGACGCCAATTTTAATCTGATCTCCGCGAATCTCTAATACACTGATTTCGATGTTATTATTGATGACAATGGATTCACCCTTTTTTCTTGTTAGTGCCAGCATCTCTATTCACCTGCCTTTTCTTTTCTGCTCTTTAGAATATCGTAAATTGGAAAACGCATTTGCACATCGTCTTCTACAATAATCTGTTCCCCTTTTAAATTATCCGTGTTGATAATAATTGGTCCTTTGAGATTGATCGTCATCTTGGTGATGTCCGATGGCACCTTGATGGTTACAAGTACAAACAAAGATCCCTCTGTAAATTCGCCCAATGGCAAAAGTAATTCATCATTAACGGTTGGATTATAATCTTCACAAAGACCCGATGGATCCACAACCGGCATAGCAAACTGTGGTTCGTCCAAAGACTGCAGCCACATAATATTTCCTTTATCCTGCTTCTCCTCATCAAAAATCAACGTAAAACGTTTCATATCCGGATAGCCGATCAACCCTCTGCCCAATGTTATAATCTTATCTTCTGCTATTTCAATTGTCCCAAATAATCTTGTCTCTACGCGCATGTTCTTCTCCTTTTTCTGTAAAATCCATGTTATAGATAATTCAAAAGTGTCATACCACCCAATTTTCCTGCTGCTGTCAAAGATGACTGATATGCATTATACATTGCCGTATAATTAATGATGATTTCCGACAAATCCAAATTATCATTCTCGGACTGCAATTCCTGTAATGTCTCCTGTTGGTTGCTCATTCTCGTTTCCGTTAATTTCAGTTGATCCACGGTACATCCAACCTGCGTAATGGACAGATTGATTTTTCCCAAATATCCATCTACCTTTCCAATCTCGCTGCTGAAAAGCTTTTGTAAATGATCGTCCGCATAATCCGCTTCCTTCTGTGCAGCTGTCATCCACTCATCCAGTTTTGTCTGGTATTCTTTATCCGCATACTGTGCTTCACTCTTCATGGATTTGAGTTCTGTCAATTTATCATGCGCATTGATTGCCTTTGTTACAGCACTGATCATATCGTCAATATCTCTTTGGATATCGCTGTTAAAGGCATCCGATGCCTCAGTATTCACTGTCAGTTCCTGATTATTGGCAATCGTGTAATTGATATCATACCCAACTTCCTTGCCATTCTCATCATACTTTTTATAGCTGACCGGATTCTTTGCGTCTGTCTTATTTGTACAGTTAAAATAGTATTCCGGTCTCAATTCGCCCTGATCAAACCCTGTTTTATCGTAGGTTGTGGCAAGCGTAGATTTATTTGTCCGAAATTCTGATGATACATTTTCTCCCAGGACAATGTTTCCATTTTCCTTGATGAGTACGATATCATTTTCGCCGACTTCTTTCTGCCCCATCACTGTTGCCCAATCTTCTTCTGTATCAAAAACATACATCGTTCGTGCAGGATTGATTGCCGCACCACCTGCATCAACCGCTGTGGCTGTCTTATATGTAAAGTTTGATCCATCCACGTTGGTTCCGGTCTGGTCTGTCGCATTTTCCAGATTGATTGTCACCTTTTGTGTCGCTCCTGCGGCATCTTTTGTTGTATAGGAAAAAGCGCTCATACCGTCTAACTTATCGTAGGAGGTACGGAGACGATAATAGTTCGTCTGCGTGGTATCTGAAATATCACTCTTCAATACTTCATCCTTAGTTGCCGGCACTTTCACATTGCCTGTATAATACCGGAAGCTTTCCAGTTCTTCATAACTAAAGTTCTGTTCAATTTCATAAGATGTCTTTGTCTCATTATTAGTAAAAACCAGATTCTGATCCGTCCGATAACCGGTAAATACTGTTCTGCCTGCATAGTCCGCATTCCCCTCGGCATATAACTGTGTCTGCAAAGACTTCAGCTGCTTCAAAATGGTGTTTCGGTCTGCCTGATTCAATGTGTCAGTAGAACCATTTACACATTGTGTACGCACATCTGTCATCAGTGATTTCATATTTGTCAGTGCAGTCTCTGTTACATCCAACCAACTCTCGGCATCTGGTATATTTTTCTTATAATACTGATCCACACGGCTTAAACTGGTACTCAGACGAAGTGAACGGATTGCTACAACCGGATCATCGGAAGGTTTATCAATTTTCTTTTGTGTTGTCATCTGGTTCATAGAAGAATTCACACTACCTTTTGTTCCATTGATATTGTAAGAGGAATTCCGAAGAATCATATTATTTGTAACTCGCATAATCGTCACCTTTCCTTCTGTTATGTATCACTGCTGTTTTAAATCTATACGCCCGTATTCAGGATCAACTGGTCATACATCTCTGCCAATACGGAAATACACTTGGATGCCAGATTGTAAGAATTCTGGAATTTAATCAGATCCAGCGCTTCCTCGTCTTCATCCACACCGGAGATCGACATTCTCTGGTTATTGATTGTTGTACTGATACTTGTATAATTTTTACTAAACACATCACATTCCTGGGTGTCAACAGTAACATCTGCGTAAATGCACTGCAAAAATGTATCACCACCGCCACCACGGAATAATTCTGTCTCACTCTGTAATTTTTTTAATGCATCGATCAGATCATATGCATCGACGCCATCATTTGTTTCCGATTTTACGTGCGTCGCAAAGCGATCCGGATCACTGCATTCTTCTGAAATCTTGACGTTTCCAGCTGTCAATTGATAATAATTATTGGCAGTTGATGTAAACGTTGTTCCTTTCACTGTTCCTGCCGCATCCGTTTCTGTCAATGGATCTGCCATGTCATATTCTGTACCAAGTGCCTTATTTTGCGCCACGAACACAGATCCCATATCCTTGCCATCGGCATCCACACCTGTTCTTTCAATGCTATTAAACGCTTCACAGAAAGAACGTAAAAAGGTATTCATCTGGTTCATATAGTATGGAATCCCCATAAAATTGACGGTTTCTCCAATGACAAGTTTTTTGTTAGCAAGCTTGGTCTGCTCATCTGTCGTAAGTGGTTTTGTCAGGTCAAATGTATAGGATGTAATATTTCCGTTTGCATCTGTCTCACACGCAAAAGAATCATAATGATATTCTTTATTATTAACCCAGATAACACCGGAAGCCGGCATATTCATCTTGTCAATATCCGTTACATTCACACCTGTAATCGTCATGGTGTTACTCGTCGTCGCTGTCACGCGCCCTGTTAAGTTTTCACCATTATTACCATCACGTATTTCAAACATGGCACGAAGCTCGCCGCTCATATTTGTTGCCGTCGCATCAAAACTTGCGCCGGTATCCGCCCACACTATATCATACAATCCTTCTACATCTGACTGGTTATATTTGTACTCTCTTGATACACAAGCCAAGCCATTATACTCATAATTATCCACCAACATCTGACCGTTGATTTTTACTGTATAATAGGTAGCTCCCGTGTATTGATCCTGATAATTACTGTTTGTAACTTTCTTCTCTTCGACTTTCGTCGGAACAATCTTTGACAGTTCATCTACAAGTACGGCTCGCTGATCACGCAGCTCGTTCGCATGACCGCCTTCCATTTCAATGATATTGATCTGTTTATTCAACATGGAGATTTTTTTTGCGATGGAATTGATATTATCCACCGTTGTTTTAATCTCATCATTGATGGATGTCTGCAAGTTCTGTAATTGCTGGGCAGTACTGTTAAAGTAAGTACATAGTTCTCCTGCACTACTTAAAAACTGGTTGCGCGATGCACTGGATCCCGCATTTGTTTTTACCGCATCTAGCGCATTAAACATCTTTGCATAAATAGTAGAAAATCCGGAACTTGCCGTCGTGGAAAACGTACCATCTGTATAGTAGTTCTGAATCTGTTCCATATAATAAAGTTTCTTTTCATACAGACCAAGTGTAGACTGATTGTTCCAATATTTTTCATCGTAATATTCATCACGAAGTTGTGTAACAGAATCCGTCATAACACCTGTTCCTGCACTGCCATATCTCTGATAGCATCGAAGGGCAGATGCCGCTGTCAGATTAACGGTCTGTTTGCTATAGCCTTTTGTCTGTACATTTGAAATATTATTTGCCGTAGTATTGATGGACGCCTGTGAAGCATTGAGTCCGGAATACGCAACGGTCAATCCAAAAAATGATGATGGCATATAACGTTTGCCCTCCTTTCTATAATGAGGTCAGCAGATAATCAATCATGGCGCTTACCACATTGATATATCGGCTGGAAGCATTGTAAGCAGACTGGTAACGGATCATATTGGTCAGTTCTTCGTCAGAAGATACCCCGACAACCATCTGTCTATTATTATTGATTGTATCGGCCGTCCCTTGTAGACTGTCCGCCGTCGTTCCATAAACGGAACCGACCGTTCCGATTTCCCCAATCCATTTAATATAAAAATCAGTAAAGGTACAAGGTGTTGTATCTGTTGGATTCAGTAAATAATTTTCCTGATCCCAAATACGCTCCAGATTCGCACCCAATGTATAATCAATCTCTCCCGTCTGCAGCTTATGCGGAATAAGGCTCTTTTCCTCCACTACTTTTGGATTAACAACAGTATCTGCTATGGTATAACATTTTGACTCATCGCTTGGATCTTCCTCATTATAAACATAGATACTCGTTCCGTCTGCCAACGATACTTTTGTATAACGTTCACATCCAATACGAGAAAACAATTCATGTGGTGGTAATTCGCCATCACTGCCGACAGATGCATTCTTCTCATCTAAGATCTTTGTATCTGCCGTAATGGTCCATGTCTTTCCTGTGGCATCGATTCCCGTCATCACGCCTGCACCCAATGTTGTGTTGATCTGGTCGTATGTTGTATTCGGACACAAGGTATCATTGATGGCTGTCACAATGCTATGAAATAAGGTATCCAGCTCTGCTTCCGCATTTAACATTACAGAATTTGCAAGTCCGGTATTATAGTCATACGCATTTAGACCAACCATATCAAGGTAGGTTGCATGATGATCTCCTCTTGCCAAAAGAAGTGCCTTTACTTCACCTACATCGGTATTGTTCGTAGCATTTGCATTTTCAGTGTCAAATACATCATAATAATCTTCGTTATCTGTATCGGATAATTGCGGCCAATATGGTGTTTTAAATCCTGTCAGCTTATCTTCACGCATCGACATCGTATAAACACTGTTCTCGGTAACAAATTCCACATTATCAATCTGCACTTTAACAACACCGTCTACATTCTCTGAATAAGACACTTTGGCAAGTGTAGATAGTTCGTCCAGATACAAATCTCTTGTATCACGCAAATCCATAGCCGTCTCAACGCCTGCGGATTCCACTCTTTGTATTTGTAAGTTTAATTCCTGGATTTTTTTGCCCAGCTCATTGATGCGATCTACGTCATCCGAAATCTTACGATTAATCGTAGACTGGTATTTTTGAAGTCCCTGATTCAGACTGCTTACACGGCTGACAAACAAGGATGCTTTTTGCATCACAAGATTCTGGTTCACAGCATCGGACGGATCCTTTGCAAATTCTGAAAATGCTTCGTACAAATCCGCAAGCGATGTCTGAAACGCCTGTCCCTGTGTTTCCTGCAAATATGTCTGTACCTCGGAGACCGCATCATAACTGGCGGCATAAAATGCCTGACGTCCGGTTGCGGACCGATATGCTTTATCTAAAAAAATATCTCTTGCATGTACGACATCACCAATATCCACACCGAGACCTGCCCGCTGCGTACTAATAGATGCTGATGCAAAAGATGTATAATTTCTATCTGCAAATACGACCTGTTGGCGCACATACCCTTTCGTATTTACATTTGCTAAATTGTTGGCAACAACGTTTAATGCATTTTGTTGTGTCTGTAATCCTGACGCTCCCACATATAAGCTTCCGAATCCATTAGCCATGGTCTTTCCTCCTATAACTTTCATTCAAAAGCTTCGGTTATCCTTTATTGGGATGTATCAAAGCTACTGCCGCCGAGCAGTTCTCCCGTATTATAAGCGTTTTTGTCATAATTCGCTGTCTCGGGTGCCTGCTTCAGACTTTTGAACAAAGTCAGGTCAAACTCCACCATCTCTAATGCCTGTTGCAAGAGTATGCTATTCTGTTCATTCGCTGCCTGCAAACGGGTAGCGGTCTTCACAAGTGCATCTCTGGCTTCTGTCAAATCGTATTGCTCTTTTGGCTGGGTGTCTAACTGCTCGATGACTTTGGTTACGGTAAACTGTTCCCCGTCATGTCCCAAAACAACCGCCATATCGCGAAGAATACTCACACGTTTATTCTCCAGATTTCTAAGATCACTACTGATCTTTTCTTCGCTTGCTGTTACCGCCTCAAGTTCTGCCACTGCGCCTGCAATAATTGCAGCACGCTTAGCGTCGGATAATTCTAATAACCGGGCATAACAAGCCTCTTCTTTTTGCATTCCTATGAGTAATTCTTCTACTAAACTAGCCACTTACGATTCTCCTTACAGTCCCATCTGATACTTTTCAAGCAGTTTGCTTGCAAAATCCCCGGTATCTACCTGATAATCATTTGACTCGTACTTTGACTTCATTTCAGCAACTTTATCTTCCCTGATATCCGAAGCTTCTGCGACTGCCTTTTTTGCGATCTGATAGTCACGTCCAAACGATGAAATCTGCACTTCATCTCTGCCCATGCTTGTAGTTGCTGCTGCACGGGAATTTGAAGTTTTATTCGTCTTATAGAGTTGTGCTACCTGATTATATGCTTCTATACGCATAATGGCACTCTCCTTTCTTCCTTGAAATATGAAGCTCTTTTTGCTTTTACACAATGAATATCGGACATATTTTAAAAAATATTATACCCCGGAGAACTTTTTTCAAAATTCTCCGGGGCATCTTCACGCAAAAATATTTTCTTATGCTTCGCTCGTATTTTCTTCTTTCGTTCCCACATACTGGTCTAACTGCTTGGATACTAAAAGTACCTGATTTAAGATTTCCTTTGTATTGTCTGCATTGGACAAATTCTTATTGCTTAAACCTTCCGCCTGTGCTGATGCTGCTGACACTTCCTCGGATGTTGCAGATAACTGCGTAATACTATCTACAATTTGATTATTCGCCTCTGACAAGTTTGTAAGCATCGTATCCACTTCTGCAATATCCTGCGTCAGCTGTGCTACATTTTCGCTCATCTCACCAAAGGTATCTACCGCACTGCCAATCAATCCATCCTGTTCTCTTGCCGCTTCTGCCGACTGTGCCACTACATCGACCGCTTCTGCCGCATTTTCTGAAAGCTGCCCTAAGATAGAGGCAATGTTTTCTGTCTCCACACGCGTTTTCTCTGCCAGTTGCCGAATCTCATCTGCTACAACGGCAAAGCCTCTGCCTGCTTCACCTGCTCTCGCACTCTCAATGGAGGCATTGAGCGCCAGCAGATTGGTCTGGTTTGAAATATCAAAAATGGTATCTGCAATACCTTTTACTGCGTCAGCTCTTTCCTGCAAGGTCTGCATCGTTGCTGTCACATTGCCATTTGTCTGTGCAATCGTTACTGACTGGTTTTGGATTTCTTTTACGATGCCAAGATTTTCATCATTCAACTCTTTTGCTTTTTGTGCAATAGCAACCATACTTTCTGAACGGGACAGCGTCTTTTCGATTGCATCCTGAATGCTCTGGGTCATTACCGTCTGGTTTTGAATATTCTCCGCGGTCGACTGACTGCTGTCAGAGATATCGCGGACTGCACCTGTTACGATACCTGTGGATTCATCCAGCTGGTTCACAATATCCATGGCTCCTGCCGTGCCTTTTCGCACCTCAGCTGCCACATAGATTACATCCTGCATCATCTTTTCCTGATGTTCTTTTTCATCGCGCAAGCTTCCAAGCATATCCAGGCGGAACATTTTACCGGTACGCTCAATCAGACATACCACCACCAGATAAAAAATCACCACCGCCGTAGCTGTTGAAATATCAAGCAGACTTATTTGACAATCTGTACGGACAAACTTCTGTATTGTCGTAATCACCTGCACCAGTCCTGTCGTTATCACTGTCGTCACGATAAACTTAGAATCATAATACAAAATATATACTGCAACCGGAGCTGCTACTGCAAAACGTACATAATACACATCAAATGCCCATGTCATCAAAAAACTCAGAATAATAAGCGCAACAAGAGACATCCACCGGATCGTTTCACTTTGTCTCGAGCGCCGGTACGTAAGTTCCATGGCAATCACTGCTCCAATTGAGATAGCAAATGTCACAGCTGTAAATACTGCCGTTTGATATCCACGTACAAATGCCACAAATACAATACAAAAATTACACAGTGCAAACACTGCAAAAATAATTAATTCAAAGCGATTCACCCGCTCCGTCTGTTGATTCCCATCTGCAAAGCGGTATGTCTGTTTTTCTGTCATCCTTTTTTCCCCCTTAGTTTGTATCCAACAACCTATTCCCTCATAAATAGTGATAGCTAACCCTTATCTCTTATTATACACAGACGCGGTTTAAAATCCATGTTTTTTCTATGTTTTCACAAATATTTTACCAAAGCAAAAAACTCCGCACACCCAAAGGTGCACGGAGTCCAATTCATGAATCATTTTTTACAAACTAGTTTGCTGATTCTCTTCTGCTCTTAAGTTCTGCAACGTTTGCATCTACTCTTGCTTTATTCAGAGGGAAAATGAACATAAGTACTAATCCGCAAAGAATATAGATCACTGCAGGGAAGAAAGTAGACAAATTGTAAATACCATTTGCAACTGCCTCTGTCTGTCCTGCTGCAAGTTCATCGTATCCAATCCATCCAAGTGCCCATCCGGAAAGACCACCGGCGATTGCCTGTCCAATCTTTCTTGAGAATGAGTAGATACCATAAATAGTACCATCGTCACGATTTCCTGTCTTTACTTCCATATCATCGATAACGTCTGTAACAAGTGCCCAACACTGCATCTGGAAGAAGTACATACCAAGCATTGCTAAGAATATCATTCCTACGAATGCCCATACATTCTTGATGTGTAAGCATCCAATGATGAAATAGAGAATACCAGATATGAACATACCAACCATACTACATTCTCTCTTACCAAATTTTGTAGCAAGCTTTGTAGAAATACCTGCAAGTACGATCATACATGGAAGCATCAACAATGCAAATACGGACAATGCCTTTGTGTTCTTAAAGTAATCAGCAAATAAGTATGTGTTAATACCCTGTGACATAAGAGATGCCAACAGAAGTAATACAGCAGAAAGTACAAGCCCTAACAAAGATCTGCTTGTAATCAAAGTCTTTAATGTCTGTGCCGTTGACTTCTTTTCGCTTGCTGGCTTTGGCACATACTCAACACGCTCTGTTGTGAGTGTATAGCAAAGTAAGTAACAAATAATAGCGATGACAGAGAATACACCTGCAACCTTAGAAATGCTTGCTGCAGATACAACCTGATTACCCTGCGCATCGGTATGATATACAAGCATTGGTGCCATAATACCAATCATGATACCGGCAACACCTCCACCCATAGAACGGAATACAGAAAGAGAACTTCTGTCCTTAGGCTCTGCTGAAATAACAGATGCCATAGATCCATAAGGGATATTGATGGATGTATAGAAGATAGATCCCCAAAGGATATATGTGATAAACATATACGCTACTTTAGCACCGTAAGAAGCATCAACCAGGAAGGACTGATACATCATGAAGGATGCCAATGCTACGAAAGCACACATACGAAGAATCCATGGACGAATACGTCCGTTCTTTGTAGGCTTTGAATTATCAACAATACGTCCCATTCCGATATCTGTAAATGCATCCAGACATCTTGCAATCAGGAACATCGTTCCTACCATACCTGCTGAAATACCCATAACCTTTGTGTAAAATACCATTACATAAGTACTTGCAAAGATAAATGAGAAATCATTTGCCAAATCGCCACACATGTAGCCGATTTTGTCTCGTAAGCCAAAAGGTCTTACTTCTTGTGTTTTACTCATAATAAACTCCTCCTAAAAACACTATCTATTATTTGTCTTTTCTCTTAATCTTATTGAGCTTTCTGTTCAGCTCAAGAAGTTCTTCTTTTGTAAACTGCTTGCCGCCACCTGCAGTTCCCATAAGGTTGAGCATACGCTTAACAGAGAAACCACCAAGCATCTTCATCATGCCTTCGCGATCAACACCAGCTGCTGCTCCTGCTGCGCCACCATCAGCGTCTTTCATAATCTTAAGCATCAATTCACCGATGAACATCTTACCTTTGATTGTCTTCATGATATCACCAATCTGATCATTGATGTTGAAGTATCCTTCTGGCATATCAATATCGAACCAGTTAAGGACTTCGCCTTCTTCCTTCAAACGATACTCTTCATTGAAGGTATCTACCTTGCGAATCTTGCTTTCATCACTGCAATCACCTGCTTTTGCAACAAGTGTACTTTCGCCTGCATTTGGTACATCAAAGTAGAAGAAATGCACATCACTCGTCTGCTTACCAAGGCTTTCACCATTTACAAACAGTTCTACTTCTGGCTGATTAGAGTATACCGTAACCTTTGTTGTATCTTCTACACGGTCTACATAGCGCTTACCACAGATATGCACGAATGGATCATCGGATAACCATGCCTTATATGCATAGAAAGCATCTTTCTTGTATTTTCTATCAAATGTAACCAAGCCCTTATGGTTCATACCATTCTCTCCACCTTCTGCTCTTGCATCAGCGGCGAAGTCGTACATATTCCATACATGTGTAGCCCAGATAAAATCTCTTGTATAGAGCTGCTTAATCAGTTCTTCATGATAGTATGCCTGGTATTCCTCAGTATAATCACCCTGAACAGGATTTGATGTATGCCAGTTTAAAGCTTCACATCCATACTCACTCATACCAATTGGAATGTTTGGATATTTCTTGTGGAAGTCATCCATGAACTCTCCGTTCATATCCGTTGTTCCGCCGTACCATCCATAATAGTGGTTGTATGAAATCACATCCGGAATCTGTACATATTTTGCATCAATACTGCACATAGAAACAACAGCCATTGTCGTAAGTCTTGTTGGATCCATCTGATGACACAAATCATTTAAGATGTTGTGGTTTTCAATCAAATCAGCATCTTCTGCTCCACCCATAGTGATTTCGTTTGAAAGTCCCCAGACAACGATACATGGATGATTGTAATTCTGTGTAATCAGTTCTTTCATCTGTGAAATGGTATTTTCACGTCCATTTGGTAAATGTTTAGAGATATATGGAATCTCTGCCCAGATTACAAGACCAACTTCGTCACATAAATCATAGAAGTACTGATCATGCTGATAATGTGCAAGACGAATGGTGTTTGCACCCATTTCAAGGATAAGGTCGATATCCTCTTTATGTTCTTTGTGTGTCAAAGCATTTCCAATATGTGGTCTATCCTGATGACGGGATACACCGCGAAGTGGGTAGTGCTCTCCATTTAAGAAAAATCCTTTTTCCGGATCAATTGCAAATGTTCTGCATCCAAAACGTGTGCTTCTCTCATCTAAAACAGTATCGTTTCTTTTTAAAGTAGCTTCTGCTGTGTAAAGATGTGGATCTTTGCGTCCATTCCAAAGATGAACATTTTCAATCTCGAATGTAACCTTTGTCTCATTTGCAGAAACGCTCTTTGTAGCAATAACTTCATCACCATCTTTGATGACATATTCTAAAGCATCTTCCTCTGCTGCATCTGTAACAAATACTTCTACTTCAACACTTGCATTTTTACCTTCTACGGTAGGTGTTACTGCAATGCCATGTGTTCCATAATAATCCAGATCAAAATGTGTTTCCGGTACAGAAATCACATTGACATCACGATACAGACCGCCATAGAATGTAAAGTCTGCCATCTGTGGATATACATGATCGTTTGGTGCATTATCTACTGCAACTACAATTTCATTGTCATCAGACAAAAGATCTGTTACATTCACTCTCCATGTAGAGTATCCACCATCATGATGTCCAGCTTCTTTTCCGTTAACATAAAGCCATGCACTAGAGTTCGCTCCGTTAAATTCAATATAAGTGATTGGTTCGCTGCCAAACTCCTCACGCTTCATATTCTTTACATAGTAACATGTACCGCGGTGGTAATCATTTCCACCATCCTGTCCATCCTCACCATTCCATGTATGAGGCAAATCAAGTGTCTCCCAGTTGCCCTGTGTTAATACAGAAGATCCTTCTGCAACAGTGATGGCATCTTTTGTAAACTGCCAAGATGCGTTAATGTTCTTTGTTGCCATTTTTTCCCTCCTTCTTGTTCATAAAAAGAGCCTGTCACTCTTTCCGTCATTTTCATTGATGCACTCAGTATAACAATGCAACAGATTTTGCTCTTGTCTTAGTTTTGCTATTTTGGTAAAATTTTTACATGAAATATGATTATGACAAATATTTTACAGATAAAAAGAAAACCCTACCAGGAAAGGAGTTCTATTATGACATTCGAAAACATGAATACCGATGATTTTTTCCCTTTGCTTCAGCAAACTTTGTCCGATACATTTAAAATAGATTCTTATCTGATGCATGCTCCCTATCAGGATTTTGAAAAAATGGATATGGGACTTAGGCGCATGGTCTGGGGCGATTACAAAACCAACAGCCCACTTTTTTCTTTGTCTGGTAGCTCGCCTTATCAAATCATTGTACTGCAGAGTTCCCTTGGTTTTTACAATGTAATTGTCAGTCTGACCACGGACGCTGCCCCGGATATTCTTGGTATTATGCCTTTTTTGTCCGAACCAATCAATCAGGTAACGATCAACCGGCTCATGCGTGATAATCACATTGATCCGAAATACAGCTCTGTCTTGTCACACTTTTATTACTCTCTTCCTATCGTAGACATTGATGAACTCACACTGATGCTGCAGCATTTTATTGGTTTTTTTATTCCAGCGTTCAAAACATGCAGCATTGAGTATGTAAATTATAAAACAGAGCCTCACAATACCTCTCCGAACGAAGAGCGCTTCCAAAAGTTTTCATCCGATTACATCGCAGAGCTGATTTCCAGACTAGAACATTGTTGCCGGGCAATGACAGCCGGAAACACTGCCCAGGCCATCGATTCCATGAAAAAGGCTATGGATTATTCTGCTTCCTTCCAGACTCTTCCTGTAAAAGAAGTAAGACGCAACATATCTGCCTTGAATGTTTTTCTCGCTTCCCGCATGTTTGAGACCGCCGTACATCCGATTTATGTATACCAGCAGGCAGAAGCTTTCGGTCTCCGCATAAAAGATGCGAACAGCCAAAGAGAGTTTGCACACTTGCCATTTGATATCGTCCGAAAATACTCTATGCTTGCCAAGAACTATACTTATGAAAAATACTCTTATCTGATTCGAAATGTTGTCAATTACATTGACCAGCATTTATCCTCAGAGTTAACGCTATCCATCCTCGCCGAAGAATTTGACAAAAATCCATCTTATCTGTCAAATGCATTTAAAAAAGAAGTCGGCGAAACGCTGACTTCTTATATTGGAAAGCAGCGCATCCAGACGTCTTTACGCTACTTTAATACCACAAATATGAGTGTTGCTGAAGTGGCTGAAGCTGTCGGCATTCCTGATTTCGGTTATTTTTCGAAACTTTTCAAACGACACGTTGGCGTCAGTCCACGCGAATACAAAAAAATGTTGGATAAATAATCCATTGCTACTTCTGTTGACCTGTAAGTACAAGTGCAGTCGGTGAAACAGCAAGACCACCAAGACTGGTTTCTTTAATCGAAGATGGCATATCGTTACCAATTCGTCGCATGGCATCAATGACTTCATCTGCCGGAATCACACTTTGAATCCCGGCCATTGCGAGCTGTGCAGAAGTCAGTGCATTGACCGCACCTGCTACGTTTCGCTTGATACATGGTACTTCGACAAGACCGCCCACCGGATCACAGGCAAGTCCCAACATATTTTTAAGCGCAAATGCTGCCGCATCCGCAATTTGTCTTGCATTGCCACCTTGTAAATATGCAAGACCCGCCGCCGCCATTGCACTGGCAGAACCAATTTCCGCCTGACAACCGCCAGATGCGCCTGCAACCGAAGCATTCTCTGCAATAACCGCACCAATACCCGCCGTAATAAACATAGCCTGTATCATAACATCTTCACTTAGCTGCAATCGTTTTTCTGCCACCAAAAAGACGGCCGGAATCACGCCGCACGACCCCGCTGTAGGTGCTGCTACAATACGGTGCATGCATGCGTTGGACTCTCCCATCTTAATCGCCTTTTCCATAACTTCACCAACAAAATCGCCACAAATATTTTTACCGCTTTCATTATAAATGTGCAGCATTTCTCCTGCACCACCTGCCATGCCAGATGCGGAACGAGCCTTCGGATCATATCCTGCGTCTGCATCACGCATAGCCCGATACATATGACGCATCGTCTCAAAAGAATCCTCATAGGACACCCCACGCTCTTCCATGTCTGCACGTAAAACCACTTCCCAAAATGCAATCTTTTCTTGTTCACTCTGCTTTATAATATCTGAAATTGAATGATACATTATACTCCCTTTCCAATCATGCCAAGATACGTCACTTTATAAATACCAATGGATGCACGCAGCTCATCAACGACTTCCTGTGGAATCTCCTGATCACATTCCACAACCATCACGGCTTCCCCACCACGTTTCGAACGATACAACTGCATACAGGCAATATTGACCCCATGTTTTGATAAAGTCGAAGTCACCTTGGAAACATGACCCGGCTGATCCTGATTATGAACAACAAGTGTCGGATAATCCCCAGAAAAATTCGTTTCTATGCCATCCACAGAAGCAATGTTAATACGGCTTCCTCCAATAGATTGTCCTACGATTTCCAGTTTTCTGCCAGACTCCCCATATAAAATCAGCTGTGCTGAATTTGGATGTGCATCTTTTAAAACAGCTGTACCAAAACAAATCTCGATTCCCTGCTGCCGGGCAAGTTCGTATGCCTGCGGAATACGAATATCATCCGTCTGCATCCCCAAAAGACCTGCCACAAGCGCTTTTTTTGTACCATGTCCTTCTCCGGTGGCAAGAAAGGAACCGTAAAGATTAATCTGCGCACGTTTTAATGGCTCGCCCAAAAGCTTTCCAGCAATATATCCTATTTTTACAGCCCCCGCCGTGTGCGAACTTGACGGACCTACCATAACGGGTCCTACCACTTCAAAGATGTTCATAATCTATTTCTCTCCTCATAAAATCATAAAGCCCACCCCATCGGAGCAGGCTTTTGTCTATTGCATCAATTCTGCGACTACACCATTGATGACTTTACCATCGGCTTTGCCTTTCAGATCCGCCATCACGGCTTTCATGATCTGCCCTTTATTTCCCGTTGCAATCACGTCAGCGAATTTTTCCTGTAAATATGCCTTCACTTCTTCTGCGTCCATCTGTTTTGGTGCAAACTCACTCATGATTTCATAACGTTTTTTATATTCTTCCAGCAAATCCTCTCTGGCTGCCGGGCAGGTATCAATCTGCTCCTTGCAGGATTTTAATTCTTTGAGAATTGCTGCATTTACCATATCATCCGGTATGTCTTCACGACATCCTGCATCAATACCACTCTTTTTTGCAGCTGATACCAACACCGAAATTGCATCTTTTCGAAACTTATCCTTTGCCTTCATCGCTGCAATCATTGCATCCTGTAATTCTTTCATCTTACTCATAATCTTTTCCTTCTTTCTTGCTATCTTTACAGGTAGTTTTTCATTTTTATATAGTATAGCACCATTCCTCTTCTTGCAAGAGGTGGATTGCCGTATTTTACATGTTTTACATCAAAAATCTGTCTCTGTTTCTGCCATGGAAATATCACAAATGGCATCAAGCTTTATCTCTAATGCATCTTCAAAAATCAATTTCCGGTGATAACCATCCAATCGCTTTACGTAGCCACGGTATGTTTGATATGCCCCGCCTTCTTTTAACGCATCTGGAACAAAATAACTTACTTTCACACAGATACGTTCCCCCATATCCTGCTGTCGCAGTAAGGTCTGTATTTTCTCATCCAGCTGTTCTTTTGTGTCTTCATCCAATTCCATTTTTTCCTGGGTGAGACGCCCGGTCTCTGCAATTGCCGCCTCATGACCGGTCAACGCTGAAAACGGAGAAAATTGCGCCGCCCGATCATACAAAGACATATGTGCATGCTTTTTGGATACGGGATGCTCTAACGAAATAATATCACTATAATCGTCCTTCTTTTTCTGTTTCATGACGTCTTCCTCTCAAATATTGATTTCTTTACGCTTTATGTCCACCAATCTGCCGGTTACGGTCGCATGCTGTTGCCCCTTCCTGTAGATTCATACCTTTTATGATTGCATTTTTTCCGTATTTTTTCTTAATATCAATCATCGCATGCTGCATATTCTTTTCACGCTCCCGCATCTGGCGTTCTTCCCGGTCTTTTTCTTCCTTCTGTGCATAATCCGTAAAAAGATCCAGCTGCTCATATTCCTCTTTTTGTACCACAGCACTCTCTACCTCAAGATGATTCACCGTCATATTGATCCTGCGCACTAGGAGTGTCGGATCTACAATACGATCATACAATTCCATGACTTTCTCAGTAATTTCGATTGTAGAAGATGTATGTCCCTTTAAATTTATGGTTCCATGTGCATGCTTCGGAACTGCCCGCCCATACCGATCGATTGTCACTTCTCCATGATATGCTTTTCGTCGCTTCGGATCCGTCAGGTTTTCAATATCATAACCAATGGTAAGAACTACCTGATCTGTCATCAATCCTTTATCCACCAGATCGAGCACCTGCAAATCCACCATCTCCTGTACAACCAACCTTGTTTTTTCAAAATCATACGGGCACTGTAACACTTGTCCTGAACATAGACTGCTTGTCATTGGACGATACGCCTTAATCATCTCCATCGTACACGGTTCATATCCCCACGCATGATCAATCAGCAACTCTGCATTCACACCAAACAAACGATATAGCAAATCCTCGTTATAAAAAGAATCTTCCTTTCCCATCGAACAACGCGCCACATCGCCCATCGTATACATGCCGTTTTCTTCCAGTTTTCGTGCATAACCTGCACCTACACGCCAAAAATCCGTAAGCGGACGGTGATTCCACAATAGCTTCCGATACTGCATCTCATCCAATTGTGCAATACGCACGCCATCGTCATCCGGCTCCACATGTTTTGCCACGATATCCATTGCAATTTTACACAGATAAAGGTTTGTACCGATTCCGGCTGTTGCTGTAATGTTCGTCTCTGCCAGCACATCCTGTATCATTGTGCGTGCTAATTCTCTCGCGCTCATTCCATATGTCCGCAAATACGATGTCACATCCATCATAACTTCATCTATGGAATAAACATGTATATCCTCTGGCGCCACATACTTAAGGTAAATATTGTAGATTTTTGTACTATATTCCATATAAAGAGCCATACGTGGTGGTGCAATCACATAATCAATAGCAAGGGATGGATTATTTTTTAATGCGTCATCATCATAGGAAGTGCCTTCCAAACGATGGCCCGGTGCTGCTGCCGCACGCTTTTGGTTCTCTTCACGCACACGCTGTACGACTTCAAACAGACGCGCACGACCGGGAATCCCATACGCTTTCAGTGAAGGTGTCACAGCCAGGCAAATGGTCTTTTCTGTACGTGCTGCATCCGCCACAACCAGATTTGTTTTTAACGGGTCCAGCTTCCTTTCCTTACACTCAACCGATGCGAAGAAGGATTTCAAATCAATTGCAATATACGTTCTATTTTCTGCCATAGACATCCTCCTCCCATATGTTTTTTATCGATGTTCTTCTACCATCATAAAAAATGTTAATAATAACAGAACACTGGATACCCAGATTGCTTTCATCCCCCAATGCAGCGAGCAGATACCACCAATTCCTGCACCAAGTGCAAAGATAACAATAATTCCATAATAGTGCATTGCTTTTTTGAGTGCACCCTTATGATGTTCCCGCAAATATACGGATAGGCTTTCTGTTCCGCTGCGCAAATTTCCGATACACATGGTACTGGCATAACCGTATCCATTGACCTTACGAAATGTCTGCACCTGCATTGAACAGGAAAACGATACGAGCATCGTTGCAATCATATTGTACTTTGCTGGAATAAAGCCAACAACAAATAAAAGAATCATTTCCATCACAACGATAATCTGGCGCCAATGAATCTTCTTTGCATATTTATATTTATGACCAATCTGTTCTGCAACCAATACCCCAAATGCAAATGCTAAAATCGGAAACAGATAATGCAATGCACTGCGCCAATCCCCCATCAAGAAATGCTGGCTCATCAAAACCACGTTTCCCGTCTGGGCATTTGAAAATACTTCCTCTCGTACATTATATGTGTAGGCATCCTGAAACCCTCCGGAGATTGCCAAAATTGCACTTAAAAGGAATGTTTCTGATGTCTGAATCTTTTGTTTCTTACTTTCGTCCATGATTCTACCTCTTCTATTATTTTCCCATCTTTTCTTTCTGTCGTCTTGCCACTAGTGGCAGCATAATAAAGTCAGGTACCAGCCGCTGCAACACTGCGCCTATACGAATCCAAAATACAGGCACGATAATTGTACGGCGCAGCAACATACCGCGCAATGCTTCTGCCACACACTGTTTTGCTGTGATCCCCGGCAACGCAAAAACAACATTCGCACGATCATTAAATTCTGTATCCACCGGTCCCGGACAAAGCGCACAGACATAGACACCACTCTTCTTTTCCCGCTGTTCCTGGGCAATGCTTTTTGTCAAACTAACAACGTAAGCTTTCGTCGCATAATATGTCGCCATATAAGGACCTCCTGGCAAAAGCCCTGCTGAAGACGCCACATTGAGAATTGTTCCATGCCCCTTTGCACGCATATGACGCAAAACTTCTTTACACAAAATATGCATTGCTTCTACATTCACATGAATCATATCAATTTCTTTTGTCATGTCGGTCTCAGCAAATTCTCCACAGGTTCCAAAACCTGCATTATTGATAAAAATATCTATCGTTTCTTCTTTCAGCAAATTACATACGCGATAACATTCCTCGTCTTTTGACAAATCTGCCGTCTCAATCCGACAGGAAACGCCTAAATTTGCTGCTATTTTTTCTAAGCGCCCTCGTCTTCGCGCCGTCAGAATCAGACGGTATCCCTTCTTCGCATATGCCTGTGCAAATGCCAGACCTATGCCGGAACTAGCGCCTGTAATCCATACTGTTTTTTGTCTTTTTCTCATGCTCTGCGACCTCCTTTTACACATCTGTCGATAATTACAAATCCGTTGAATTACGTGTTTTTTCACGTTATAATAAAAAGAACTATAAATAATAGATATTTTCACCACAAAGGAGCACTTATGGACAACAAAAAAAATATTATTTCAAAACTACTAAAACCATTGATATGCCTTTTGGCTCTCCTATTCATATTCGAAATTATTTTATTCGAATTGTTATCCCATGGAATCCTTAATACATTGGTTGCAATGATTCTGCAAATTGCTGGCATCACTGCAGTCATGGCACTTTTGATTTCCTTTATCCTATCCCTTTTGCGTCCGTTTTTATCCGCCATACGCGGTCAAGATGCACCTGCTGAATCCGAGAAGCAAAAAGAGAAATTTGAAAAGTTCGCGCAGCGCGATGATGCTCTTGGCGAGGCCATCCGCACCATCCAAAGCAATACCCTCGGTCTTGCCACTATCGTAACACAAATCACCTCTGCCACACAAGAACTTGCCGCTGTCTCCGAGAGCTTTAAACACATCTCCGGAGAAATGTCAGATGCCATGGCAGATACTGAGACAGCCGTTACTTCTATCATTGACAACACCAATACACAAGCTGACAGCACTTTAGATATGACAACCAAAATCGCAGCGATCGCCGATGCCATTGATAAGATTGTTTCCAATGTTAACGCACTTAATGCATCTGCAGAAAAAGTACGTGCATGTAATGCATCTGCAGAAAAAATCATTCAGGAATTAATCGTTCACAGTGAAGAAAGTGGACAGGCAATCGAGCAGGTTCGCCAGCAGACAGAGCTGACCAACCAGTCTACGCAACAGATTCGTACCGCTACAGAATTGATTGCTGACATTTCCGCACAGACCAACCTGCTTGCACTAAATGCCAGTATTGAAGCTGCAAGAGCCGGAGAAGCCGGTAAGGGATTTGCTGTCGTTGCCGATGAAATCCGCGCACTTGCTGATCAATCTAAGAGTTCAACAGAACAAATCAACACCATTGTCAACGAACTATTAAACAATGCTGATGTCAGTGTTGAAATCACCGAGAAGGTGACAGATTCCTTTGCCAAACAGAGTAAAAAGATCAACGAAACAAATGCTATTTTTGGAGAACTAAATTCCGAGATTACCTTGGTAGCACAATCTATCTCAGATATCGATACTGAGATTACAGAATTAGCTGAGCACAAAGATCGCATTGAAGATAGCATACACCACCTCGCAGCCAGCGCAGAAGAGAATGCCAACAATGCCGAGATCACCGGACAAAACATGAAGCATTTCCGCGAAATTGCACTTGCCAACGAGCACGAAACAGAACGCATTATCCATGTATCCGATGAATTGGTATATTTTGCAAAGCAGGTGGATAAAGAGAAAGAGAAATTAAGAAAAGAGTAGGAACAGCTTGTTCCTACTCTTTTCTTTTTTCGCGCATTTTAACTACCAGATCGTAGACTTCCGGTCGTTTTTCTTTTAAATGGTCATCTAGTATATGACGGCGTTCCCTAAATTTTTCCGCCAGTTCCGGATGTTCTAAAGCGATACGATCATGCACTTCCTGTCGATGTGCTTCTAATCTTGCCGCCATTGTTTCCTCGTCCTTACCGGAAATATTTACAATCTCCTTCAGATGCTCCTCCAAATGTTCTAACCATTCATCTTCGTCTAAAGCCTCCATGTGACTCCATCTGCCATGCAGCAACTCCTCCACATCGCCTGTTTTCCGAAGCTGTTCTATCTGTAGTGTTATCTGTTTTTCCATCTGTTCTTCGCTCTCTTTTCCAAAAGCCCAGACAAATTCCTGTACCCGGTTATCCGCACGCTTACGCGATGCACTCCGTTCCACATTATCAATACCACCCTCCAATGGATATGGACGTTTGAACCCTCTATCTTTTAATGCAATATGTATGGTTCGCCGAACTGCACCTTCTTCAATCATATATCCGAGCCCCAGTTTTCGCAGTTGTTCATTGACACCTGCAATATGCTCCGTCATGTAAAAACGAATCCCTTTATCCTGCAAATTATGATAAAGCGCTCCCAGACGATCTGCGGCTGTAATGTCTATGCTGCCGATGCCACTCGCATCCAAAATCACTGTCGTTGTTTCCGGAGTAATATGCTCCATAATATCCTGTTCTAACACCACTATATTTGCAAAAAACAAATTGCTGCTAAAGCGATAAATCAGTACACCGGAAACGGCATGAATCTGGTCACTTTCCTTTAAATCTCGAAAATGTTTATGCCCAGGCTGTATCCCCAAGAAACATCGCGCCGGTTTCGCCGTACGAATAATCATTTCAGAAAAAGATAAAATAATCCCAATCAATACGCCATTGATGGTTCCAAGCAAAAGTACACCAACAAACGCCCCTACAAAGATAAAAAATTCTGTACGACTGACTTTCCAGAGCCTTTTCGCCAGATCGAACTCTGTTGCTCCCAAAAGTGCCGATATCACAATAGCCGTTAAAATCGGAACTGGAAGATATCCGATGAACCCAGTTCCACATACAAGAAGAACCATCATAGACACGCCTGCAATCAGACCGGACAATTGTGTTTTCGCCTGATATTGTTCTCCCATAGCCGTTCGTGAAACAGATCCGTTCATCGGGCAGCACCCCGTAAACGCTGCAACAAAATTTCCCATGGAAAAAGCCAGAATTTCCCGATTATCATCAATACGATATCCATTCTTCTGTGCAAAACTATTTTCTGCCAGAAGTGTTTCTGCCATAATAACAACTGCTACCGAAAGACTGATTGTCATCACATCAACAAAAGGTATCGCCGAAAAATGTGGCACACTCCAACGCGGAAGCCCCGGTTCCACAGCCGATAACGTGGCAATTCCCCACTGCTGCATTTGTGTATTTTTGAAAAGAAATGCCCCTGCAACCATCAAGACAACCGCCACCGGAAATTTGGGCATAACTTTTTTTGCCACCAATAAAATGATTAGTGCAGCCACACCTATACCAAGAGATGCAAGATTTGCATCCGGCAGTGCTTCCCACAAATGCAGGAGCAATTCCGGCAACTCTCCCGTTCCCGCTGAGCCCCCAAACAATTTCGGCAGCTGCATCAAAATAATCGTCGTACAAATACCTGTAATAAAACCACCCATTACCGGTGCTGAAATATAATTAACCAGCTTTCCAGCCCGAAGCAATGAAAATGCCAATAGCCAAAGTGCAACAAAAAAGGTTATCGCCGGTACTACCTGCATGGCTTCCTGCGAACCTGCCTCAATGCCCAAACCAAGCAATGCAGACCCGACCAGTGCCGCCGGCGCCGCATCTACACCAAAAACAAATTGTGGAGATGTCGAAAAGAGCGAAAAAAGCAAAATCGGGAAAACCGACCCATACAATCCATAGACTGCCGGCAGTCCCGCAATTTGCGCATATCCCATAGATATCGGAATGGAAACTGCCATGATGATCAATCCCGCTACGATATCTTTTGAAAGATTCTTTTTTTCATAAGCTCTTACTGTTTGTGCCAATTCGATTTTCATCTGCTATTACCTCTTGCTGTACCTTTTTCTATGTTCTGATTACATTCTTCTAAGGCTCTGTATGACTACCGATATCTTCTTCCATTTCTTGTATTCTAGGTAGATTCCATCGATAATAAGTCGCCAGTAGACGAATCACAATCACAAGAACAGCACATAAAAGTGTAGCCCACACGACACCAACAAAATCGTCTAATACGACATATGCAATCGCTCCAACGGCAGATGCCAGCGCATAGACATGCTTTTTAAAAATATATGGGATTGATCCACTGAAAACGTCGCGCAACACACCACCGCCAACACCGGTAATCACGCCTACAACAATCATGATGAATGCATCTGCATCCTTTAACTGCCCCTGTGCCACATTAATACCAATAACGGTAAAAATACCAAGACCAATCGCATCAGATACGTTCAGCATATTGGTGGTAATTGGATTCTGGTTCTGATTGCGATGCTTTTTTCTTGCAACCCAGACAAAAACAATACATGATACCAGCGTTGCCACACCAATATCGAGCGGATTTCGCAGAGCCACCGGAGGAACAATACCAAGGAGCACATCTCTTGTCATTCCTCCGCCAACAGTCGTAACAATACCAAGCATGCACACACCAAAAATGTCCATTTTCTTCTCTATGGCTGTCATTGCACCGGAGACAGCAAACGCTACATCACCGATTAAATTCATGATTTCTATCAAAACATCAAGATTCATCTTTTTCCTATTTAAACTCCTCAGTTCCATTAACCTAGGATCATTCCACCAACCATATGCACGATAAATGCTGCAATCCAGGCAAGCACACATTGCCAGATAACAACGCCCCATGCCCATTTGTGTCCCAATTCTCTACGAATCGACGTAATCGCCGCAATGCATGGTGTATAAAGCAAACTAAATACCAACAGACACATAGCGGCCAGCGGTGTCATCAACTGCTGTATCGAACCGCTAAAGAGAATTTCTAATGTAGATACCACGCTTTCCTTTGCCATAAAGCCACTGATGAGTGCAACACATATTCTCCAATCGCCCAGACCAAGTGGTTTGAATAGTGGCACAAAGATGCCGGCAATCATTGCCAAAATACTATCCTTAGAATCCTGTATCAAATTAAAATGTATGTCAAAGCTGCGCAAGAACCAGATACAAATGGTCGCAAGAAAAATAACCGTAAACGCTCTTTGAATGAAATCCTTTGATTTTTCCCATAAAAGCTGCAATACATTTTTTGCCCCCGGGAAACGATAATTTGGCAGTTCCATAACAAATGGTACCGCATCCCCTTTAAATAACGTTTTGCGATACATCAGTGCAACCAGAATTCCTACCACGATACCAAGCAGGTAGAGTCCCATCATAATCCACGCTCCATGCCCTGGGAAAAAGGCACTTACCAAAAACGAATAAATTGGTAATTTTGCAGAACAACTCATAAATGGTGTCAAAAGGATCGTCATCTTTCGGTCGCGTTCACTCGGAAGTGTACGTGTTGACATCAAGGCTGGAACCGTACAACCAAAGCCTATCAGCATCGGCACAATGCTTCGTCCGGACAGACCAATTCTTCGCAACAGCTTATCCATCACAAAAGCGACTCGAGCAATATAACCACTGTCTTCCATCAAGGACAAGAAGAAAAACAAAGTAACTATGATCGGCAGAAAGCTAAGCACACTACCAACACCTGCAAAAATACCATCAATCACAAGTCCACGCAAGACACTATTGACGTTTGCCGAAATCATTGCCTGTTCTGTCAGATTTGTCAGTTGTGTGATGCCCATTTCTAAAAGGCTCTGCAATCCTGCACCGATTACATTAAACGTCAAATAAAACACAAGAAGCATGATACCAAAGAAACATGGAATGGCTGTATATTTACCGGTCAGAATACGATCTATCTTCTGGCTTCGTACACGTTCTTTGCTCTCTCTTGGCTTTACTACCGTCTGCTCACATACTTTTTCAATAAAATTGAAACGCATATCTGCAATGGCCGCACTGCGGTCAATGCCTCGTTCTTTTTCCATCTGAATAATCAGATGCTCAATGGCCTCTTTTTCGTTTTTATCCAGTCGCAGCCGTTCCATAATCAAGTCGTCACCCTCGATCATTTTCGATGCTGCAAAACGAACCGGAATCTGTGCATTTTTTGCATGATCCTCAATCAAATGGCAAATAGCATGAATACAGCGATGAACAGCTCCTCCAAAATCATTTTCATCACAAAAGTCCTGTCGTCCTGGTTTTTCCTGATATTTTGCAATATGCAGTGCATGACGTACCAGCTCATCTACACCTTCATTCTTTGCCGCTGATATCGGCACAACAGGAACACCTAACATCTGCTCCATATGGTTGACGTCAATGGAACCTCCATTTCCTGTCACTTCATCCATCATATTCAGAGCCAGTACAACCGGTATATCCATCTCCAACAGCTGCATGGTCAGATACAGATTTCGTTCAATATTCGTTGCATCCACTATATTTATAATTGCCCGCGGATGCTCATCCAATACAAAATTACGTGATACGATTTCCTCACTACTGTATGGAGACATAGAATAAATCCCCGGCAAATCCGTCACTCTCGTATTTTTTTGTCCACGAATCGGACCATCCTTTCGATCCACCGTCACACCTGGGAAATTACCAATATGCTGATTTGAGCCTGTCAATTGATTAAACAAGGTTGTTTTACCGCAATTCTGGTTTCCAACAAGTGCAAAAGTGAGTTCTTCTGTTTCCGGCAGTGGATTTCCATCCCCTTTGCTATGATATTTTCCTTCTTCTCCAAGCCCCGGGTGTACAGACTTATTAATATCACTTGTTCCTTCATGGCTTCTCGCTCTTACCGCAATCGGCTCCACAGCAATTTTAGCCGCATCATCCATTCGCAAAGTAAGCTCATAGCCATGTACTTGAAATTCCATAGGATCACCCATAGGCGCGAATTTAATCAATGTAATCTCCGCCCCTGGGATTACTCCCATATCTAAAAAGTGCTGGCGCAATGCGCCCTCTCCGCCAACATGCACAATGGTTGCGCTTTGTCCGATTTCCAGTTCCTTTAATTTCATCGCATCGCCCTCTTATCTGTTGTTATCCTTTATCGTAAAAAGGCACCCTCGTCGCCGAGGATGCCCATCACTTGCAACGAAAACCTCGTCGCCTTATAGTACCATATTTTTTTATGAATTTAAATGTTCAATAAATCACTAAATTCTTTTAATGCTCCATCTGTTTCATGTGCAAGTACTTTCTTCGCAAGTACTTTTCCAAGCTGCACACCTTCCTGATCAAAACTGTTTACATTCCACAAGAATCCCTGGAACATAATTCTATTCTCAAAGTGAGAAAGCAATGCACCTAATGCCTGTGGATTTAACTGTTCCCCAATAATGATGCTGGATGGACGACCACCTTCGAAATTCTTGTTACGGTTATCATCTGCCTTGCCACATGCAAATGCAACAATCTGTGCTGCTACATTAGCACATAATTTCTGCTGGCTTGTGCTATCCTGAATCACAACATCTGTACCAATCTGGCTATTCTTGAATCCAATAAACTGCAATGGCACAATGTCAGTTCCCTGATGAAGTAACTGATAGAAGGAGTGCTGTCCATTGGTTCCCGGCTCGCCAAAGAGTACTGGTCCTGTCACATAATCAACCGGCTCTCCAAAACGGTTCACAGATTTTCCATTGGATTCCATATCTGCCTGCTGCAAGTGCGCTGGGAAGCGGCTCAAAGCTTGCGAATATGGTAAAACGGCTGTTGCTGGATAACCCAATACATTTCTCTCATATACACCAATCAATGCATCTAACATTGCCGGATTTTCTCTTACGTTTGTGTTTGCAGAAAGCTTATCTTCTGCTGCTGCACCATCTAAGAATGCCGCAAATACCTCTGGTCCAAATGCCAAAGAAAGAACCGCGCCGCCAACGGCTGATGTTGAAGAATAACGGCCTCCAATATAATCATCCATAAAGAATGCAGCTAAATAATCATCACTCTTTGCCAGTGGAGAAGTTTCGCTTGTAACTGCAATCATATGGCGGGATGCGTCCAATCCTGCCTTAGCAAGTGCATCTTTCACAAAAGATTCGTTTGTTAATGTCTCAAGTGTTGTTCCTGATTTAGAAACCAATACAAAAATAGAATGTGCTACGTCAACAGAAGCAAGTACAGCTGCTGCATCATCTGGGTCTACATTGCTGATGAATTTTGCTTCCATCTTAAATGTATCATTCTTTTTTGCCCAATTTTCCAATGCGAGATACATCGCACGTGGACCAAGATCACTACCACCGATACCAATCTGTACAACGGTTGTAAATTTCTCGCCTGCGGCATTTGTGATTTCACCGCTATGTACTTTATTTGCAAAATCTGCAATGCGCTGCTGCTGCTCTACATAAAATGCTCTCTTGTCTACGCCGTCAGCCACAACCTTATCACCAAGCTGTCCTCTGGTCAACTGATGTAGTACCAATCGGTTCTCTCCGGTATTGATGACTGCGCCATTGTATAATTCTGCGAATTTTTCTGATAATTCTGCTTCCTCTGCTAATGTAACAAGTGCATCGATCACATCATCATCCACCTGCTTTGCTGCGTAATTATATGCAAGTCCTTCTGCCATAGGAACGCTGTATGTCTTCACACGTTTTGCTCCATTTTCTCCAGACATTGCCTGTACTAAATTTACTTTTTCAACCTTTGCTAAATCACCAAAAGACGCGAGGGTATCTAAATTTTTCCAATTAGCCATGATTTTCCTCCTTACTTATGCCTCTACTCTAATCATTCAAAATTATACTATGAAACCACACCTAGTTCAAGGATTAGACTAACCGATAAATCACAAATTTTTTCGTCATTTTCTCTTTTTTTCTTGCTTTCCAAATGTGCTATGCTATGATAAAAGTAACCACAAAAGGAGGATAAACCTATGTATGAATTTACAGAAGATTGTATGATACACATTGAAGAAATCGACAACGAGCATCGTCGTTTGTTCCAAATGATTAATGAAGCAATCAACCTTGCCAACACTACTGCAGATGTTACGCCGATTGTCGATAGTCTGTTAACCAATTTAAAGGATTATGCTGCAACACACTTTGCGCATGAAGAAGCCTATATGGAAAGTATTCAGGATCCGGAGCTTCCTATGCAGCGCAAGGAACATGCCGCATTCACAAAGAAAATGAATTCCTATGTCGTCGACATTTCCTCACCAGAAGCTGCGCATGCTTCTTTAAATGAGATTCTTACTTATCTTATTCACTGGCTGTACCGACACATTCTAAGCAGTGATATGATGATTGGAAAAATGTGCGAAGATACTGCCGAAGATCCATTTGCTTTCACTGACAAATACAAAACCGGTGTTGAACTGATTGACACCGAGCACAAGCAGTTATTTGATATTATCCGTGAAGTTAACGACCTGATTCACGAAGAACTACTTCACGACAAATATGACGAAATCATGCGTCTGCTTGCAAAGTTGCGTGAATACACCGAATTTCATTTTGGTGACGAGGAAGCTCTTATGAAGGAGATTCATTACCCTGCCTATGATGCGCAAAAAAGAGCGCACACCGCATTCGTTGAGCGCCTTGTCGAAATCGATTTGTCTGAATTGGATGCCATGGACGATAACCAGCAGGAATATCTTACGGATTTGATTGCCTTCCTTTTGACCTGGCTAACCAATCATATTCTAGGTTCTGACAAAAAAATCGGTGAATTTATGCGCGCCCAATAAACATCATTTTTAATGAATTATAAGGAGATTACGCATACTGTGGAAAATGAAAGAAGAAAAGCAAAAAGAATCAATATCAACGTAACCATCCAATTAAAATCCATTGACCCAGAACATCCGGCTTCTTCCGTAGAAGTCAATATCACAGATATTTCCACAACGGGAATGGCATTCCGTTCCGATTATCCGTTTGAACTGGGAACTTATTATAATGCTACAATCGTTTTAGACAACAAAGAAACCATTCAGACACTGATTGAGGTAATCCGTGCAAATAAAAATGATGACTCCGTACTTTATGGTTGTCGTTTCATTGGCATTACGCAGGAAGAACAGTTTAAAATCAGCGTTTATCAGATTGTGGCAGAAAATGTAAAATAATCTGTATATTGTTGGAGACATCATGAGAAAACACATACAACGTATCTTTACCATACTTGCAATTATATTATTTTTTGTCATCACCTATTATATGGGAAGACCCCTCGTTTCTTTTGTATCTGAACCCGGAGCTTTCCAAGTCTGGGTAAATGAACAGGGAATCCTTGGCGTCTTACTCTTTCTAGGTATGTTAATTCTGCAGGTATTTGCTGCCGTCATTCCCGGTGGACCTTTTGAAATTGCTGCCGGATATGCCTTTGGCGTTGTAAAAGGCAGCCTGATTTGTGCCATTGGTACCACGCTCGGCAGTATGGTTGTCTTTTTTCTTGTACGGTGTTTCGGTCACAAATTTTTACATCTTTTTGTAGAGGAAAAAGAATTAGAAAAATTAACTTTTTTAAATGATAACAAAAAAATGGAGAGTATACTCTTTCTTTTGTTCCTGATTCCAGGAACGCCAAAAGATTTACTCTCCTACTTTGTTGGATTGACAGATATCTCTGTCTCTCACTGGTTATTTATCTGTTTTGTCGGCAGACTTCCTGCCATCGTTTTATCTGTCTTAGGTGGACATGCCTTAAGTAATGCCCAATATCACATTGCTGTCATTGCTTTTGTCGTCATTCTAATCACAGCATCCATCGGGGCATATTTTTTCCAAAAGCATAAGAAAAATACTAAAGAAGACCCACAAAAATAGAAGAAAACAAGACTGTGAGCAGACCTGTAACTGCGATTGCAAGGCTGCTCATTGCACCTTCAATCTCTCCAATTTCCATTGCCTTTGCTGTACCAATCGCATGCGACGATGCACCAAACGCAAGCCCTTTTGCGATTGGATCGGTAATACGGAAAATCTTACAAATGACTTCTCCCATAATATTTCCCAATACACCAGTAACAACTATCACCGCTACTGTAATCGTTACATATCCACCAAGTTCTTCCGATAATCCCATGCCTATCGCTGTTGTAATGGATTTTGGCAATAACGTAACATATTCTTCATGTGACAATCCCATCAACCATGCCAATACACATACCGTACCCATACTGGTAAATACGCCCGCAAGAATACCAAGGAATACCGCTCTCCAATGATGCTTCAGCAACTCCCACTGTTCATAAAGCGGAATTGCAAGGCATACGGTTGCAGGTGTCAAAAACCAACTCAGGTACTGTGCGCCGGCGTTGTATGTATCGTAATCTACTCCGGATACCACAAGCACTATAATGGTAATAACAATCGAGATCAATAATGGGTTTAAAAATCCAAGCTTAAACTTCTTTTTCAAAAGAGTTCCTGCAAGGTAGGCAAGCAAACTGATCGTAACACCCGCAAATAACGATTCCTGAAAAAAACTATTCATCTGCGTTCTCCTCTCTCTTCTGTCCTTTACGAATGATCCACTGTGAAATCCATCCTGTAGTTGCTATTACCGTAAACAGACTCCCGATCGTAATGATACTGACTGGCAACAGCATAGGTTTTAACACACCCCAGGACACCATAAGTCCCACACCTGCCGGAATAAACATAACCGGCATGATTTCAATCAAAAATTTTCCTGCATCATGCACCGACTCTAATTTGATCATTCCTGTCAACAAACATACGAACAAAATCACCATGCCATAAATACTTGCCGGAATTGGTAAAGGCAGGATATATTTTAAGCCTTCTCCTAGAAAAGTAATCATTAATATAATCATAAACTGTTTTAAAAGTCGCATTTTTTCCTTCTTCCATAAAAAAATAACTGTTAGTAACGTTACCAACAGTTATTATAGTGATGTATTTTTTATTCTGCAAGAATATATATGTATAAACCTCACAAAATGTAGTCTCTTATTTTGTGCATTTTTCTATTATCACGACTTCTTAAAGTAAATAAATCCCAAAGAACTAAGAAGTAACATATATGGATAAAATAGCATCGGAAGTATTTCAAATGCGCTTACGGTTTCCCCGAGACTTGCTGCTGCTGAAATTGCTACCAGCATCTGCGCTCCATAAGGGATAATCCCCTGAAAGATACAAGAGAATGTATCCAAGATAGACGCTGCTTTTCTACTACTGATGTCATAGTCTTTTGCCATCTCTTTCGCAATTGGATTTGCCATAACAATTGCAACGGTATTATTTGCCGTAGCAATATCCATCAGACCTACTAAAAGTCCCATGCCAAGCAAACCACCTCGTCTGCCTTTAAATACTTTTTTAATCCAATAAAGCAAAGCTGCAAATCCACCGTATTCTTTGATCAGCGCGCAGATGGAAGCCACCAATATCGCTACCATACTAGTCTCAAACATCCCGGACGCGCCCTCGCCCATTCGAACCAGTAACTCCGTCGGTGCAACCATACCTGTGACCGTCATAATCAGCGAACCACTGACAATACCAAGAATCAAAACAAGAAAAACGTTGAGTCCCATGATACCGCCAATGAGTACCAGGATATATGGTATTGTTTGCACAAGGTTATATTCTTCTCTGATAAACCCACCATTGTAATTTTTTACCGATAAACACATAATGATGACAACACTTGCAATGGCCGCAGGAACCGCTATAAAGAAATTCTCTTTGAATTTATCTGTCATTTTACATCCCTGACCGTTGCATGCCGCTATCGTTGTATCTGAGATAAAGGATAAGTTATCCCCAAACATAGCACCACTCATAACAGAAGCAATGCAAAGTGGAAGAGAAAAGCCCGATGCTCTTGCCACTGCAATCGATATCGGCACAATTAATGTAATCGTTCCAACGGATGTCCCCATCGCAAGCGATACCAGACAACTTACTGCAAAAAGTACAACCACTGCAAACTGCGGTGGAATCAGTGAAAGAATAAAATATGCCACACTATTGGCTGATGAGCGTCCTACAATTCCCACAAAAATTCCCGCAAGCAGAAATATGATAATCATGGTAATAATGTTGGGATCTCCTATTCCCTTTCCCATGATTTCCAGTTTTTGATTCAACTTGAGGTCTTTATTTTGAAAGCAGGCAACCAGCAATGCAACTAAAAATATAACGACAACCGGTATCGTATAAAATCCCATTTCAATGTGGAGCACGTATTCATACAGTATTCCTAACCCTAAGTATAATCCGACAAACACTGCTATCGGAAGTAATGCTTTTGCGTTTCTTTTTTCCATAACTCCTATCCTTCGTTTTTTCCGTAATGGCTATATTCTACCATACTATCCGAAGGAAAAGAAGAGTTATATTCTGCCTTATAGCCAAGCCTAAATTTTTTATTTAAATTTACGCTTTTAAAAACTCCTTCCCCACATAGCTTCCACCATCGCAGAGAATATCAACCCCTGCCAAATAGCCGTTTCTTTCATCTGCCACCGTTGCCAATACATATCCTAATTCTTCTGGTGTCCCCATACGTTTCTCTGCAGCTGTCGTCAATAAGCTCTTTCCCTCGCTGACTTCCAGATTTCCCATATCTGTAGCAATCAAACCTGGGCTCACAGAAACCACTCGTATTTTTCTTTCTCCATATGCAAATGCACATTTCGCTGCATACCATATAACAAATTTTTTTGACAATCCATAGGCTAACCCTGATGCTTTGTATTTATCTTTTATCATGTTGCTCAACTTAAGCATCTTTTTTAAAAACATAGCTTCGTCCGTTTCTGCCAAGGCAAATGTTCTCTTATTTGCTAAAAATCCTGGTAGAAGATATGCTGAATTTGACGACACATCAACAATAACACTTCCCTCATGCATTACCTTTGCAAACTCCTGATTTACATAAACGGTTCCTAATGCATTCACGCGTATCAATTGCTCAGGATCTGCCATAGAAGGCGACAAACCTGCTGCATTAATTACATTTTTTACATTTCCAAGCTTTGCCGCATATTCCGCAAGTATTTTTACCTGTTCCCGATCAGACGTATCACATGTCTTTGCATATGCTTTATACCCCTGCTCTTCTAATTCTTTAACTGCTTTTTCTAATTTTGCCAGTGTTCTTCCTGTTACTAAGATTTCTTTATCCTTAGGCATGCATTTTGCGGCTGCAAGTCCCATACCGCTTCCGCCTCCTGTAATTACACATATATCTGCCACGTTCATTCTTCCTCTCTGTGTTCTTTTTTATATTCTGCCTTATAGCCGAGCCCTCGTATCGTCACGATTGAAAACTCCTGCCACTCTGCAAAACGATTACGGATACGACTGATATGCGTTTTTACCGTCGTATCGTCACTATTGGTATCGTAACCCCATATTTCTTCCAACAATTGCTCTTTTGTAAAAATCTGATTGGGATACGACAGTAATTTGTACAACAATTCGAATTCCTTCTTGGGAAGTTGTACCTGTTCTATCTGACCACTTTCGTTTTTACGTTGCACCGTATATGAAGTCTCCGATAAAGTTACCGACCCGATTTCAATCTTTTTTTCCGCATAAATTTTTGCTCTGCGCAATAAAGCTTCCATTCGCCATAGCAATTCTTCATAATTTACCGGTTTTGTCATATAATCATCGATTCCCGTAGCAAATCCTGCTTTTTTATCATCGAATGTTTGCTTTGCTGTCAGCATAATTACCGGGACATCCTGTTTGTATGCACGCAACGTCCGAACCAATTCATAGCCATCCATATTGGGCATCATAATATCTGCAACAATCAGATCAACATGCTGATTATAAAAAATATCCAGTGCCTTTTCCCCGTCTTCTGCTTCTAATACCATATAGTGCGGTTTTAATCTGGCTACGGTGAGCATCCGCGTATGTTTATCATCTTCCACCACTAAAATCGTTGCCATTCTTCTCCTCCCACAAACTCCAAATGTAACTGCTTTTATCAAATGCTGTTATAAGCTGGCAGAGTAATGGTAAAACTACTGCCTTCCCCTGGTGTACTGTCTACGGTAATCGTTCCCTCACACATTTCAATAATGCGGTAGACAATGGATAGCCCCAGCCCCATTCCTTTGGTTGCGTGAGATGCGTCTGCCTGATAATATTTTTGGAAAATTCGTTTTCTGTCTTCTTCTGACATACCAATCCCTGTATCTGCAAAACATATTTTGATTTCATCTTCTTTTTTTGCCATAGATACTGTAATTATTCCATGTTTCGGCGTAAATTTAATTGCATTGTTTAAAAGATTCATCCAGACATGAGACATCAGATCTGCATTCCCATGGTAGGTTATTTCTTCTAAATCGACATCCATTTGTATTTTCTTCTCTTCCCAGGCATTGGATAGTAAAATGATATTCTGCCGTATCTGCTTGTCTAGTCTATAATCTTCCGTTTCGGAAAGTATCGTCTGATTTTCAAGTTTTGACAACATCATTGTATTTCCTGCTAACGTTGCCAAGCGTTCCGATTCTTCTGCAATAATCTCTAAATACGCTCGCCGATCTTCTTCTGAAACATCTGTTTCCAGTAAAAGCTTCGCAAAGCCGTTGATCGAACTAATCGGCGTTTTAAACTCGTGGGAGAAATCGTTGATAAAATCTTTGCGTAACGTCTCCACGCCGCGAAGTTCATTGGTCATTTTATTAAAATCAATGGCAATGTCTCGAAATGGCTTTAACTTTTCCGGCTTTAATTCTATAGAGAAATCTCCCTGTGCTACCTTTTGCATTGCTTCAGCTATTTTGTTAATACGTTTTGATAATATACAGGAAAAAAAGAATGTAACCAATTCCGTCATCAGAGCCATCGGTATCAACATTCCAAGCCCATATAAAAAGTTCCTTCTCCACGTTTCCGGCAAAACAAACACCCTGCAATATTCTATAAATTCATAAGCTATAATAGAAAGTATCGCTGGCACAATTGCGACTAACGCAAAGTAATTGGGTAATCTCTGATTATCTGGTTTTGGATATTTTTTCATGTTTCCTCCGAGCTCCTATTTTACAATCATATTCCTTTATGTATTTTAAAACGAAATATACCTTTTGCCTATCTGTTTTAGGCAATTTTTCCTGATTCTTTTAGCCAACGAACTTCATCACGAATCGTTTCTTCATAAGGACGTGTCGTGTAACCCAATTCATTTTTTGCTTTGCTTGAATCAAACGTATTATTTCTTGCAAGATTGTACACAGAAAATGTTGTCATCAATGGCTGTTTTCCTGATTTTTTTGCTTTCCTTTCCAAAATGGAAGCGATACTATTTGCAATCCCTAATGGAAGAAATGTTTTCACCGGCTTACAACCTGTCTCTTTTACCAGCATATTGGCAAAATCCCGGAAAGAAACCACTTCATTCCCTAGAATATAACACTCACCTTTTCTGCCTTTTTCTGCTGCTGCTATTGTACCTGCCGCAAGATCTCTTACATCACAAAGGTTAAACGTTCCATCAATTCCCATTGGCATAGCACCTTTTACAATATCAATGAGCGTCTTTGTCGTTTCGCCCACTGCAAAATCTTCTGGACCCAAAATACCACTTGGATGTACCACACACGCATTGAGTCCCTCAATATTAGCTGCATCTAATACAGCCTGTGTTGCAAGAGCTTTCGACCGGCTATAACAACCAACCACCTGATCTTCATCAAAATATCTTACCTCGCGGATCTTTGCGCCCTTTTTTGTCTCAGGAATTGCACCCGTGCTACTACAATATACTAATTTTTGACATTCTTTATGTTCCAGGCAACACTTAATGATATTTTTTGTTCCCCCTACATTTACATTCATAACAACCGGATTATAATCTGGAGCCACCGTAACGATACTTGCAATATGTAAAACAATCGTCTCTATGCCTTCTTCTACTGTAAAAAAACGCTCCAATGCTTCCATATCACACAGATCGCCCTCACAAATTTCTACACCTTCCGGAATAAATTGTATTGCCTTATCATTTGGCAATGCAAATGCGCGAACACTTTCTCCTTGTTCAATCAACTGTCTGCAAATGGTACCTCCTAAAAATCCGGTCGCTCCTGTCACTAAATATTTTCTGTTTTTCATGTTTTTCTCCTTTTTGTCGCCTTCGTCTTTACTTCTCAAAATGATTGCATCCAACATGTTTCATTATATAAACGAAGGTAAACTCAAGGTAAACAGCAATTCTTTTCTTGCTTTACGTGTAAAACATAAAAAGACCTAGAGCTGACACTCCAGGTCTTTCTAGACTCCCTTAGAATCATACTAACTTTTCTTATCTCCGTATTGGCATCTGTAGCTGGCTACTACATTTGCAAATGGTTGGACGGAGATGAATGACAGCACTAACCTGACGGTGTAGTTCTCCGTAACGAACTTAGGAACCTCGGAGCTGGCACTCTGAGGTTCCTTTATTATATGCTATATTATCAATTTTTATAATAGAACAATACTATTATGCGTATTAAACTGAAATTTTCTTATGCTCCTGTTCTATTTTACAACCACAGTGTGGACAATATTCTTCACTATTTATAGGTACAACCCTTAATGATTTGCCACAGAATGGACATTGATTTTTGATTACAATTATGATTAACCTATTATAAGTTATGCCACTTCAATTTTTGCAAATATCATCCAATCTGCAATACATGAAATTAAAATTACTATTCCTAAAAATGCAGGTACTCCTGCAAATTGTTCTAAATCATTTGAATGAATTCAATATTATGCTTTTTTCTCCTTAAATGGCTTCAGAAAGATCACCCATCCAAAGATCAGCAGATTCATTACCAGTGCCACAGGAATATCTCCCCAGTGGATTTGCTGATTCTGAAGTACATCCGCAGAGTACGTTCCTGAAAAAACTACCACCATATTATTATTCAAAAAATGAATAATTATCGGGACCCAGATATTCTGGGTTTTCATATAAGTATATGCCATAAAAATCCCCAGTGAAATACAGGTAACAAACTGGCTTGCCAAAGCCGCCAGCCCCATATCCGGCGTAGTGTAATAGAAGAAGTCTATTGGCAGATGCCATACAGCCCACACACAGCCCAAAAGGATTACACCGCCTTTTAGTCCAAATTTTTTCTGAAGAAGAGGCTGAAGATAATATCTCCATCCGTATTCTTCTCCAAAGAATGCCACTACTGACAGGAAAAAGTTTACCAAAACAGTAAAAAATATGATCCAGGTAGTAGGATTTGCCATTATTTTGCCAAATTCAGAAAGCTGGCCGCTCAGAGCACAGGCAATCACAAATCTGAGAAGATATAATCCAACAAACAACAGGATCATACGAATAGATATATTCCAATGTTCGCTGTTCAGTCCATAGGATCTGCGCTTTTCTTTACCGGATTGCAGAAGAAGAATCCAGAAAATAACGCTGCCACCTATTATAACGTACTCCATGATCGGTGCCCACTGAGAATATGGCATGCTCATCAGATCTCTATTTTGGGGAGCCAGAACAGAAGCCGCCGTGCAGACAACCAGCACCGCCGTGAGAGCTACAAAGAATATGAAAAAAGCCGTTGGAAGATTTTTATCTCCTTTTTTGGTAATTAAATAAGCCATCATCACACCTGCTGCTGGATACAGCATCTGCGCATTTGGAAAAGCGCTGAGATCAAGACCTTTTCCATAGCTATACCACATCAGAAGTCCCATTACATATGTGATTCCGTATGCTATAATCACATAGATCAATAGCTGTTTTTTCTCTATTTGCATAAATTTCATAATTTCCTCCTTGCAACTTCAAAGTTATTTACTTCTCTTCATACTTTTTAACGATAACTAAACTATAAGCAGCCATAATTACAATTGTTTCCACCATCACACCAATAACCGACAACAGAACGTATGGTGTATTTTGACCATCTAACAGCGGAATTCCTAATATAACAAAAATGATTCCATAGATTATAAACAATAGTCCGCTCGCACGATTGTAACCTTTAACATCTTTTACTTTTATTGTTTCGGTATTAGCCCAGAATCCAACGGGATTCTTAGAAAACATATCTTTTATTCCTAATCCAATTATAAACACTCCCAAAAGTGACCATATAACAAACCCAATCATATTGTTTCTCCTTACAAACCGCATTAAAACCATAATGA
>URCQ01000007.1 GCA_900546435.1 uncultured Pseudobutyrivibrio sp. | reverse complement strand
TAAGTTGATTGAACCGCCGTGTACCGAACGGTACGCACGGTGGTGTGAGAGGTCGGGAAATTTATTTAAATTTCCCTCCTACTCGATTCATAAAGTGTACCAATTCTCCAATTTGTAGATTGTATTCTACGTAATAATGTGCCTAAATAAAAGTATGAATTGCGCAATCATTGATACGGAGGATGACAATATGACAAAAGACATGGGACAGTTTATGCAGGAAATGCGAAAGAAGAAAGGACTGACACAAAAAGAACTGGCAGAGCTGATTGGTGTGAGTGATAAGACCATTTCTAAGTGGGAGACAGGAAAAGGCACACCGGATACTTCTATGCTGGTTCCAATCAGTGAGGCATTCAACATCACGGTCAATGAACTTTTGTCGGGTGAACTTATTCCTCCGGAAAACTATCATGTGAAAGCGGAGGAAACAATTATGGCATTGGTGAAAGAAAATGAATCTACAAAAAAGGGGACAAAAATATCCGTTGTAATTGGTGTGATTGTGATATTGGCTGCATTTATGTGTTTGGGAATCTGCACTGTGGGAATAGAATTTCCAATAAGTAATTTTATGGATGTGCCTAGTATAATTATTATGATTCTGTTATGTGTAGGCGTAGTGCTGGTATCAGGTGCAAGAACAAAAGAAAAAGTGCTGGATTTGTTAAAGAAAACGGTTCTTTTCGTTGGGGCATTGATTTCTTTGTGCAGCGTGATTGTAGTTTTTGGAGTTGCACCAGAACTAAATACTGCAGGCATAATCGCAGCAAATCTTGCGGTGGCAGGGTTGCCACTATTGTATGCTATGATTGTAAGAATCATAGTGGAAGTTATGCTATTTCGAAAAAAATATAGTACACCGTATGAGGTGAAGTACTAAAAATATTTACTGATTAAAAATAAAATCCTTCATAAGCAGGTTGAAAGCCAATAAAAACTGCTTATGGAGGATTTTTTTGAAGGAAAAAGCTTTAAAGTGGTACTTTATGATGGCGTGGGCTTTCTCGAATGTATTTGACGTAGTTGATTTAAGATAATATAATGCTTATTAAGACTGGTTCTTAATAAATTGATTAAAATAAAATACAAATGAGGAAGCTATGAGAAATACAGAAAGACAAGCATATAAGAAAAAGAAAAATATAATCGGTATCATGCAAAGCGTACTGATACTTTTTATTGTGATACTTGTTGTAATGATGATGATACAGATTGATCATTTACAAGGGACTGCGCGTGTTATAAATTTTGCAGGACTGGTGCGTGGAGCCACACAGCGCGAGATTAAACTGGAAATCACAGGAACGCAAAACGACGAATTGATTCAATATTTAGATGATATTATAAGTGGATTGCGATACCAGGACGGACATTACGATTTGATCCGATTAAAAGATGAGACATACCGGGAAAAGCTTGATGTACAAAGTGCTTATTGGGAACAATTAAAAGAAGAAATTGCTGATGTTAGGCAAAAAGGATATGAAAATACAGACATCGTGGCTATGAGTGAAACCTATTTTGATATGGCAGATGCAACGGTGTTTGCGGCAGAGGATTATTCACAACAGATTGCGGAGAAGATTCGTACGACTGAATTGCTTTCTGTGATTGATATGTTAGGTCTTGTCATTTTGATTATTATACAAATGATTCATGCAATGAAGATAGCAAGAAGTAACCGGGCGTTAGAGAAAAAAGCATACATAGATGTGCATACAGGGCTTCCAAACAAAAGTCGATGCGAGGAAATTCTCAATGATACAGAAGTGATATGTGAGACGACAGCATGTATGATGTTTGATTTAAATAATCTGAAGGTTGTGAATGATACAAAGGGACATTCTGCTGGAGATCAACTAATCTTTGATTTTGCACAGTTGTTACGTCAGGTGATTCCAGAGAAGGATTTTGTTGGAAGATATGGCGGCGATGAATTTATGGCTGTTGTATATAACACAAACAAACAAGAGATCGAAGAAATGTTAGAGAATTTATGTGAGAAAATAGATAAATGGAACCGTAATGAAACACGAAATCCAATTAGTTATGCACATGGATGGGCGCTATCAAATGAGCATAAGAATTGTTCGATGCAGCTGTTATTTGACCGGGCGGATCGTTATATGTATGAAAACAAGCAATTATGCAAAAAAAGAGAACGATATGCAGCAAAGAATATTTGATAAGGTATGGAATCAGAACAGGAAATGATGGTGGAGATTAGATGGTAAGAAGAAATACAAGGCAGAAGGAATTGGTAAGGGATGCTGTATGTGATATGAAAAGGCATGTTACAGCAAATGATGTATACGATTTTATCAAGGAAAAATATCCCCAAATTGGAAAGGGCACGGTATATAGAAATCTGGAGATTTTGGCAGAAGAAGGCGAAATTCGTAAAGTTGAAGTGGCAAATGGACCGAATCAGTACGATTTTACTTTAAAAAATCACTACCATGTCAGATGTATCAAATGTGGAGATGTTTCAGACGTGGATATGGAAGAAATAGGGGATTTGTTTGAAAAAATTCGAGATACGCATGGGATGGAATTTTTAAGTTATGATATTGCTTTTAAGGGAATCTGCAAAAATTGCAGAGAAAGTGCATTGCCTTTATCATAATTTGTTGTGAAAGGTCGAATTTTGTGTTATTGTTTATCTGTAAAAAAGATATTTTATGAAGGCGGGCGATAGCATGAAAAAGAAAAAAGTTTAGGAAGAAAACTGATTGGAATGCTGGTGCTTTTGGGCATTTTTACAGTGTTGATTACGGTATTGAATTTAGAGGCTTTGCGGGAAATCAGCCGAAGAAACAGCGTTATAACAGAGCATTTTAGCCAGTATGAAGAAGCAGTGAAGAATAATGACACAGAGACACTTGAAACTGCTAAGACAGAGGTTGCAAATGCAATCGATAAGAGCAATATTAAGGTGGACGGAACCGTTACGTTTGATATTGTACTTGTAGTTGTTGATGTGCTCGTTATCGTGCTTCTTTCTTTGGTTGTTAATAAGTCTATTGTGCATCCGGCAAAACTTGCGAAGAAGGATTTGGATGATATCATTCTTGGAATTGAATCTGGACAAGGGGATCTTACGTTAAGAGTATTTGATAAGAGCGGAGATGAAATCGGACAGTTGGCAAATGGTGTAAATCATTTTATTGGTACGCTGCAAAATCTGATGGTAAAGATTCAGAGTGCATCAAAGGATATGAAAGATTCATCTTACCTTGTACAAAGCGAAGCAGAATCTTCAAATATGAATGCATCAAATGTAAGTGCAGCATCAGAAGAACTTGCAGCTTCTATGGAAGAAGTATCAGCATCACTGTATGATTTGGCGCAGGGATGTAATGACTTGTTAGAGAAAATGTCAGGGATGAATGAAGATGCAAAAGATTCTGCAATGAAATTACATAAAGTGAAGACGGTGGCGGAAGACAGCTATAAAGATGCGATGGCATCGAAGGAAAAGACAGTAGAAACATTTGGTGGTATTCAGAAGGGCGTTGTTGATGCGGTAGAAGCCTCGAAGTCGGTAAATGAGATTTCAGAATTGACGGAGAAGATTTTAAATATTGCCGCACAGACCAATCTGCTTGCATTAAATGCATCTATTGAGGCAGCAAGAGCTGGAGAAGCAGGTAAGGGCTTTGCAGTTGTAGCAGATGAAATTCGACAACTTGCGGATGATTCGCGTGAAACCGCAAACAATATCCAGGAAATCAGCACAAAGGTTATTGGAGCAGTGACAGATCTTTCTGGAAACGCGACCGAAATGATACAATTTGTTCTTTCAGATGTGGCGGAGGATTATGATAATTTCGTAAAAATTATTGGAAATTACGAAGCGGATACAGATCAGGCAAGTAATTCCTTTAATGAGTTTGCAAACATGTCAAAGGATAGTGTGACAAAGATGAATGACATGAATGAAGGCATCAATAATATTTCAATCGCAATTGAAGAATCTGCGAAGGGGGTTACCAATGTTGCAGAAGAAATTGCGCAGCTTGTGACAGCGATATCAGCAATTACGACACAGGCGGGTGAAAATAAGAACCTTTCAGAGAACTTGTCAGATGAAGTGGCAAAATTTGAGAAGGTATAATGTGAATGGTTGCACCCTGGGGGATAAAATTTAAAAATTATAGGGAAAAGTTGGATGACTGACTTTTCCTTATTTTTTTGCACAAATCTTATAGAATTGTGCAAAATCATGAAAGAAAAACGGAAAAACATTCTTAAGAAAGAAATCTATTGTAAATTATCGACAAAAAATACTTGCCATATATAATACGATGTGTTATTATTTCACAATACTATATGGATGACGATTGTTGAATGTGCAACATTCGAAACATAGAAAGAGTGTGAGAACTGATATGGATAAAGAATCTGCAATTATCATTTTTAATATGGAAAAGAGAAATGTGATGGTAGATCTTGAGATTCCATTAAATATATCTGCAAATGATTTGGTGAATGCGTTGAACACCGCGTATGGTTTGGGGATGGACACTACAGGTAGGAAACGTTGTTATTTAAAAACTGAAAATCCAATTGCCTTGCTGATAGGTAACAAAACATTGAAAGAATTTGGACTGCGTAATGGGAGTATTATTAATTTCACAGAATAGGGGGAGATTTACGTGAATGGATATAAGATTACGCTTTCGAGTAATACGATCTATAAAGAAATAGAACTCGCCCCAGATGTGCGACAGATTAAAGTGGGGACAGAGTCGGACTGTGACATTCGTCTTCGAAAAGAATGTTTCCTAGGGCAGATGCGCCTTTTTTTTGAAAATAATGGTCAAGAGTGGATGGTTTACTGCTCAGATCATTTATACTTTACGGATGACAATGCAAAGAAATGGATGGAAAAAACATTGGTGTACGGCGATATGCTAGAAGTTAGATATCAAGAGTCTGGTGCATTGCTGTTTTTGTTGGAAATTTTGCCAGATTTTGCTGACGAAAAACAGAATTATGATAGAATGGTAGACATTTCTGGAAAGTCATCCTTGATGATAGGGACGGTTGTTGCTTGTGATATTGTCCTAAGTGGAGAGCAGATGAAAGAGGAGGCTATTGTTCTTAATAGAGAAGTGGATGGCTTTGTACTTTCAATTGAGCACACGACGTATGGTGTTTATATTAATGGTAATAAAGCAAAAAATGGAGATCGTATCAAAGATGGAGATTTCCTGTCCATTGCTAATTGCTCATTTTACTTTCATGATAATAAAATATGGACGCAGATGTGTCCTGAAATACAAATGAATTCTTTATATTTCTTGGATGCACCATCACAAGGTGCATATCCGAAATTTAACCGTAACACACGAGTGAAAACGGTTGTATGTGACGAGAAAATAGAAATTCTTGATCCACCGGCAAAACCGGAAAAACCCAAAAATAACTTATTTATGAGAATTCTCCCATCCGTAGGCATGCTGATTGCAGCAGGTATTATGGCATACTTTGGTGGAATGATGATTATCATGTCTGCAATATCATGCACAATTGCTATTTTTACGACCATTGTGAGCATAAAGGAAGGGAAAAAAGATTTTAAGGAAAGTTCTGCGGCGCGAATAGAGAAGTACAATACATATATTACAAAAAAAAGGGAAGAGATAGAAACATATAGAGCACAAGAACAGGCAGAGTTAGAAGAAGTGTTTGTTTCTCAAATGGTTGAACAAGAGCGGTTTCAATCGTTTTCACCGGATCTTTTCGACCGTTCTCGCGATGATGAAGATTATTTATGTGTGCGCCTAGGTAGTGGCGATGTGATTTCAAAAAGAGAAATCAATTATAAAAAACAGGAAAAACTGGAAGTTGAAGATGAATTGCAGTTAATCCCAGAACAATTGTGTAATGAATATAGATATGTTCATAATGCGCCAATTGTGTGTGATTTGAAAGAAGTAAATGCAATAGGTATTGTGGGAGAAGAGGACAATAGATTTGAAGTATTCAAAAATATGGTCATTGATCTTGCAGCTCGTCAATACTTTTCAGATGTAAAATTGGTATTTGTGACGGAACAGAAGCACAAAGAACAAATACAGTGGCTTCGCTTTCTTCCACATGTGTATAATGATGCCATTGGTGTTAGGAATCTGGTATGCGATGATGACAGTAAAAACCTTGTTTTTGAGTTTTTATATAAAGAACTTACATTCAGAGAACAGAATCCGTCTTTCGTAGAGAATATTATCGTATTTTTTTACGATGAATATGGCTTTAAAAGTCATCCTATTTCGAGATTTGTTGACAAAGCAAAAGAATTAGGGGTTACGTTTGTATTTTTTGGCGATAAAGCAGCAGATATTCCACAGGGGTGTGGATATATTGTTTCTATTACAGACGATGAAAATGCAACTTTGGTTAATACGCAGAATAAAGGCGATACATCGCAATTTGTTTATCCAAAAATGCAAATGGCACAGGCAAAAGAGATTGTAAAATTTTTAGCACCAGTATACACAGAGGAGATTTCGCTCGAGAGTACACTTACAAAAAATATTACGCTCTTTGAGTTGTTAGAGATTTTATCAGTAGATGATATTGATCTTAAGGCTCGATGGGAAACATCTCAGGTGTTTCGCTCGATGGCTGCACCACTTGGCGTTTCAAAAACTGGTGTGGTTTCGTTAGATTTGCATGATAAGGCACATGGACCACATGGGCTTGTCGCAGGAACAACAGGTTCTGGTAAATCAGAACTTTTACAAACGTATATTTTAGCAATGGCTACGTTATATCACCCTTATGAAGTCGCATTTGTCATTATTGATTTTAAAGGTGGCGGAATGGTAAATCAGTTTAAAACTTTGCCACATTTGCTAGGGGCGATTACGAATATTGATGGCAAAGAAATGAATCGTTCATTAAAGTCAATCAAAGCAGAATTGCGCAAACGTCAGCGCTTATTTGCAGAAGCAGACGTTAATCATATTGACACATATATAAAGAAATATAAGGCTGGGAAAATAAAAAATCCACTGCCACATCTGATTATTATTGTAGATGAGTTTGCTGAGTTAAAGGCAGAACAGCCAGAATTTATGAAAGAATTAATTTCAGCAGCACGTATTGGTCGAAGTCTTGGTGTACATCTTATTCTTGCGACGCAAAAACCTTCGGGACAAGTGAATGAGCAGATTTGGAGTAATTCCCGATTTAAACTTTGCTTGAAAGTACAGAGCCAGGAGGATAGTAATGAGGTTTTAAAGGCACCTTTTGCAGCAGAAATCAAGGAACCTGGGCGAGCTTATTTACAGGTTGGCAATAATGAAATTTTCGAGTTGTTCCAATCTGCATATAGTGGGGCTCTCGAAAAGTCAGATGACGTAAATGAAAAAGAGTTTTCTATTTATCATTTGACAGAATCTGGAAAACGCATACCGGTGTATTCGAGAAAGAAACAAACGAATGGAGAAGGAAGTACGACCCAGTTAGATGCAATTGTAAATTACGTTGCAGCCTATTGTAAAAAAATAAAGTTACCGAAATTGCCGGATATTTGTTTGCCTTCTTTGGGAGAGAACGTTGCATTTGCTATACGAAAAAAAGATGCAGCGGGCATGGGAAGTTATGAAGTTGAACTTGGTATATATGATGATCCGGAAAATCAGTATCAGGGAGTACATACAGTGGCGCTGGGATGTAATAATCTCATGATTATTGGGTCATCACAAATGGGTAAAACAAATGTGTTACAGGGGATTATCCGTAATCTATCAACAACCTACACACCAGATGAGGTTAATATTTATATCATTGATTTTGCATCTAGGGTGTTAAAAAATTTTGAGACTTTAAGCCATGTGGGGGGCGTTGTTTGTCCTTCTGAGGATGAAAAATTAAAGAACTTGTTTAAACTTTTACATACAGAAGTTGAGACGAGAAAAGAAAAGCTGATGTCTGCTGGTGTTAGTTCATTTGCAGCGTATAAAGAGGCAGGGGGAAGAGAACTTCCACTTATTGTGTTAATCATAGATAATCTTACAGCTTTAAAAGAACTTTACTTTAATGAAGATGATGAGCTCCTTGCTCTTTGCAGAGAGGGATTAACGGTTGGCATGAGTATTGTTATTGCAAACGCGCAAACAGCAGGGTTTGGCTATAAGTATTTATCTAATTTTTCTACAAGAATGGCATTGTATTGTAATGATTCAAATGAGTATAGTGCGTTGTTTGATTATTGCAGTGAGCGAATTGATAATATCCCTGGAAGAGCAATTATTGAGAGGGATAAGAAACAGTATGAGTGTCAGTCCTATCTTGCATTTCAGGGGGAAAAGGAAATTGACAGAGTTCAGGAAATAAAACAATACATTTCTGAAACAAATAGTCGAAATAAAAATACGATAGCAAAAAGAATTCCATTGATTCCGGCATCGCTTACAAAGGGATTTATGGTAGAGCAATTTGGTCAATATATGAAGGAACAATTCTCAATCGTCATTGGGCTTGATTATGCGACCGTTACGCCTTGTGTGTTGGATTTTGCATCAGCAGGATTATTGGCAATCACAGGACGTGAGGGGGCTGGACGACACAATTGGTTAAAATATTCTATCGATATGATTGCTACGGAATACCCAGAGATGAGTAAGGTGTATGTGGTGGATCATATAGGGAAAAAACTTTCATCTCTAAAAGAGTGTGATCATACCGTGGCATATACTGTGGTGGCTGATGATGCGATTTTGTACATGAAGGAAATCGAACAGCAGGTAAAAGAGAGATATGATGCTCTTGTTGCAGGTAATGATGAGATTCTTAAAAATGCAGAGCTTCTTATGCTTGTTGTGGATAATCCTGATGCACTAGATGCTATTAGTAATGATCCAGAAGCGCTTGCTGCTTACAAAAATATTGTGGGCAGATATAAGGAAATGAAAGTTTGCATGATAGCATTTGTGGAAAATGCAAATATACCTTATAGCGCATCGGAAATCATGAAGAATATTCGTGATCAACGAAATTTTATATATTTTGATGATATCAGTAATATGAAAATTTTTGATGTACCATTGGCAATATCTCGTAATTATAAAAAACCAATCGTACCTGGCGATGGTTATTACATAAAAGACAATGCATGTATCAAAATGAAAACGTCGATTTGCTCACATAGGGGAGGGGTGTCATGAGCGCAAGTATAATACCGACATTGGAAGCCGAAAGGCAAACATATATAAATCAAAGAGAACAGGCTTATCAACAACGAACGCAATGTGAACAGGCGTATGAATCTTTATGTAGTTTTAAGACCATGGTCTTACAGTCTCAGGAGGAGTTTCATACGATAAATTCTCATAAAGCTGGTATGTTGTCTGGTGTGGAAGAGGTAAAAGAGAATAGTATTACAGCGCAGCGATATTTTGCTGGCATGCAAAATATATTTTATGGAATAGGAGCTAAGAGCATTGCGGCTATATATACGGCACTTCTTACAACTATTTCCGCAAAATTGAAAAGCTATGAAAATGCTGTCAACGACTATGAAGAAGAAATCTTTTTTTGTAATATCAAAATTGCTGAATTGGATATTCAAATTGAGATAGCAAAAACAGCTGAAAAATTGGCGAAGTTTTTTATGGGAGGAGGTCTGTAATATGGCAAAAGATGTTGTTTGTGCAGAGGCAGAACTTTCGATAGCGGCGAATAATCTTGTAGAGTATGCAGATTTTTTGTGCAGAACGATGGAAGCATATATAGCGGTACTTTCTGAAATTCAGGAAAGAGGCATCCAGGATGATTTGGTATGTTCTAAGCTGTCAGCTATTGCACTGGCTTTAAAACCGTATAAGACATCTATTAAAGATGAGTGTGAAGAAGTTGCTATAGATGTGAATGCTTATATGGCTGGAATAGCAAGCGCAGATTGTTTTCAGTTTCCAACGGGTATAACGGCTACAATCGACTCACTTGTAGCACAATTTTTGTAAGTGGAGGTGGTGAAATGGCTGATACAGTACAGATCAAAGTCGATATAAGCGAATTAGAAAAAAGTGAAAGAAAGTTGTCGGCATTATCCAAAAATATATCTAGTCGGCGTGTGAAAGTACAGTTTACGAATGCAAAAGGATCTGTAGCAGATAATTTAATAGCAACAGCAAACCAGCTGAATGAAATTGGTGCAGCTTTAAGTAGTCTGATACAGGAAACGGAAACGGCGGTTATGAATACCAGGGTTGCATTTACAAATACAGATGCTTCGCTTGCCCAGTGGTGGGGCTCGTCGGAGAAATAACATGAAAAGAAAAATAAGCTATGGAATACTAATTGGTATTATAAGTTTGATGATAGGAGCGTGTGGATGTAAGATGCAAAATTCAGAAGTGCAAAGCAAAGCGGAAATGGATGTTACTTTGAATCAGAGACAGAAAGATATTTTAAGAGAACAGGGATTATCAACAGAGTATACCAATCTTTCTATATCACAACAAAAGGCAATTGTTTCCATAGAGAAAATGCTTTGCTATGCAGAAAAAAAGTATCGAAAGTCATTTTCGTATGCAGGATATGTTGCACAAAATCCTTTAGAAACAGAACATATGTATGCTTTTCCGACGGAAGGGGATAAAGAGATGGAATGTTTTACAATTACAAAGACGGAGGATGGATATGAGGACAACTATTTAAATGTCGCTGCAAATACAATGTTTATTTCGTATGTATCGGAAGGAATCAAAGATATTTTACCAGGTACGAAAATGAAGATATTTACGGAAATAACAAAAACGACATTGACGGAAGTACCAACGAAAGATACCGATTTTTCTGGGAAAATCGAGAGCTGTTTATGGATATTTATGGATGGGGAAATGATGGAACAGCAAGAACTTGTTTTCTTTAAGGAAGAACTTCATGAATATCTTGCAGAGCATGAATTATATGGGATGGTGCAACTGATTCTTCTTCATGAAGGGGAAATTCCATATCTTACGAAATATAATTATACCGATTATCTATCGGACGAACGCTATATTGTGCGAGAAATCTGGTATGTAGAAAAATAAGGTGTTGATTTGAATGGGGGATGAAATGGTTCTAACAGATAATGAATTGGGGATGATAGAGCAGCTGACGTATATGGATCATAGGGTTGCGGAACAAGCTGGCATCCAAGGATTTTCTGGTATCAAAAGTGGACAAAAAAATATGACACTTTCAGAAATACTATCTTGTTTTGATGAAGAAGCCTTACGAAATCTGGAGGAAAAAGGGGACCAAAAGATTGGGCTTTCTTCAGCGCAGGAGTGGGCCGGTATGATTCGTTATTTACAGGAAAGTCAAATGAAAGACCTTGTGTTGAAAGATACGATGGCGGCTGTTGATGGAACAACACTAGCAATGTGCTTTGTAGAGGAAGGAAGTGCAGATGATGCTATTGTGGCTTTTAGAGGAACCCATGGTGGTGATGAGTGGGTTGATAATGTAGAAGGACTTAACGTGACAGATACGCAATGTCAGAAAGAGGCATTGGATTTTATCGAAAGTCTGCCATACGAAAATGTTACAGTTACAGGACATTCAAAGGGTGGTAATAAAGCTATGTATGTTGCAATCACCTCAGATAAAGTCACAAGATGTGTTGCTTACGACGGTCAGGGATTTTCGCAGGAGTTTATAGATAAATATTGGGCGGAAATTCAGGCAAAAGGTGAAGTTATTACGGAATATTCGCTTTCTACAGATTATGTGCATGTATTGCTTTTCCCAGTACCGAATGCAAAGCAGGTATATTGTCAGGGGTGGGGAGTAGATGGTATCGGAGAACATCATAGTCCGAATTCTTTCTTCATGGCGGACGAAAAAGGAAAACTCATTCTTGATGAGAGCGGAAATCCTATTGTGGTTGAGATACCAGAAGATGAGTCAATGCAAATGCTGCATAAGTTTACGACATTTGTACTTAATAATGCAGATGATAAGGATAAAGTTGAGATTGTAGATTTTTCGTCGCAATTGTTGGCATTGATGTTTTCAGGAGATCAAGATAAAACAAACAAAATGATTGATTTTATCTTGAAAAATCCTGATTCATTAGCATTAGTGATGGCATATTTGGTGAAGTATATGGATGTATACGATATCAATGCAAAAGAAATCGATAAAATGCTAGAAGCGTTGGGTTTAAATGCATTGAATGAAATGATTAAACTGATGGATTTTAATATCTTTGGTTATCATATCAATGTGAACCTGAATCTCGCCATGATACTTGATTATATAAAGAAACAGTTGACGGATAGTGATGATGAAAAATTTTTGAGATATATTGTTTTTCCAGTAATAAGAAAGATGTTGGCTGGTAAGTATGATTTTGATATTGCAGCATTTTGGGAAAGAATTGATAGTAAAGTTCGGGATATCGATACTTCTGGCGGATGTGATGATGCAGTTGCAAGAGAAGGGACTACACGTGATTTTTCGTGGAAGGTATATGAGGCACTTACGAATGCAATTTATGGAATAGAGAGTTCAGGGAGTGTTTCGGTTTCTTCCTGGGGAAATTATGCTGGGGAGGAATGGTATTCTCCATTGCTTATCGGTGTTGCTATGAAAGCAATCAATGGATATTTTTCAAAAATAACGGAAACAAATCAGATTTGTAAGGCAGGAATGGATACAGTGTTTGATAATGTACAAACGATAGATGATACAATTTCTGCACGTCTTGTTTTACGGTGTCAGGAATTGCAGAGTGCAAACACCTATATCACGTCGATGACCAATCAAATGGCAAGTCGATAGATAAAATTACATAAGTATATTTCCGGTTTTACCGGTATATAAATAAAATTTTGGGAGGAAAATAAAATGGCAAATCAAATTAGGATTACACCAGATCAAATGAGAGAGAGAGCAAACCAGTATCGCATTGAGGCAGATACGGTGAATGGGGTGATCAGCAAAATGGATGCTCTGCTTCAGCAATTGCAGAGCGAATGGGAAGGTGCAGCTAGTGAATCTTATGCAGCACGTTATCAGGAAGTAAAACCTGGATTTATGAAAGCAGAAGAATTGATTCGTGAAATTGCAGCAGCACTGGATTCTACAGCAAAAATTGTGGAAGAAACAGACGTGAATATTGCTAATCAGTTTAGAGGGTAATGATTTCTTACTCGGATTAGTGTAAAGACTTTGGGCAGATATTAGAAGGAAACGACGAAACATCTGCCCGGAGTCTTTTTTTGTATGTATTTACAGGGGGAACTGCATCGTAAAATGTGCTACAATGAAAGCAATCGAAAAAGAAAAGAGGAGAATGAATTATGACAAAAAGACTCATAGATACAACGGCCAGGGAATTGGCTTCCTACAAGAAGCAGGAACTTTTAACTTCCATAGCAGATAGCGAGGGTAGAACACTTGCAGCAGAAACCATAGGAACGGTGACACCGATGCTGGTTGATATAACAAATGCAGAATTTGTGACGTCTCTTGGAGCAGATTTGATTATGCTAAATGTCTTCGACGTAAATGAACCTGTGATCCAAGGGTTGCCACAGGTGCCACCAGAAGAGGTGGTTCATGAGGTGAAGCGCCTTACAGGAAGAATGGTGGCGATTAATTTAGAGCCGGCTATCGTAAAGGATACAGAGGATAAATCGGTTTGGAACTTGACAAAAGGTCGTCAGGCTACACCGGAAAATGCAAAAAAAGCAGCGGATATGGGCGTGGACATGATTGTTTTGACAGGCAATCCTGGTGTGGGCGTAGAGAATGATGCAATTCTACAGGCACTTTCCCAGTTGAAAGAAGCAGTGGGCGATCGCGTTATTCTTACAGCGGGAAAGATGCACGCATCTGGTGTTCTTTCGGAAGCGGGAGAAAAAATTCTGACAGAGAATGAAGTGGAATCATTTGTAGATGCTGGTGCAGATGTGATTTTGCTTCCGGCACCGGGGACAGTTCCGGGTATTTCAATGGAATATGCGGCAAAACTGATAAAGAGAGCACATGAAAAGGGAGCGCTTGCGATGACGACGATTGGAACATCACAAGAAGGTGCTGATGAAGATACGATTCGTCAAATTGCTCTTATGTGTAAGATGGCTGGTGCAGACATTCATCATATTGGTGATAGTGGTTATATGGGGATGGCATTGCCAGAGAATATTATGGCATATAGCGTAGCTATTCGCGGAAAACGCCATACGTATCGAAGAATGGCAGTTTCTCTGTTGCGCTAGAAAGGATAAATCACAGCTTATGATAAAATTAGCATTTTTTGATGTAGATGGTACGCTTAGCGCTCCGCAGTATATGGTAAATGGAAAATTACAGATTGGTATGAGCGAGAAGGAATGGCGTGTATATTGCAAAGAACACGGTGAGAATATATATGAGTACTGCAAGCCCGTCAAGGCTATAAAAGACTACGCACGGAAAAGAAAAAGAGAGGGCGCAAAGCTATACGTATTGACGACATGCTCTGGTGAAGAAGAAGTTTTGAGTAAACGAAAGTTTGTTGAAAAATATTATACGGATATGTTTGAGGATGTAATTTCCGTGGAGCATGACGCAGAAAAAGTGGAGGTCATCAAGGAGATGGCAAAGCAATATGAAGTGGAACTGTCCGAGTGTGAGCTGGTCGAGGATACGCTTAATATTTTGTTTGGAACCGTGTGTGAAGGTATTGTATCGACACATGTTGCAAACATTTTTGCAGATCTTACAGATGGGGAACAAATACAAAAACTTTAGTCAGTAGCAGTGCATGATTGTCGCTTTTTTTATTGACACATAAAAAATCGCAATATATAATCCTTATTGAGAATTGTTCCCAATAAGGGAGAAGGCAAGACAACGATAGTAATATATAGAATCAGAATAGCTTGCCAGCCAAACGGGAATGGTATTTATAGAAATGAAGGAGGAAACTTACGATGAAACATGTTATAAATTCAAAAAAGGCAGTCATGATAGGATGTGGTTTTGTGGGATCAGCCTCTGTGTTTGCATTGATGCAGAGTGGCTTGTTTACAGAAATTGCGTTGATTGATGCAGATCAGAATAAGGCGGAAGGAGAGGCGATGGACATCAGCCACGGCATTCCTTTTGCAAGTCCGATGAAAATATATGCCGGAAGTTATGATGATGTGACAGATGCAGCGATTGTGATTGTATCAGCAGGGGCAGGTCAAAAACCGGGCGAGACACGTATGGATCTTGTGAACAAGAATGTTTCCATATTCAAATCCATTATTCCGGAGATTGCAAAAAGAAAGTTCGCAGGAATTTTGCTTGTGGTAGCAAATCCAGTTGATATTCTTACCCAGGTAGCAATCAAATTATTCGGTCTTCCGGAAAACAGAGTGATCGGCTCTGGAACTGTTTTAGACAGTGCCAGATTACGATATAAATTAGGGGAACATTTATCGGTGGACAGTCGCAGTGTGCATGCGTTTATTATTGGTGAACATGGAGACAGTGAAGTGGTGGCATGGTCGTCTGCAAATGTATCCGGTGTACCACTGAGTGAAATGTGCGAAATGCGAGGTCATTACAAGCATAAGGAGAATACGCAGGAAATTGCAGCAGCGGTAAAGAACAGTGCATACGAGATTATAAACAGAAAACATGCGACATATTACGGCATCGCAATGTCTGTAAAAAGAATCTGTGAAGTGATTATGCGCGATGAAAAATCGATTTTGCCGGTTTCACATATGATACATGGTTCGTATGATATTGACGGCGTGGCTCTTAGTATGCCGGCGATTGTAGGCGCAGAAGGTATCGAGTCAGATGTCCCAATTAATCTCAATGGAGAGGAAGCATTAAAACTGAAAGAATCTGCAGATTCTTTAAAGAAAATTTTAGAAACCATAGAAGTATAAGAAAAGAAAATTTTATCCTTTAAAATAGTGAGTTTTATCGGATGCAAGAGCCTAGGGCATATGGTATAATAAATCCATGAAAAGGAAGAAAAAAATGGTGATATTGGCTATGGTTGTTATTGCTGTTGCGTTACTCCTAGAAGTCAATATTCTAAACTATGTGAATGGTAAAAATGCATATAGAATGTCAAAGGCGCTTCTTGATCGTGTTATGACCGTGCTTGATGAAAATGACAAGGACAGAGAGGAACTTGTCCAGCTGCTTATGGATGAATATATTGTACGGGCCAAATCCGTATCTTATATTGTCGATGCAAAGCCGCAGGTGGAGCATGATGTAGAGGAACTACAAAAGATAGCGAGTCTGATGTCGATTGATGAGATACATCTGTTTGATGAAAATGGACGTATTTATAGTGGTACGCTACCCCGATATTTTGGGTATAGTTTTGATTCCGGTGAGCAGATGCAATATTTCAAGATTATGCTTGAAAATAAAGAGCTTAGTATGTGTCAGGAAGTTACCCCTAATACCGCAGAAGGTAAGGAAATGATGTATGCGATTACCTGGAATGAAGATGGTACCAAAATGATCCAGGTGGGAATAGAACCTACGCGTCTTCTTGCCGAAATGAAACAGACGCAGGTTTCTATGGTTGTAGCAGATATGCCGGTATACGAAGGCATGGAGATTTTTGTCGCAGATGCGAAGACAAAGATAATAAAAGGTGCTACAGACAGCAGCAAAGAAGGAAAAAAGCTGGACGAAATCGGGATATCCTCTCGTGATATAGATAAGGAGCAGTCAATAGCAGAACGCGTTCGTATTGATGGAAAATCCTGCAGATGTGTTATGAAGCAGGATGATAATTATATCGTCGCGGTAAGCATAGAGAACATATATTATTTGCAAAGCAGTGTGCTGGCTACTTTAATTGTAGGAATTTATCTGATTGTGGCATCTGGCTGTATGCTATATATGCTTTCTAAGGTTTTAAAAGAAAAATTTGAAAAAGAAGCTTTGATTTATACATCGAATACGGATGAACTTACGAAGTGCCTGAATAGGCACGCATATGAACAAGATATCAATAAGCTGGATTTAGATGAGGAATGGATTTATATTTCTCTGGATTTAAATGGTTTGAAAAGCGTAAATGATTCCTGTGGTCATGCAGCCGGAGATGAACTAATCATTGCTGCGGCAGAATGCATGAAAAAAGCATTTGGTGCGTATGGTCAGATATATAGAATTGGTGGAGATGAATTTGTCGTTTGTATGACAAAACAGGTGCAGCAGTTCGAAGAAGCATTGCGGGTATTTGAAACAAGTGTACAGAATTGGCATGGTGAACTTGCAGATGCGCTGAGTATTTCTTATGGGCATGTGTATAGTACAGAACAGGCCTGGGAAAATATACACGAGGTTTCAAAACTTGCAGACCAGAGAATGTATGCGTGTAAAGCGTGTTATTATCGGCAACCAGGTAGAGACAGAAGAAGATAAAAAGGAATGCCCTAATTTGCTGGGGCATTCCATACTTCATCGATTCCATCATGTAACCACTGGTTATTCGCTTCGGTATAATCATCCACGAGTAGATATTGAAATTTACTCGTGGTTTTTAATGCATCATAAATGTAGGTTAATGGGACGCGTGTCCGATTGTTGGTAGGAGATCCGGGATCACCTAATAATACCGTGTCGTCGCTGGCATCATATAAACAAACGGTAACATAGTGCCCAGGTACTTTTTGCCAGAGCCGGTCGTCATTAGCACTGCTTACTAATGTAACTGCCATCTTCGCGCTTCTAATCTGATCGCGAAAAGCTTCATAACTATTATCTTTATAATAAACATCACAAGACATTCCCAAATCTTTTAAAATGACTTTCATATTTCCCCAGTCCAATGCCGAATTGGCCTTGCTTGGTGTATATCCTGTTTCTTTATAGGCATAATCGTAGACATCAAGTGGAGAACAGGTATAAGGGGAAAGCGTGGAATAGACGTTGGCAACACAACAGAAGCCACACCCAAATCCACTGAAATATTGTCCTTTGGCATATTTCATGCACCATTCTCCAGACCAGGTGGCATTGCTTGACCATGCACGGTGACCTTGCAAGAAAGTGTAAACATCTTCTTCGAAAAAAGGTGGTACTTCAATCGGAATTTCACCGGTGGCAATGCCGTGGTTGTATTGATAGGTTTGCGCGGAAATACCGGCATATAATGGGGCTTGCACAGCCGATGTATCTATAGATTCTCCAGCAGATATGGTGCGAAGACTTTTATGGATTGGTGTACAATAAAATGCTATGGAAATTAAAATGATTACGGCAGCAATGCCGCAAAGAAAAAATTTTTTATTCATAAATAACTCTTATCTTTCTGTAAAACTTAGTTTAAAAAGGATATCATATAAACTGCTGGAAAACAGCATTACCATCATACCATAAAACATTGTGCTTGTGCGCACTTATTTCTTGCGGCGTCTTGGCGGCTGTGGTACTATCAAAGGTGGTAAATGCTAACCTACATTATGATTATAAGGATAGAGGATATGAAAAAGAAAAAATTAACGACAAAACAACTTACGATTTTAGGATTGATGATTGCAGTACTGCTTCTTATGGCGTATACGCCACTTGGTTACCTCAATATCGGACCACTTGCGATTACTTTTAATATGATTCCGGTTGCAATAGGGGCAATTTCCTGTGGACCTTTGGGTGGAGCTATTTTGGGAGCAGTATTTGGATTGACAAGCTTTGGACAGTGTATTGGTGTTGGCGGTGTCAGTGCCATGGGAGCAATGCTTTTTAGTATCAATCCGGTGCTTGCTTTCATTCAGAGATTTGTACCAAGATTTTTAGATGGTTTGCTTTTGGGTTATATTTTTAAAGGCCTTCGTAAAGCAACAAAAAATATGACACTCTCTGGGTATCTTACCGGTTTCTTGTCAGCATTTTTGAATACATTGTTCTTTATGACAGCGCTTGTCGTATTATTTGGCAATACAGAATATGTGCAGAACTTAATTGGCGGACGCAACGTCATTGTCTTTATTTGTGCGTTTGTAGGAGTAAATGCAGTATTTGAAATGATTTCTGCAACAATTCTTACTGGTATTATTACGGTGGCACTAAAAAAGGCAAAACTGATTTTACAGGAGGAAGATTAAAATGGAAAGAATCAAGAGCTTTACAATCAACCATGATATTTTAGTGCCGGGATTTTATATTTCCCGCGTGGATGGTGATATTACAACATATGATATGCGTACAAGACGTCCGAACATGGGGGATTACATGTCAGACCTTACGATGCATTCGGTAGAGCATATGTTTGCAACCTATATCAGAAATTCAGAACTTGCAGAGGATGTGATTTATTTTGGACCGATGGGATGTCAGACAGGTTTTTATCTGTTGGTTCGTAATGCCAACGACAAACATGTTTTTGAAATTACAAAGCATGTTTTACAGCAGATTGTAGAACATGATGGCCCGGTATTTGGAGCTTCTGCCGTTGAATGTGGTAATTATCGCAATTTGGATATTACAGCAGCAAAGACAGAATGTGCAACGTATTTGGAAGTATTAAAACAGCAGACAAACATGGAGTTTACATATCCACAGTAGTTTGTCTTGTAGAAGGATATAGGTCAAAAGGAACGTCCTGCGGAGAGAAAAGGAGAATACAACATGAAAATTGGTATTATTGGAGCTATGCAGATTGAGGTGGACAATTTAAAGAAACATATGACGGATACGAAAGAAACACAGACGAGCGGCGTTATATTTACGCAAGGTCAGGTGGAAGGCGTAGAAGTGGTGGCAGCAGTGTGTGGTGTTGGAAAAGTGTTTGCTGCAATCTGTACAGAGGCAATGATTTTAAAGTATGATGTGGATTGTGTCATAAATATTGGTGTGGCAGGAACACTTTGTGAAGAGTTGGGCGTGATGGATGTTGCTATTGCAAACTGTGTGGTACAACATGATATGAATACATCTGCTTTGGGAGATCCGATTGGGCTTTTGTCCGGATTGAACGAAATCTATTTGCCGGCAGATGAGAAACTGAATGCAGTGATTGAAAAATGTGTTGCAGCAAGAAATATTAATTACGAAGTAGGCACCATTGCGACGGGAGATCTTTTCCTAGCAAAGAAGAGCACAAAGGTGCACTTACATGAGAATTTTGGTGCAATTGCCGGTGAGATGGAAGGTGGAAGTATCGGACAGGTCTGCTATGTGAATCAGGTTCCGTTTGCAATTATCCGCAGTATTTCAGATGGTAAGGGCGCTGAGATGGATTATGCAACATTTGCGGAAAAAGCGGCACAAGTTGGAATCGAAGTGGTTCTTGATGTAATAAAGGAATTGGCATAGGAAGATGAAAAAGCTTTGGGGAGGACTGCTATTACTTAGCAGTGTGTTATGTTTTTTTACGGGCTGTAAAGTGATACCCGAACATGCAAATCGGGAAATGCCGACGATAGTAGTGGGCAGTGATATTTATCCGCCGTATATTTATCAGGATAGCGATGGGGCTATGACTGGAATTGATGTGGATATTGCGAAAGAAGCATTTCGGCGTATTGGCTATCATGTGGAATTTTCCGTGATTAATTGGGAACAAAAGGATGCACTCCTAGAGACAGGCGAGATTGACTGTATCTGGGGGTGCTATTCCATGAGTGGACGTGAGGACGACTATCAGTGGGCAGGACCGTATATGGTTAGTCGTCAGGTGATTGCTGTCAATAAAAATAGTCCGATACAGGATAGTATGGATTTAGAAGGAAAGAAAATCGCGGTTCAGACAACGGGCAAACCGGAAGAAATTTTACTGAATCATCTGGATATGCGTTTCCCGGAAAATATTGCAATCATTAGTCTGGAAGACAGAAGTGTGCAATATGCAGCGTTAGATTGTGGTTATGTAGATGCGATTGCTGCTCATGAGACAGCAATTTTGCAGTATGTAAAAGATTATGATGCTGACTTTCGTATTCTGGATGATGCTATTTTGACAACGGGGATTGGTGTAGCCTTTGCAAAAGAGGATAGTCGGGGTCTGGCAGAACAAATACAGAAAACGTTTTCGGATATGCAAGCAGACGGAACAATGCAAAAAATCGTTGGAGCATATTTAGAGCATCCACAGACATATTTGGAGGTGGATCGACTTGGAGAATAGCAAAAAACAAAAATTTGTGGATCGAAAATATCATTTGTTATTTTTGGTCATCGGGATGATTCTGCTACTGATCACTTTTATCTGTTCCAAACAATTAGATGAAAAAAAATGTGAAAAACAGATGGCGACCACGATAGATTTTTTGAAATCACAGACAAATAATTATAAGAGATATAATGATACAGAAATTGCAAAAAGTCTTATTCGTGAAACATTGGCTGTGCAGGCACTTTCGGATTGTAATTTATCGACGACTGAAGAAGAGGTGCGAGCCAAAGTAATGCAGCAATGGCTTACGGGTATTACGATCTTAGATACGGATGGAAATATCCGGACAGAGTATACCCGTGATGGCGTGGGTTATGATGTTATGCAAACAGAACTGGAAACAGACAGTGTTATGGATGTGGCATCGTATAAGCAAAAAACATATATCAGACGTATTTTGTTAGAGGATGGATCTCATATTGATGTTGCCATACATGCCAGTGGGGATCAGAGTGCTATTATTTTAGCGTATCGTCATGTCGACGCTGAATTTGCAGATAAATCTGTATTATCTGTGCAATCTATTCTTGATGGTTATCCAAAGAATGTGTATGGTACATTTATCATTGCAGAGGGGGATGAAATCACTGCTTCAAATGATGTATCAATGATTGGAAAAAAAATCGGAGACAACGAGATTTGTCATGAGTTACAATCAAAAAGGCAGGCAGAAATGCTGACGCCTATCAGAGATAGGCAGAATGCAAAAAATTATTATGGCATGTATAGTCACGGACGAAATTACTATCTGTATACCTATATACCAGAGGCTTCGCTATATGATGCAACGATACCAAATATGGCAATTGCCGTTGTCATTTATGCGTTATTGTTTTCTACTATGCAGATCCTTCGTTTTCGGACATTGCAAAAAATGGAAGCTGAGCAGGAAGCGCAGCGCGCAAATTATCAGAGAGCGCTGGAAAGAAAGAACAAAGAATTGAAACATGCAATTGCGCAGGAAGAGATAGCAAATCGTGCCAAACGTGATTTTTTGTTTAATATGAGTCATGACATTCGTACGCCAATGAATGCGATTATGGGATTTACATCACTTGCTGTGTCGCATATAGATAACAAAGAGAAGGTTTTGGAATATCTAAACAAGATAGCTGCGTCAAGTGGGCATCTGTTAGAATTGATCAATGATGTGCTGGATATGAGCCGTATTGAGAGCGGCAAAGTACATTTAGAAGAACAAATGGTACATTTGCCGGATGTGATGCATGATATCTGCGATATGATTCAAAATAGTATTACGGCAAAACGATTATCGTTTTCTATTGATATGACGGAAGTGCAAATGGAAGATGTCATAGCAGATCCCTTGCGCCTGCATCAGGTTATGCTTAATATTCTGTCGAATGCCATAAAGTTTACGCCGTCAGGTGGTTCGATATGGTTACGTGTTGTTCAAAAAGCATCCTCGGAGAATGGTTATGGAAAATACGAATTTCATATCAAGGACAATGGTATTGGAATGAGCAAAGAATTTCAGAAACACATGTTTGAACAGTTTTCCAGAGAACAGACGTCTACGGTCAGTCGTATTCAGGGAACAGGTCTTGGGCTTGCTATCGCAAAGAGTATTGTAGACATGATGCATGGAACAATTTCTATAGAAAGTGAGCCGCAATGCGGAACAGAAGTGACAATCACATTATGCTTCGCACCAGGGGAGAGAAAACAGACAGAAAAAGAGCAGTTGCAAGCTCCTCATGATTTTCATGGAAAACACGTTTTATTGGTTGAGGATAATGAACTGAATCAGGAAATTGCAAAAACGGTTTTGGAAGAAATCGGATTTGAAGTTGATGTAGCAGATAATGGCAAAAAAGCGTGTGAAAAAATACAGATGGCGGTACCAGGAACATATGATGTCATTCTTATGGATATTCAGATGCCGGTGATGGATGGATATGAAGCAACACGGTATATACGTTCGCTGGCAGATGAAAAAAAGGCACAGATTCCGATTTTTGCCATGACAGCAAATGCTTTTGAAGAAGATAAACAGAATGCATTTGCGGCGGGAATGGATGGACATATTGCGAAACCGATAGATATCCGACGCCTGATTGAAACATTAGCAAAGGCGCTACAGTGTTAGAGAAAAATGTGAATAAAATATGTTTTTTCTTGTCATAGATTCCAAATTGTCATATAATTAGTTGTAGCAAACATACAAAATAAAGGGAGCAGTAGTATGAAGCATACATATGATTCGAAAATTGAAGAGTGTGTTCAGATTTTGCATGATAAAGTCGGGCAGCAGTATGCGCCGGATTATCATAAATACAGGGAATACTGTGAACGGCTTTTTTCGTATGCGGCGGAAGAAGCGTCAGATGAATTGTTTGCCTATGCCTATTTTTATATGATGCAGTTTTATGCTTCTGATAATGATTGTGTGAGTGCCATCAGCTGTGCGCGCGAGGGGATAAAGTATCAGCTGAGTATAGGCGAATACTATATGGCAGCGCGTTCCTCTAACGTATTAGGCGTGTATATGTCACTGATTGGTAATTTTACAAGTGCAATTGATTGCTATATGGATTGCATTGACTTATGTGAAGAACATGATATCCGTTATGTGGAAGGGATGGCATGTTCGAACCTGGCGGATCTGTTCCAAAAACATTTCTGTTACGAACGGGCACTGCATTATTACCATATGGCAGCAAAATATTTGACCAAAGAAACAACGGACATGCCGCGAGCAATTGCAATTGGTAACATGAGTTGTCTGCTTTGCAGCATGGGGTATTGTTATCTTGCTATGGCAGATTATGCAAAAGCGCAGGAATATGCGGGGCGTGTGCGAGAAGTGGTGGGAGAACTAGGGCAATATGAGCAGACAATAGATGATTTTGGCATTCACACGTTTTTGGCAAATGTAGCGTTTGCTGTAGGTGATCAGGAAGAATGTGAACGACAACTGAGGGTTGCACGAAAATATTTCCATCAAAGTGACAATTATACAGATTACATTGATGATATTATGTTCTATATCTCTTTACATATGAAGATGGAACGTTTTTATGAGACTGTGGAAATCCTGGATTATTATATGGATAAGTGCGAAAAAGACAAGGCAGCATTCTATCTTTATAGCCAGTTTTTGATGAAACGGATTCAATGTGCAAAGATTTTGCATGACCATGAAGCGTTTGAGGAATATACAGAGCTTTTTATGGAGCATTATCGGAATAATGACGTCTACAATATGGAATCTGTTTTGCAGGCAGAGACAGCACACATAGAGAGAAGATGTATGCGGTTGGCACAGGAGGAAATTACTGCTAAGAATGCAGAGCTTCTAATCAAATCAAACCATGATACGTTGACAGGACTTCCGAATCGTTCTTATTGGCATAGTTATGCGGAGACGGTTTTGGCAAAAGCAATCAAGGAAGATCGTTATGTTGGCGTGGAGATTCTTGATATAGATAATTTTAAAAGTATCAATGATTCCATTGGACACATGGAAGGAGATCGTTATCTTGTAGAAGTGGCTAATGCTCTTTTTTCCATTATGCAAAGATATGAGGGTGTTTTTGCAGGACGCTATGGCGGAGATGAGTTTGTTATCGTCTATGATGGCAAGAAGGAAGAAGAAGTTACAGCCTGCATGAAAGATTTAAAGGAAAGTGCTCATAAGATTGCATTGGCTGAAAAGAGTCCATTGGGCGTCAATTATGTTACTTTGTCACAAGGGTGCTGTATGAAAAAACCACTTGCGGGAAATCGTCTGTGGGATTTTCTGGCGGCAGCAGACCGCATGCTTTATGAAGTGAAGCGAAGCACAAAAGATGATTTTGTTTTGGGTGATTTTTTCTAAGGAAGAATAGAAACTATACAATACGGAGGTATCATTATGAAAATAGGAATTTTAGGATATGGTAATTTAGGACGTGGTGTGGAAAGTGCAATTCGTCAGAATCCGGATATGGAGTTGACTTGTATTATTACAAGACGCGATCCAAAAACGATTGTCCCGGCAACAGAAGGCGTAAAGGTATATTCTACAGATGATATAGAAGCATTAAAAGACCAGATTGATGTGCTGGTTTTATGTGGTGGTTCTGCAACAGATCTGCCAAAGCAGACACCGGAATATGCCAAGTATTTCAATGTCATTGACAGTTTTGATACGCATGCGAAGATTCCGGAACATTTTGCAGAAGTGGATCGTGTTGCAAAAGAACATGGACATGTGGCACTGATTTCTTGTGGTTGGGATCCGGGAATGTTCTCCCTGATGCGTTTATATGGTTCTGCTGTTTTGCCGGAAGGACAGGATTATACGTTCTGGGGCAAAGGCGTTAGTCAAGGCCACTCAGATGCAATCCGTCGTGTGGCTGGTGTAAAAAACGGAAAGCAGTATACCATCCCGGTACAAAGTGCTTTAGAAGCCGTTCGCTCCGGACAAAATCCAGAGCTTTCAACAAGACAGAAGCATACGAGAGAATGCTTTGTTGTAGCAGAAGAAGGGGCAGATCTTGCTAAGATTGAAGAAGAAATCAAGACAATGCCAAACTACTTTGCCGATTATGATACAACCGTGCATTTTATTACGGAAGAAGAGTTTGAAAGAGATCATACCGGTATACCACATGGCGGATTTGTATTCCGTACGGGTGTGACAGGTTTGGAAAAAGAACATAAGCATGTCATTGAATACAGTTTGAAATTAGATTCCAATCCGGAATTTACATCTTCTGTTATTCTTGCATTTGCAAGAGCAATCAATCGTCTGGCAGAGGAAGGAACGACCGGATGTAAGACCGTGTTTGATATTGCACCGGCATATCTGAGCCCAATGTCAGCAGAAGATTTAAGAGCACATATGCTATAAAAATAGGGGGATATTTCCTAAATCAGAAAAAAAGAGACAAAGCAAAACGCCTGACGGTAATCCGTCAGGCGTTTTTATTAAAGGAAAAAATATTAAAAAGATGTGAAATTAACGAAATAATTTAGAAAAGAACTGCGATATCATCTGGAAAAAGTTTTCCTTTCTTGTTACTAACTGATCGCAATAATCATAGCGCTCAGTTTTTACCCACTCTGGAGCAGGAGTACTAAATCCAAGTTCTTCTAAACTATCTACGTAACCTACTGTAAGCATACCAAACACCTCCGTCGATTATTTTCGAACTATGTCGAACCTCTTTTCTTTTTTGTAATTATATTGTAGCACAATAAAGATAGGATGCTATGGGTTGTAAACTTGAAAAAACATGAAAAAATTGTGACAACATCACAAAAAAATGGTATACTGTTTCGCAAGGAAAAACAGTTGTACGCGCAGACCGCAGAAAGGGGATAGGATGGGATTTACAGTAGAAGATATGCTCATTATTGCGAAGGATAAGTATAAGATGAAACTGGTGGCAGGGAAGAACGGATGGGCGAATTCGATTTCCTGGTTGCTTATGGTAGAAGATACGACGATTATGGAAAATTTTAAAGGAAAGGAATTAGCGGTAACGATGGGAGCCGGCTTTCACACAGAGGAGGAACTTTTGACCCTCGTTGGCATTCTTAACCGTCATCATGCAGCAGGTCTGATCATCAATACAGGGTATTATCTCAAAGCAATTCCAAAGAGTGTCAGAGAATACTGTGACGAAAATGATTTGCCATTGATTGAGGTGCCATGGGTGATTGAGATGTCAGAAATGATCAAAGATCTGACGGTGCGAATTTTTTTGCAGACAGAGACGGATGAGCAGATATCAGCGGCATTTATCAAATCGATTGAAGAGCCACATCGCGCGAAGGAATATCGTGAAAAACTATCTGCTTCCTTTGATGTGGATGGCAAATTCCAGGTTGTTCTGATTACCACAGAGGGACTGGACAGTATGGATACGCTCGATCGAAAACGTATTGGCTATCGTCTGCAGATCTATATGGAAAATGTGTCGCATAACGCCCATTTCTTTTACTACAATGGATATTTTGCAGTGATTATCAATGAGGTGAGCGAAGACCAAAAAGAAGATATTATTCAGGGATTTTTGAAAAGAACCAGACATCGTATGCCGGACAAGACGATATATTGTGGCGAAGGATCCGCTGTTTTGGATATTTCAAATGTGCATATTTCTTTTGCAAGAGCGGAATATGCGATTCAGGTTGCCATGCGAAAACATAAGACATTTACGCGATTTGATGATCTGGGAACGGAACGCATTTTATATTCCGTACATGATACATTGCTGCTAGAACAGATGGGAAAGGATATGTTAGCCCCATTGCTTTCTGGTGATACGGATAAAAAATCAGAACTTGTGGAAACGCTCTTTTGTTATCTGAAGCACAATGGAAGCGTGAAATCGGTGGCAGATGAAATGTTTATCCATAAAAATACGATTGTTTATCGCATGGGTAAAATCAAGGAATTGTTGGGATGTGACCTGGAATCCGGAGAAGAACGTATGCAGTATTATCTTGCGTGTCTGATTGTCCGCAAGGAAATGTAGAGGTGCATCCGCTTTCTATGGTATAGTATAGATTATGTTGACTTTGGAAGAATTTATAAAAAAATTTCATATAGATTTAAACGAACAGCAATGGATGGCAGTGCAGGCGGTAGAGAGGCCAACACTTCTTTTGGCAGTGCCGGGATCTGGTAAGACAACAGTTTTGGTGACGCGCATTGGTTATATGGTTTACTGCAAAGGTATTGCCCCGGAGGAAATACTGGTTGTCACATATAATGTGGCAGCAAAAAATGATATGTGCAGCCGATGCGAGCGCATGTTTGGCGAAGAATTGGCAAGCCACGTGGAGTTTCGTACCATCAATGGTATTTGCGCAAAGGCAATTGCGATATATAGTCGCATGGTGAGAAAATCTGCCTTTTCACTTCTGAGCGATGAGAGCGAAAAGGCAAAGATTTTATCGATGATATACCAGCAGGTAGAACGGGACTTTCCAAGTGAAAATGATTTGTCGGATTTGGCAACACGTATTACGTTTATAAAAAATCGGATGTTATCGGAAAAAGAGATGGAAGTGTTTGGCGAGGAAGCGGAGTACGATTTGGTCGAAATTTATCAGCGGTATCGGAAAGAACTGCGAGCACGCAGTCTGATGGATTTTGATGATCAGATGGTGTATGCGTACAACATGTTTCGGAGTGCGCCAGAGCTGCTGGAAGCGTTTCAAAGAAAATATCACTATCTGTGTGTGGATGAGGCACAGGATACGTCAAAAATTCAGCATGCTATTATTGCACTTTTGGCGCAAAAAGATGCGCATATTTTCATGGTTGGTGATGAAGATCAGAGCATATATGGATTTCGCGCGGCTTATCCTGAGGCATTGCTTTCATTTGAAAAGCAATATGCGAATGCAACGGTACTGCTGATGGAGACGAATTATCGATCCAATGCAAATATTGTTGCGGCAGCGGATGCTTTTATTCAGAAGAACACATTACGTCATGAAAAACACATGTATCCATCGCACCCGGCAACCAGTCAGATTCGCACAGTGGACGTGGTGCGACGAAAAGGTCAGTACGGATATTTGTTAAAAGTAGCGCGTAGTCTGATGGAAGAGGCGGCAGAAGATTATCAGACGACAGCAGTTTTATATCGGGATAATGAAAGTGCACTGCCACTGATTGATTTGCTTGAAAAACATGGGATTCCTTATCGCATGAAGAATGCAGAAATTTCATTTTTTACCCATCGCATTGTAAATGATATTCGAAATATTATTTTGTTTGCAGCAGATACAACGGACACGAAACTCTTTATGCAGATATACTACAAATTGCAGTTTTTTATGAAAAGAGCAGATGCGGAAGCTATTTGTGCCAAGGCGCGACGGGAAGAACGCAGTGTGTTCGACGTGGCATTGGAATATTATGGAGAGGGCAATTGGACAGCAGGTAAAATCAAAGCGATGCGAACGCATATGGTAAATATGATGCGGGAATCAGCACCGAAAGCACTGTATCGTATTTTAAATCCTATGGGTTATTTGGATTATGTGGAACGCACACGTTTGAAAAATACAAAAACAGAGATATTGCAAATGCTTGCGGAGGGCGTGGAATCACCACTAGCGTTTGTTGCACATCTGGATGAATTGGAAGAAACATTACGTTCAAAGGAAAATGACAATCATGCAAAAATGATTTTGTCCACCATTCATTCGAGTAAGGGATTGGAATATGATACGGTGTATCTTTTGGATGTAACAGATGGGTTATTCCCAGAGAGTGCATTGACATCCTATCGCAGAGCATCCCGGGAAGAAATTGCAGCCTACGAAGAAGAACGACGATTGTTCTATGTGGGAATTACGAGAGCAAAAGAAAATTTAATCCTTTTTCGAGGAAAAACAAAATCTACGTTTCTTGGCGAGTTACTGCCGGAAACAAAAATGCATGGCAAAGAAAAAAGAAAAGAATCCGGTGGAATCATTCCGAAAGTGCAGAGAGGCGATATGGTCATTCATAGCCGGTATGGAAGAGGTGAAGTAGGTGCTGTTTCCGAAGAAACGGGCAAAATCCGTATATCGTTTGCAGGCGTAAATAAGATGTTTGCCTATCCGAATGTGTTTTTATCCGGGAATCTGGTATTAGAAGAAGATGAGTAAAAAGGCGGTCCCTATTTGGGATCGCCTTTTGTCAATGTGTTATACAATAATTTTAACCAGTTTGCAGAACCCATGGTAATGCAGCGTGCCGGCTTCTGTATATGAAGCGCCTGATGCCCGGCTTTATTCCATTGTGGTAAAGAGGGTTGATTTGGATCACCATTTTTTACAAAAGATGAGATATAACGGATCATCATGTCAGAAACAAGGGTATCTTCCTGGTCATAGGGACGATGTGATTTTTGCAGTGTTCCGAATACATATCGCAAGTCACAGGAGTGAAAAGCACCATTATGATCCGATCCTGGAGCGTCAATATCAAAATAATACAGATAGGCATGATTTTCTCTGGCATATTTGTGGGTAATGTACCCCATAATGATGGCATACATATCATTGTTTGTGTAACCAAGCATATAATCAATGGGGAGCGGATGGGAGATTAGGGTGTCCACGGGTGCACTGATCAGGTAGCCATCCACAACAGGCATGGTATTGTACGTGTTATCCTTGCGACGTGATTTTAGTTCTTCTATTGCGGTAAAGATGGCGTGTGTATCCAATTTTTTTAAACTTTCTAAATCGGTCACACCGGCAGTCTGCATGAAGTCTGCCCAGTATGCATGGGTGTTTGCAGAAGCACGTGGAAGTGCAAATTTTGGAAACATGCCACCTCCGGATAGCATAATAGCGCGTTGGTAGAGACCATCGCATTTGGGACTGAGACTTAAATATTGGATGGAGATTGCACCGGCACTTTGTCCCATGACCGTTATATTGTTGGCATCGCCCTGGTAATCGGCAATGTTTTCCTTGATCCATCTCAGTGCAGTGAACTGGTCATCCAGACCAAAGTTACCATCGTGCCCATAAGCACGCTGGATGTCAGGATGCGTAAAGTATCCAAAAATACTTACACGATAATGAATGGATACAAAAACGATGCCTCGTTTGGCATAAGCCGCACCGTCGATGGCACTATCATAATTAGCACCGGAGTCGAATCCGCCACCATGAATGAAAACGAGTACAGGAAATGGACCGGTTCCATCGGGTGAAAAAATATTTAGATTCAGACAATCTTCGTCATAATGGAAGACTTGATCCTGTCGAAATTCATTGTGGTAGAACAAACGCTCCGGAATTTCCAGATGTTCATAGAAAGTACGATTTTGCGGACACACATTACCATAGTGTGTAGCATCATAGATGCCATCCCATTTTGTTACAGGCGTGGCATAGGTAAAACGCTGGGCGCTCGCATAGCGAACCCCTAAATATTTACGATAGCCGTCGCCATGTATACCGCGAATATCACCGCAGTGTGTCTGGGTTGTAACAAAGTTTTCCATAGTTGCCTCCTTATTTTGTCTGCGTGCGGATGAAAAAATTCCTGCTTGTATTTTAGCATGTTTGAAAGCGTTTTTACATAAATTTTTAAATGAGTTAAAAAATAATGAAAAACATGCACAAATAATCTTGATATATCATCCATAAAGTAGTAAAATGTAATAAATTAAATGAGTTAATTAATACAGCTTGTGACATTTTATGATAGGAAAAGGAGAGTTACAATGGGGGAAAAACAAACACATGGACTGAAGACAAAAGAAAAAATGGCATACGCATGTGGTGATTTTGGCGGAGTTTTGACATTTTCGCTGATTTCATCATTTTTGACAATGTTTTATACAGACTGTCTGCATATTCCATTAGCACAGATTACGATTTTGATGCTGATCGCCAGAATCTGGGATGCAATCAATGATCCTTTATGGGGAGGATTTATTGATTCAAGAAAACCAACAAAATGGGGGAGGTTTCGACCTTATGTTATGTGGGCATCCATTCCACTGGCTGTAGCCGCGGTATTGATGTTTGTAAAAATTCCGGGGCTTACAACGAATCAATATCTGATTTATGCATATGTTACTTATATCTTATATGGCATGATGTATACTGGTGTAAATATTCCGTATGGATCGCTGGCATCGGTTATGACAGATGATCCGATGGAACGATCATCGCTCTCTGTATGGCGGTCTGTTGGGGCTGGCTTTGGTAATATTCCATCTATGATTTTATTACCACTGCTTGTATATTCTACGGTTATTGGAGCTGATGGAACGGAGACGAAAGTGTTAGATCCGACGAAATTAGGCTTTGCAGTACTTTGCATTGCTGTCGTATCCATTGGTATTTATGGATTACATTTTAAGAATGTGAAAGAACGTATTACAATTCCACCAAAACAGAAACAGGAAGGAATGCATGTATTTCGAACCGTTGGTGATCTCTTAAAAAACCCACCATTCATTTTTCTTTGTCTGGTATCGATGCTGTTAATTGCGTTTCAAATGTATACACAGACAACATATAATTATCTGTTTCTGAATTTTTACCAGAAACCAGGTCTTTACAGTTTTGTGACGATATGTACGTATGTGCCAATGGCTTTGTTTTTGCCAATCATCAATAAGTTGGTGCGAAAGTTTGGAAAAAAAGAAATCTGTGCTTTTGGATTGGCATTTGCAGCAGTGATTAACTTCTTGATGTACTTTTTAAAATTCACCGCAGCAGTGCATAATCCATACATCTTTATGGCACTATTGTTTTTCTCTGGTGCAGGACAGACATTTTTGACGCTGGAAGTGTGGGCACTGGTTATGGATGTTATTGACTATCACGAATTGTTGTCCGGTAGACGTGAAGAAGGCACTTCCTACGCTCTGTATTCTTTTACTAGAAAATTAGGACAGACCTTGGCTGGTGTTGGTGTACCGATTTTACTCGGTGTCATAGGATACAACGTAGACGCAAGCAAACAGTCAGCAGATGTCGTGGCAAGATTGTATGATATGGCGACGCTCGTGCCGGCAATTGTACTTCTGATCATGTTTCTTCTACTGGCGTTTGGATATAAACTTTCCAAAGAAAAGTTAGTTGATGTTTATGCAGAATTGGCAAAGAAAAGAGAACAGGAATAGCAAAGCTGTCAATGTGTTCATCGTTACTAAATTTGACATCATGGAAACTTTTCGTTATACTACCTCAAGTAATACACAAAAATATAAAAGTGAGGTATAAATACCATGATTAAGATTATAACAGACTCTGGTTCAGATATTTTAGCAGATACATGTGAGGGCGTGCGTGTTGTGCCATTGCATGTATCGTTTGAAGAAGAACATTATTTAGATGGTGTAGATTTAGCGCATGAGACATTCTATGAAAAACTGATCGAGACCGATGTGTTACCGAAAACAAGTCAGATTAGCCCTTATGAATTTTTAGAAGCATATCGGGAAGAATTTGAAACGGGCCAGGAAGAGGAAACTGTACAATTACTAGTGATAACACTTTCGTCTAAATTGTCCGGAACTTACCAGAGTGCTTGTATTGCAGCAGAAGAATATGAAAAGCAGGTGTATGTGGTAGACAGTGAAAATGTGGCTGTGGGAGAACGCTGCCTGGTTATGCGTGCAGTAGAACTTGTGCAGATGGGCAAGTCTATCGATGAAGTAGTAACTTGCTTAGAAAAAGAGAAGAAAGAGTTACAGGTAATTGCGCTATTAGATACGTTGGAATATCTGAAAAAAGGAGGACGTATTTCAGCAACTGCAGCAATGCTTGGGGGAGCACTTTCCATTAAGCCGGTTGTGGGTGTAGAAGATGGAGAAGTGGTTGTTTTAGGGAAAGCACATGGATCCAAAAATGGAAAGAACCTACTGATACAGCGTACGCAGTCGGTAGGTGGCATAGATTTTAGCAGACCATTTTGTTTGGGCTACACAGGATTGTCAGATCAGTTGATCCGCAAGTATATTGACGATAGTCATATCTTGTGGGAAAAAGACCGCAAAAAAGAGGAATTGCCCGTGGTTTCCATTGGCGCAGCGATTGGCACGCATGTGGGTCCAGGGGCAATTGCACTTGCTTTTTTTGCTTCATAAAATTATTTTGTCGTAGCTTCCATATTTTTTGGCAATACCAGATTTAAAATAAAGGACGTGATTGGCATACAGCCAAACAGACCGGATAAGGCACTGATAAAGCCGTCACAGGCAATGGAACCGGAAGTCTCCTTTAAACTTGCTTCACGATTCAGACCAGAGGCTGCAAGTGCTGAGGTATCACCAATGGTTTCTGTGGCAGATACCAAAAAGATCAATGTCGTCGAAATGATGGCATTGATATTAAATTCCGGTTTAAACGGCAGTAAGGATGGAAATGCAATGACTGCAGTGTTTTGCAAAGAACTGAAATCAACGACTCCCATGGCAATGGCAACGAGATAACCAACAACAAGGCCGAATAAAACGGACAATTGCTTGAAGTAGGATTTTGCAAAAATATTAAATAAAATACAACACAACAAAGTGATGCTTCCTAAAATCCAGTTGGTTGCAGAACCAAAGGAATCACTTCCACTGCCGCCACCAAAAGAAGAGGCGCCTACGGAGAGCAGGGAAAAACCAATGGCAGTTACCACCGTAGAAGATACAATCGGTGTAATGAGACGAATCCAGTAGCGTGCCAGTAGGCCGAGGATACCTTCAATATGTGTGATGGAGTGATTCCATGCACTTCCTTTCTATAGTATAGTAAAAAAATTATTGCTCGCGGAATGTGATTTCTCCGGTTGTAGCATCCATGCTTTCCACGATAGCAAGAGATTCTAAGTGGAAACCAAGATTACGGATGATACGACCACCATTTTGGAAGCCTTTTTCAACCGCAATGCCAATACCTTCTACGGTACCACCGGCTTCGTTTACGATGGAAATCAATCCCTGTAAAGCACAGCCGTTAGCAAGAAAATCATCAATAATCAAGACATGGTCGTCAGGATTTAAAAATTTGCGTGAAACAATGACGTGATTTTTGCACTTGTGTGTGAAAGACTCTACCTCAGCTTTGTAAGTATCCCCATCGATGTTGATGCTTTTTGATTTCTTGGCAAAGACAACCGGTACACCAAAATGTCTTGCGACGATGCAGGCAATGCCAATGCCGGAAGCTTCAATGGTAAGGATTTTGTTGATGTTGGCATCAGCAAAACGCTTTTTGAACTCTGCTCCCATTTCATCAAAGAGTGCAATGTCCATCTGGTGATTTAAAAAACTATCTACCTTAAGAACATTGCCTTCTTTTACAATGCCGTCTTTTATGATTCGCTCTTCTAAAAAATTCATAATTTCGTTACTCCTCCTAATTTATATGTGAACGTATGGCAAGTTTAATAAAAACAGACTAACAAAAAAATGAGGAAAAAACAATAATCTCATAAAAATAACTCGGATTGTGTTATACTAAAAACATCTATGGGTTCTATTAGAACTTTAAAAGAAAATAAAATGATTTAATGAAGGAAAAGGTTATGGAATATAGTACAATTTTATTTGATTTGGATGGAACATTGACAGAATCTGCGCCTGGAATTGTAAATTCTGTGGCTTATGCGCTGGATAAATTTGGAATAGAAGTGCAGGATAAAGCAGATCTGCTTTGTTTTGTTGGACCTCCATTAAAGGATTCTTTTCAGAATTATTATGGATTAGATGAAGTACAGGCTGTGCAGGCAGTGGCTTATTATAGAGAGTACTACAGTGCGAAAGGCTTGTTTGAAAATAGAGTGTTTGATGGCATACAAGAAATGCTTTTAGCATTAAAAAGTGCAGGAAAACAGTTGCTTGTGGCGACAAGCAAACCAGAATTTTTCAGTGAACAGATTTTAAAGCGTTTTGGAATAGCTCCATATTTTAACTTTATTGCCGGGGCAACGCTGGATGAAACGCGAACAGCAAAAAGTGAAGTGATTGCTTATGCACTCGAACAAATACCGGATGTAGATAAGAAAGAAATCGTGATGGTGGGAGATCGCCACCATGATATAGAAGGTGCTATTGCGAATGGATTAGATAGTATAGGCGTGACGTTTGGATATGGTAGTCGGGAAGAACTGACGCAAGCAGGAGCAACTTACATTGCAGATTCTGTGGAAGAGTTGCTGAAACTGCTCTTGCAAAAAGCATAAAAGTTGCGTATAGTGGAATCAGTGGAAACGTATTTTTTGCGGTTGGTTTCCGTAAGAGGAGGAAAAGTATTATGTTACAAGAAAGTGTGAAAAAGTTGGTACAGTATGGTATCGACACAGGTCTTACACCAGAGTGTGAGAGGATTTATGCGACCAATCTGCTTTTGGATGTGCTAAAGGAAGATGAGTACACAGATCCGGATTGTGACCTGAGTAATATTGTTCTGGAAGATGTTTTAAAGGATTTGCTGGATGCAGCAGTCGAAAAAGGATTGATTGAGGACAGCATTGTATATCGCGATTTGTTTGATACACGTCTGATGAACTGTCTGATGCCACGTCCGGCAACCGTGCAGGCAAATTTCGAAGCAGCTTACAAAAAATCCCCACAGGATGCGACGGATTATTTCTTTAAATTGAGCCAGGATAGTGACTATATCCGCCGTTACCGTGTGAAGAAAGATAAAAAATGGACCGTAGATACGCAGTATGGAACACTTGATATTACGATTAACCTTTCCAAGCCGGAAAAGGATCCAAAAGCCATTGCAGCAGCAAAGAATGCGAAGCAGTCTGCTTATCCGAAATGCCTGCTTTGTGTAGAAAATGAGGGATATGCAGGAAGAGTAAATCATCCGGCACGAGAAAATCATCGTATCATTCCTCTTACCATGAATGGAAGTAAATGGGGATTCCAGTATTCTCCTTATGTATATTACAACGAACATTGTATTGTCTTTAACGGACAGCATACGCCAATGAAAATTGAGCGTGCAACGTTTGTAAAGCTGTTTGATTTTGTTAAGACATTTCCACATTATTTCCTTGGTTCCAATGCGGATCTGCCAATTGTAGGCGGCTCTATTTTAAGCCATGATCATTTCCAGGGCGGTCATTATACATTTGCCATGGAAAAAGCGCCGATTGTGGAAACATTTACCGTAAAAGGTTTTGAAGATGTAGAGGCGGGCATTGTGAAGTGGCCACTTTCTGTTATTCGACTTTCCTGCAAGGATGAAAAACGTATCATAGATCTGGCAGATCATATTTTAGGATGCTGGAGAAATTATACGGATGAAGATGCGTTTATTTTCGCAGAGACGGACGGAGAAAAGCACAACACCATCACGCCAATCGCCAGAAAACGTGGTGATCGGTTTGAACTGGATTTGGCACTTCGTAATAACATTACAACGGAGGAATATCCACTTGGTGTATATCATCCACATGCCAAATTACATCATATCAAAAAAGAAAACATCGGTTTGATTGAAGTGATGGGACTTGCAGTTTTGCCTTCGCGACTGAAAGGTGAATTAGAAGCACTTGCAGATGCCATTGTAAATGGTAAGGATATTCGCGCAGATGAAGCGTTGGAAAAGCATGCTGACTGGGTGGACGAATTCTGTGCTGCTTATAAAGAAAAGGGTATTACCATAGATGCATCCAATGTAGAAGAAATTTTACAGCGGGAAGTAGGCAAGGTATTTTGCCAGGTGCTTGAGGATGCAGGTGTATTTAAATGTAATGAAGAGGGATTAAAAGAATTCCGTAGATTTATTTCTATATTGTAAAATAAGAGGGATATTCTCTGATGTTGCGGAGAATATCCCTTTTATATAAAAAACGAGACCTGGCAATTGGCCGGGTCTTTCTTGATGTATGAGATGAACGGCTGTTGCCGATATTTTCCAAGGTTTGGTGCTTTTGGTAAATTATCTTTCACCAAAAGCATACTTGAAGAATGATACAGCTTTTTCGCCATTCTTTTCCTGTGTTTCTACATACTTTCCGTAATTGTAAACTACATATCCAAGACTATTTGAGAATTCCATAATTCATATCTCCTTTCAATTTATGCTTTTTCATAATGATAATGTTTTATTGTTCTTAGAACTGTCCAAGAGCAAATCTTAAAAGTGAAACAGGTGTCTGACCATTTGCTTCCGTTTCGTTTGTGTACTTGTTGTACTCTACAAATAATGTTCCGAATGCGTCGTTATACATATCTGTCATCTCCTTTCTATGTTCTTTTCAAAGGTTCCTTTCCTTTGATGACCTTACTATAGCATCATGCATGGTAAAAGTCAACAAAAACTATGATATAAAATTGTGCAAAAAGCATAAAAACGGGACGTTTTACAAGAGAAATCACAAGAAGGATGAAAATGAGAGTGGCAAAAGTGCACAAAAAGAGATGGTAAAATTTGTGCAAGAATACAATAATTCATAGAAGGACAGGATGGAATGTGAAAGAAAAAACAAGGAATTCGTATATATTGCATAAAATTTTATGTTTTAAAATATTTGCCAAAAATGGGATGGAAATTTTGTTATATATGCTGTGTTGCGGCTGGAAAAATGGGGTGTTACAATAGAGGAAACGATAAAACTATTTTTAGTTTTCTAGTTTCCTTGATGAAAAACAGGAGGTTACGGATATGGAAAAAAGAATTATAGAAGGTGCATTGAGAATTGTGGCACGACAGGGTGTCAGATTTACGATGGATGAACTGGCAACGGAACTTGGAATGAGCAAGAAAACCATTTACACAGTTTTTTCTGACAAAAATGAATTGTTACTGGCTATGGTAGATTATGTGTTTGATTACATTAAGGAAAGCGAAGCCATGGTAATGGAGGATAAACATTTATCCTTGTTACAAAAGATTCGAAAGATTCTTGGTGTGATGCCGGAAAATTATACAGAATTTGATTTTACACAATTTTATGTCTTACGAGAGAAGCATCCACAGGCATATGAGCGAGTAAAAGAACGATTGGAAAGTGGCTGGGAGATGACAAACAGTCTGTTGGAACAGGGGGTGGAAGAAGGGATTATCCGCCCGGTAGATTTTCGCATTTTTCAACTGGTGTTTGAATCCGCAGTGGAACGTTTTATTATGGGAGACGAGCTCCAAAAGGCGGGCATTGATTATATGAAAGCATTAGAAGAACTGGTTACGATTATGGTCGATGGGATTGTGGTACATAGATAGAGAGGATGAAAGAGATGAACGATCGTATCTATTTGATGAGAGATTGGCTTTTTACAGAAGAATTTACAGAAGATATGATAGAGGATGCGATGGATACAGCAAAAGCACAGACGGTGTGTCTGCCGCATACGTGTAAGGAGACACCATATCATTATTTTGACGAACAACTCTATCAGATGTGCTGTTGTTATCAGCGCGTGTTATATGCTCCGGAGGGGTGGCAACAAAAAAAGGTTCTGCTGACATTTGAAGCAGTAGGTCACGAAGCAAAAGTATACGTAGCGGGCAAAAAGGTGGCAGAACATCATTGTGGATATACCGCTTTTACAGTCGATTTATCGGATGCTTTGGTATATGGATCTGATAATTTGCTGACAGTCGTGGTAGATTCGCATGAGAATCTGGATCAGCCGCCGTTTGGTTTTGTGATTGACTACATGACATATGGGGGTATTTATCGTGATGTTTACTTGGAAATAAAGAATCCTATCTATATAGAAGATATTTTTGTGAAACCTGCATTTGTAAACCCAGTGGTGACAGAAGGAATGCGCACAGAGGAGATTGCAGCGGTGTGCCGAGATGGAATTTTGACATCGGAATTGACATTTTCTCAAGAGGCTAATGAGGCAATGCAACGTGGCGAAGTGGGGATTCGGCAGCTGGTGGAAGATACGGTTGTGCTAGAGGCTCCAATTGCAACGTCTTCTTTGCGGGCGCAGGTATCGGAAATTGCGTTATGGGATGTGGAAAGTCCAAAGGTATATGAGGTTGTGACGCAGCTGTTGTATCAAGATCAGGTTGTGGATGAAAAGAAAACAACCGTAGGATTTCGTGATGCGGCATTCCGAAAGGATGGTTTTTATCTGAATGGAAGAAAAGTGAAAATCCGCGGATTGAATCGTCATCAGAGTTATGCATATGTAGGATATGCGATGCCGGAATCCATGCAGAGATTGGATGCAAAGATTTTAAAAGAAGAATTGTCTTTAAATGCTGTCAGAACATCTCATTATCCGCAGTCACAGTATTTTATTGACGAGTGTGATCGCCGGGGTCTTCTGGTGTTTACAGAAATGCCGGGTTGGCAGCACATTGGAGGAGAGGCATGGAAAGAGCAGGCGATCCAGAATGTGCGTGAGATGGTAATACAGTATCGCAACCATCCATTATTCTCTGGGGTGTGCGTATCAATGAATCGCAGGATGATGATGCGTTTTACGAGCGTACGAACGCGGTGGCACACGAACTGGATGATACGAGACAGACCGGTGGTGTGCGGGCGATGAAGAAGAGTCATTTGCTTGAAGATGTTTATACCTACAATGATTTTGTGCACAGTGGTCAGAATTGTGGTTGTGAACCGAAAACAAAAGTAACGTCTGATACGGAAAAGCCATATCTGGTGACAGAATACAATGGGCATATGTATCCAACAAAAATGTTTGATTGGGAAGAACATAGACGCGAGCATATGATTCGCCATGCAAATGTTTTGGATGCGATAGCGGGACAGGATGATATTGCTGGAAGCTTTGGCTGGTGTATGTTTGATTATAATACGCACAAGGATTTCGGCAGCGGTGATCGCATTTGTTACCATGGCGTGATGGATATGTTCCGTAATCCAAAGCCGGCAGCTGCGATCTATGCAAGTCAAGGCAAAAAAGTACCAGTGCTGGAATTATCATCTACGATGGATATCGGAGAGCATCCTGCGTGCAATAGAGGAGATACCTACCTTGTTTCTAATGCGGATTGTGTGCAAATGTTTAAAAATAATATTTTGATTAAGGAATATACACAAAAGGATTCCAAATACAAGCATCTTGCACATGGTCCAATTTTGATTGATGACTATGTGGGCGATGTACTTGTAAAAGAAGAAGGGTATAGCAAACGACAAGCGAAGATCGTAAAAGATGGGCTGAACCAGGTGGCAATGCATGGAATGCGCCTGACACCGAAATTATTGTGGGATGTGTTGCAGCTGCTGCTAGTGTATCGCATGGATCCAAATGAAGCAGTTGGTTTGTACAACAAGTATGTTGGTGACTGGGGTGGAGAATCCAAACAGTACCGTTTTGATGCGATAAAAGATGGAAAGGTCGTCAGGTCTTTGGTCAAGACGCCAATGAAAAAAGCTACTTTGGCAGTGCAGGCGTCGGCAACATGTTTGATAGAAAATATTACCTATGATGTCATAGAGCTTCGCGTGCGCGCAGTAGATGAATATGGAAACCAGCTTTACTATATGCAGGAAGCGGTTACCGTTACAACAGAAGGCCCAGTGGAAGTGATTGGTCCTGCTACAGTACCACTTCGTGGGGGTGCAACCGGAATTTACATCAAATCTATGGGAAGAGGCGGCACGGCTGGTGTTACGCTGCAATGCGAAGGCATGAAAACAATTACCATACCATTGGAAGTACAGCAGGCAAGGGAGGATAAATAAAAAATGGAAGAAAAATCAAAAGTAATTTTTGGAAATGTCATGAGTGACAAAATTTATAAACAAGCAGTGAAATCAAAAAACAAATTCATTAAGAAATTTGGCGATGACACAAATGTGGATTATCCGGTTTATATCCAAAAAAACGATCGTATCGGTGATGCACTTGGTATGTATGACATTCTTTTAAAAGAAGGAGAAAGTCCGGAGAGTTTTGACCATGAAAAAGGAATTATTGTAGGTAATATTCGCATGGGATTTGGTCATTACCGAATTTCCATGGCAATGGCATCTGCTGCAAAATCGATGGGATATACACCATATTGGATGGATTTGAACAGTTATCCGCAGACAACTTGTACAAAAGTGATTAGTGCACAAAACGATTTGTATTCCCTGGGTTCACGTTTATCTAAGAATGCACTATTTAATAAATTTATATGGGAACCGACGAATTATGAAACCTTTCGTCAGTTGAAATACAATGCTGCAGATCAAAAGAATGCAGAACTGATGGCGCCAGTTTATCGCAATGTGCCAAAGGATATTCCAGTCATTGGTACGCATGTATGGCCTGCGCAGGCAGCGATTCATGCAGGTATGAAACATGTGGTAAATGCAATTCCAGATAACTGGCCAATGGCACTCCATTTTGCAGAAGGAAGTGTGCATACAATCCAGTGTAAAAATGCTTACATGGGATATCGTATTTGTAACGGTATGAATGGAGATGCGGTTTGTAAGGAAATGCCAAATGATGCGCTTGTGTATACGGGACATTATATTGACCATGAGTTGGTTTCTAATATTGAAGCAGACTGTGAAGCAAGAATGGCAAGAAAGAAGAAGAAAGAACCTATGCGCTTCCTTCTTACGATTGGTGGTGCCGGTGCGCAAAAAGAAATTTTTGCAGCAATCATTACATATCTGTTGCCAATGATCAAAAAAGATGAGGCAGCACTTTATGTGAATGTTGGAGATTATAAGAATGTCTGGGATGATCTTTTACAGGAAATTCCGGAATTGGCAGAAATAGCTACCGAACATTTCAATGCATTTGGAGAGACAACGATATTTGCAGAAGAGGCACTACAGGGAGCGGTTACCGGTATTCACGCATTTTATCATGAAAACATTTTTGAGGCAGTATATTGCACGAATCTTTTGATGCGAAGTGCGGATGTGCTTGTAACAAAACCAAGTGAATTGGCATTTTATCCGGTACCAAAGCTTTTTATTAAGCGCGTGGGAAAGCATGAAATGTGGGGAGCAATTCATTCGGCAGAGATGGGAGATGGAACGCTCGAATGTCGCGATATCCCACATACCTTGCAGATGATAGATATTTTTATGAAAGATGAACAGTTACTTGCAGAGATGTGTGACAGCATCAAATTAAACAAGTCGATTGGTCTATATGATGGTGCCTATAAAGTGGTAGAAATTGCCATGGGATTAAAAGAGAAAAACAAGTAAAAGGGGTTATATGAGGAGGTTTGTAACATGGAAACGAAGAAGTTAAATGGCAAAGAGAAGTTTGCTTATGGTATTGGCGCAGTCGGAAAAGATATGGTTTATATGCTATCAGCGTCATACATATCCATTTATTTTTTGGATGTTATGGGTATTAGTGCGGCGGCGATTGCGGTTCTTTTGATGGTAGCGCGTGTTTTTGATGCGTTTAATGATCCGATTATGGGTGTAATCGTTGCAAAAACGAAGACAAAATGGGGAAAGTTTCGCCCATGGCTTTTGATTGGAACCATTACCAATGCGGTGATTTTATATTTGATGTTCTCTATTCCACCAGAGTTGGATGGGGCTGGATTGATTGCGTACGCATCGGTAACTTACATTCTTTGGGGCATGACGTACACCATGATGGATATCCCATACTGGTCTATGGTACCGGCATTTACAGAATCCGGGAAAGAAAGAGAAAGTCTGTCAGCCTTTGCCCGTTCTTGTGCAGGTGTAGGTTCTGCGCTGATTTCCATTATTACGGTTATGAGTGTGGCAGCACTTGGTAAAATGTGCGGCGGAACAACAGATAATGAAATCAATCGTCTGGGATATAGCAAATTTGCATTGATTATTGCTGTTTTGTTTGTGATTTTTATTTGTATTACCTGTTTTTTCATCAAGGAAAAATCAACAGTAGATATGAAGGCTGCGTCTATCAAAGATATGTTTAAGGCGTTGGTACAAAATGATCAGGCGATGACAGTTGTTGTAGCTATTGTTATGATTAATACGGCACTTTATATTACACAGCAGCTTGTTTATTTCTTCTTGAAATATGATTTTAGTCCGAATTCTTACCAGGGTGATTTTACTTTATTTAATATGGTGGGCGGCGGCTTCCAGATTCTTTCCATGATGCTGTTTTTCCCAATCCTTCGTAAGTTTATGGATACGGTTAAGATTTTCTATACATGTTTTGGAATGGCGATTGCAGGTTATATCATTATTATTGTGGTATCTTTAGCGGGAGCAACAAATGTAGTTTTGCTTTTGATCCCGGCAGCACTCATTATGTCAGCGGTAGGTGTGTTAAATGTTATCATTACCATCTTTCTTGCCAACACCGTTGATTACGGTGAGTTAAAGAATCATCGAAGAGACGAATCTGTGATTTTCTCTATGCAGACGTTTGTTGTAAAGCTTGCTTCCGGTATCGCGGGATTTGTATCTTCTATGGTATTGTATATTTTCCATATCAGCAGTGATAAGGAGGCTGTTATCGTTGAACCAATTGCAGAGGGATCAAGAATGGGACTTCGTTTTTCTATGACATTGATTCCAATTGTTGTTTTGATTATCGGTGCGATCGTATTTGCAAAGAAATATATTTTGACAGATGCTAAGATGGAAGAAATCACAGAAGAATTACATAGTAGAAAATAGTGCAACAGGTGCTAGGTGCCGGAGGGGCGTCCTTTTGGCACCTCTGCGACTAACGAGGAGGAAAAATATGATAGAAATTCATGATCATTTATATGCATTGCACACAAAAGAAACGACATACGCTTTTCGTGTGATGGAGACAGGACAATTAGAACATTTGTATTATGGAAGGAAAATTGCGTTAGGAAATGGCGCTAGTCTGGTGGAAAAACATACTTTTGCTCCGGGCAATACGATTGCCTATGACCAGAAGCATCTTAATTTTACTTTAGAGGATATGTGCTTAGAAATGTCTGGCTATGGCAAGGGAGATATCCGGGAACCAATGATTGAGGTGATTTGTGCAGACGGAAGCAGTACAACGGATTTTGTGTTTGTAGATGCGGTGGAAAAGAAAGGCAAGGCGGCATTAGAAACACTGCCAAGTACCTATGCGGATGTAGAAGATGCAGAACAGCTGGTGGTACATTTGCGTGATAAAAACGAGGGATTTCTTTTAGAACTGGTATATAGCATTTTTCCAGAGGAAGATGTGATTGTCCGAAGCAGTAAATTTATCAATAAGTCAGAACAAACGGTACAACTTACGCGACTGATGAGCATGCAGTTGGATTTAAATCAGGCGGGGTATGTGGTGACATCATTCCATGGTGGATGGACAAAGGAAATGAACCGTTATGATACGACGGTAAATATTGGGAAATTTGTAAATTCCTCTTATACCGGAAGTTCTTCCAGCCGATGCAATCCATTTTTTATGGTGAGTGAACCAGGAACATCGGAGACGATGGGCAATTGTTATGGATTCAATCTGGTATACAGTGGAAATCATTACGAGGCTGTAGAAGTCAACAGTTTTGATAAAACACGTATTGTCAGTGGCATCAATCCTACCAATTTTGCGTTTAAAATTGCACCGGGGGAAGCATTCGAAGCTCCAGAAACAGTGATGACATTTTCACATGAAGGATTTTCCGGCATCAGCAGTCATATGCATCCGTTTGTAAGAGAACATGTGGTAAGGGGTGTCTGGCAGCATAAAGAGCGACCGGTACTTTTGAATAGTTGGGAAGCGTCTTATTTTGACATTTCAGAGAGTAGCTTACTTCGTCTTGCTAAGATGGGAAAAGACGTCGGTGTGGAGCTGTTTGTTATGGATGATGGCTGGTTTGGAACGCGGGATAATGATACAAAAGCGTTGGGGGACTGGAGTCCGAATACGAAGAAGCTACCAAATGGTGTGGCAGGGCTTTGCAAGAAAGTAAATGATCTTGGACTTTCTTTCGGTATTTGGGTGGAACCGGAGATGGTGAATGTCGATAGTGATTTATACCGGGCGCATCCGGAGTGGAGTATGGAAATTCCTGGAAAAGATCATGCGGAAGGCCGTAACCAAAGAGTGCTTGATTTTGCAAATCCTGAGGTTGTGGATTATATGATTGCGCAGATGAAAAATGTGATTGGAAGTGCAAATATTGCCTATGTAAAGTGGGATATGAATCGTATTATTTCAGATTATTATTCACAATATTTGCCAAGTGACCGACAGCAGGAAGTAGCGCATCGTTATATCCAAGGTGTGTATCGCCTGGCAAAAGAGCTGACAGAGGCATTTCCGGAGGTATTATTTGAGGGATGTGCATCAGGTGGGAATCGTTTTGACCTAGGGATGCTTTGCTATTTTCCACAGATTTGGGCAAGTGATAATACGGATGCTGTATGTCGGCTGACCATCCAAAACGGATATAGCTATGGCTATCCAATGTCTTGTGTTTCTGCACATGTATCGGCATGTCCAAATCACCAGACGCTTCGTGTGACACCATTAGAATCCAGATTTGCTGTGGCATCTTTTGGTGTGCTGGGATATGAATGCAATTTGTGTGATATGTCAAAAGAGGAACTAGAGCAAATTAAGGCGCAGATTGCCCTGTATAAAGAATACCGTAGCATATGGCAATATGGAGATTTTTATCGTGTAGAAAATGGAAATTGCTTCCAATGGAATGTGGTATCACAGGATAAAAAGACGGCAATTGGTATGCTTATGCAAAGAGAAGTGCAGCCAAATGCGATGTTTAAGAAATATACAGCAAAGGGATTGGATCCGCTTGCTATGTATCATTTTGTTGGTTTGCCAAGAAAATATAATATCAAAGAATTTGGTGATCTCGTCAATACAGCAGCACCGATTCATGTAAAACCGGATTCACTGGTACATAATGTGTTGGCAAGATTTGTAAAGATGGATGGAGAGACCGAAGACTATATCTGCAGCGGAGCATCTATTATGTACGATGGTGTCAAATTAAAGCAATCGTTTGTGGGAACTGGCTACAGTGATGAAGTACGTCATTTTCCGGATTACGCATCCCGCCTCTATTTTATGACAGAGGAGTAGTTGTGTCGGGGACGTTCCTGTTGCCACGAGGAGCGTCCTAGGCATCACTTGGCGTTTTTGTCGATAAAATTTGATTTGTATTTGGAGTATACAATCTTCTGACTACTGTAGAGACTATAGTAGCCGGAAACGGTGTAGCTAAATCCAATCGCCAGTAAAAAGAATGGTGTGCCTTCAAATCCAAACAGCTCGAAACAAATAAGAAGCGATGTGATCGGGCTGTTGGTTACACCACAGAACATAGCGCCCATGCCAATTGCTGCGCACAGAGATGGTGAAAATCCGATGAGGTTTCCAAACATAGAACCGAAAGCAGCTCCGATGAAAAATGTCGGTACAATTTCGCCACCTTTATAACCGCATCCAAGGGTTAAAGCAGTAAAAAGAATCTTTAATAAAAAGGCAAGGGAAGATATATTGCCATCCATACAGATGGAAATCATAGAAGTTCCGGTGCCGTTATAGGTCTGCATATCAATTCCACCAACGCCGATGGAAAGAAGAAGGACGAGAGAACCACCAACGAAAGCACGTAAATATGGGTTTTTAAAAAAACGTTGATACAGTGCAGACGTCTGGTGCAATGTCACGCAGAAGAAAATGCTGACAAGTCCACAAAGTGCTGAAAATAAGGAAATCCAAAGAGCACTTTTTATATCAAAAGCAGGCAATTCTAAAATGTCATAATAAGGTGACGCAATGCCAAATAAATGGAAAGCAATCGCGCGGGCAATCAGAGATGATACAGCGCAAGGCAGTAGCGCAGCATAGTGCATGATACCGACACTGACGACTTCCATAGAAAATACAGCAGCTGCAATCGGCGTACCAAAGAGTGCGGAGAAAGCAGCGCTCATACCACACATAATCATGATGTTGCGGTCATCTTTTTCGTGGAAGCCGAGATACTCACCAAAAGCATTTCCAATGCTGCCTCCCAATTGCAAAGCAGCCCCTTCACGCCCGGCGGAACCACCGACAAGATGTGTTAAAATGGTGCTGATATAGATTAACGGAGCCATACGCAGTGGAATACGATCTCCAGAGTGAATGGCAGAGATGACGAGGTTGGTACCAGGATCTTTTTCGTGCAGAACCAGATGGTACATTGCAACAATGACTACGGCTCCAAAAGGAAGACCATATAATAAGTAGGAATGTGCTAGACGGAAATCTGTCACACACTGCAATAAATATCCAAAAGACCCACTGATCAGGCCGACGACAAGTCCGATGAAAACAGACATCATCAACCAGCGCGTAGTGGATGTAAAACGTTTGATATTATGTTCAGATTTTTGAAAGAAAATAGATTTGTTAAACATGGTTTTATTCCTGACTGATTTGTAGTAAAATATATTAACTATATAACGCATGAAATGCGTAAGTGCATAAGTATGTTATCATGTTTAAGTGCATAATTCAAATGAGAATGCATGAAGAGGGGGTAAAAATGAATACAACATACGAATTTATTATCAATCTGCATTCCCGTACCGGAAAGTCACAGGCGACTTGGGAATTGTTAGAGAAAATTCTGAAAAAAGAAGGGGTTTCTTACAACGTACATATTACGGAGTACATTGGTCATGCAACAGAGATTGCACGTGAATTGACACAGGATGGAACATACCGCTTTCTTGTCGTTGGAGGGGGCGACGGAACGGTAAATGAAGTGTTAAATGGTATCTGTGATTTTTCGCGTGTTACTTTTGGATATCTTCCACTGGGATCTGCCAATGATTTTGCCAGAGGACTGCATATTACAGCAGAACCAGAACAGATTTTACGTCAGATTCTGGCGTCCGAAACAACAGATGCGATTGATGTGGGGGAAGTCGAGTGCGGAGGAAAGACGCGACGATTTGCCATCAGCGCAGGTGCGGGTATTGATGCAGCAGTCTGTCGAAAAGCATTGACATCACGTTTGAAGGTATTCTTAAATAAACTTCATCTGGGGAAATTAACCTATGGACTTTTGACCGTTGCAGAATTATTCCGAGCACCGTTTGTATCTGGAACGGCAACACTTCATAATGGCAAACAGCTTTCTATGAAAAACGTTATTTTTGCTGCAGCAATGAATTTCCCTTGTGAAGGTGGGGCAGTACCAATGGCACCATCAGCAGATGCACATGATGGCAAGCTATCTGTGTGTCTTGTGTATGGTATTCCACGTGTTCTTTGTTTGTTCTGTTTCCCATTTTTGCTAGCCGGCAAACATGAGAATATTCGAGGATTTCAGATTGTAAATGCAAAAGAATTGCATATCGTATTTGACAAGCCAATGGTGGTACATGCCGATGGTGAGGATTGTGGAGATCAGACAGATATTACGTATCGTTGTATTCCTGGGGCACTGCAGATGCCACATTTGTCATAAAATACACGACAAAAGTTATGCACGGGGGTATAATAGGACAAAAGAGAAATGACATCAATAGGGGGGGATTTGATGGAATTACTATATAAGATCAAAGACCGTGTGCAACAGGACAGCATTTCCTATATTGAGGATAACAAAGCTAGTGTCACAAAGAACAATCAAAAGACATTGTGTACGCTGAATATCATATATTTTATAGTGGTTTTTGGTTATTTTTGTGCTTCTTTGAATGTGTTTTCTAAGTGGCAGGTCACGCGTGTGTATGCAGGTGCAGTGATACTTCATGCTATGATTTTGCCTATCGTGCTCATACGCTATAAAAAGAAAACAAGATCCTACAAGGAAGTATCCATTGTATGCAGTATGTTTCAGTTGTATGTGATGACTTTTACAGGAATCATGAGCATTGTTCCTGTCGAAATGAATCAGCCGGCGGTTTATTATATGCCGGTGACGGTTGCGTTTATAGTTGCCTTTATATACACCTTTTATCAGGCTATTGGACTGATGTTAGTTGAGATGGCAGCTTATATACTGGCATCTTTTCTGACGAAGTCGATTGCCACATTTTCAGTTGATTTATTCAGTTGCCTTTTTGGCGTTGTTCTAACCGGCTACGTTGCAAAGATATTGTATACATATCGTGCCAGCGAACATGAAGCAAAACAAAGGCTTCGCCGTATGGGAATGGTGGATCGGCTGACATCGACTTATAATAAGGCAAGTACCGAATTTTTATGTAATGAGTTTATGCGTTCACATCCGACATCAGATTGCGTGATGGTTATTGTAGACTTTGATGATTTTAAGACAGTAAATGACACGTATGGACATCAGGCAGGAGATGCGGTACTTCGAAGCTTTGGGCAGATTCTGCGTCATTCAATAGATACGGACGACATTGCTGGACGTTTTGGCGGCGATGAATTTGTTATGTTTCTCAAGGAAAAAGATACGGCAGAAGCGATTAAATGTGTAGAACGTGTTATGGAACTGACACACACAATGCGTGCGCCGGATGGAAAGCAGCCATTTTCCTGTAGTGTGGGTATAGCGGTTCGCTGTACGAAAGGTGATGGAATGGAGAATTATGCCGAGCTGTTTGCACGAGCAGATCGTGCACTCTATGAAGTGAAACGGAGCGGTAAGAATAATTTTAAGATTGACTCATAAATTGAAGTCTCTTCCCATATATTAGAGGTAAATATGGGAAGGGGCTTTTTCTTATGGGAGAAACAACATTTTCTTTATATAATGACATACAAAGCAGAACAAATGGAGAAATATACATAGGTGTCGTGGGACCGGTGCGAACGGGGAAATCTACTTTTATTAAACAGTTTATGGAGCAGATGGTACTTCCGAATATTAAAGAGGAAAATGTTATGCGGCGCACCATTGACGAATTGCCGCAATCAGCACAGGGGCGCACCATTATGACGACAGAGCCCAAGTTTGTACCGAAGGAACAGGTGGAGATGGAATTGGCGCATGATTTAAAATGCAAGATTCGTTTGATTGATTGTGTGGGTTTCTTGATTCAAGGGGCAAAGGGGGCTATGGAAGGAGATCGGGAGCGTATGGTAAAAACGCCATGGTCTTCACATGAGATGCCATTTGAAAAAGCGGCTGCCGTGGGGACGGAAAAAGTGATCACAGATCATGCGACAATCGGTGTGATTGTTACCTGTGATGGGACGTTTGGAGAATTGGATCGAGAAGCTTTTGTTGAGGCAGAGATGCGTACCGTAGAAAAATTGCGTGCTATCGGGAAACCCTATGTGATGATTGTTAATTCCGGACATCCACATAGTGAGGAGACTAAGCAACTTGCAAAACAGTTGGAACTGGAGTATCAGTGCAGTGTGCTTCCTATGAATTGTCAGCAGATGAAAAAAGAAGATTTTGAAGAGATTTTGTCTTCCGTTCTGTATGAATTTCCAGTCAGTGGAATATCCTTTACGATTCCAAAATGGGTGGAAATGCTGCCGGCAGAAAATGAGATGAAACAGAGCATTGCAGGTTATGCAAAAAGAATATTGGAAGATACGACAAAGGTAAGGGATATATTTGCTATCGATTTTTCGCAGCCGGAGGATTACATAGAAAAAACAACATTAAGCCAGGTGGATTTGGCGACAGGTCAGGTAAAAATATCGATGACACTTGAGAAAAGTTATTATTATGAGAATATATCACAATTGGCAGGTGTGCCGATTACAGGAGAATATCAGTTGCTATCGTATATTGGAAATCTGTCAAATTTGCGTAAATCCTATGAAAAGGTGGCAGATGCAATGCAGTCGGTAGAACAGAAGGGATATGGGGTTGTTTCGCCGGAACTGTCGGATATTACCATGGAGGAGCCGGTGCTGATTCGTCACGGAAATAAATTTGGTGTGAAAATGAAGGCACTGTCTCCATCCATTCACATGATTCGTGCAAATATCGAAACAGAGATTGCTCCGATTGTTGGAAGTGAGGAGCAGGCACAGGATTTGATTGCCTATATTAAGGAAGGACAAAAGACGAAGGAAGGGGTTTTTGAGACAAACATTTTTGGTAAATCCATAGGAGAACTGATGGAAGATGGCATGCGTAGTAAGATTGCTGCCATGGATGATGAATGTCAGCTAAAACTACAGGATACGATGCAAAAAATCGTGAATGATAATAACGGCGGTTTAATCTGTATCATCATTTGATAAAATAGTATACATTTTTTATAAAATGAGTCGAAATGTGTCTGATTTTATACACAGAATTTGCTGTATGGGAAAGATTGTTCTTTATTTTATACACATTTTTATGTGCGTGAGTAAGATTGTTTATATTTATTAAAAAAGTTTGAAATAGTATAAACAAAGTGTTAAAATTGTTGCGAAAAGAGGGGAAAAAACCTCGAAAAACAACGTATGAATACAAGTAAGGGAGGAATGTAATTATGTTGTTTCAGATTTATGGCAGCACATCTGCTACTCAGCTTGTAGGCTGGTTACTCGTGTTTGCCGGACTTATCATTACGAATGAAATTGCCCGTCGTACAAAGGCAGGCGGAATGGTAATCTTCGTTATTATTCCACTCATTCTTACAGTTTACTTTATTGGTATGCATTTGGGCGCATTTGGTGGCGCAAGCAACCCAACTATGGAATACATGGATGGTTGGTTCCACTACTTCAAGCTCTATGCTGCAGTTATTGGATGTATCGGTTTCATGATGATCAAGTATCAGTGGGGCATTGGTGCAAAAGAATGGTTTAAGCCATTCCCATGGTTCATCGTTGCTGCAAACATCATGATCGCTGTTGTTTCTGATCTTGAGTCAGCAGTACACGCTTTCGCTATCACAGGTGACCTTTCAGGTGCCTGGTGGGCATCAAACGAAGGTGTATTCCTTTATGGTGGATGGTGGAACGTACTCAACGCTATCGCAGGTGTTCTCAATATCTTCTGTATGACAGGTTGGTGGGGAATTTACTCATCAAAGGACAAAAATACACAGGATATGATTTGGCCTGACATGACAGTATGGTTCATCGTTGCATACGATATCTGGAACTTCCAGTATACATATGCTAACCTGCCTACACATACATGGTATTGTGGTGTTGCACTTCTTCTTGCTCCTACATTTGCTAATGCACTTTGGAACAAGGGTGGTTGGATCCAGAACCGTGCTAACACACTTGGTATCTGGTGTATGTTTGCACAGGTATTCCCATTATTCCAGTTGAGCAAGACTTTCTCGGTTCTTCCATCTGTTTACGGTGGAGCAGCAGCAAAGGGTTACTCAGCACTTGATCTTTATGACAAGGCACTCGCTGTTTACAACAGTGGCGTAAATACTTCTAATGAAGTAATTGCTGACATGGGAATCACAGCAAACCCAACAGCACAAGGAGTTGTATCTATTCTTGCATTAGTTGCTAACGTAATTTGTATCGCTGTGATTATGAAGAGATCAATTGAGCAGAAGAAGAACCCATATAAGAACGATATCTGGGTAGGAACAAAGGATTACGATGAGGCAATGGCTAGAGTAGCAAAGTAATTTGCTTTCGTTCATCGAATTGAATTGAGTTTTAAGGAGTCGAGCATAAGCTCGGCTCCTTTTATCGTGCGTACCTCACTTGTTGATAAAGGAGCCTGCTTATGTTAGACTTAATGTTAAATTTGAAGAACGTATGAAGTGGAGGAAAGGTATGAATCCAGTATATGAAAAACTTTGTGCATGCTTTGAAAGCATTCGCGAGCGTATTCCTTTTACACCGGAAGTGGCACTTGTGCTTGGCTCAGGTCTGGGGAATTATGCCGGTCAAATGAAGGTTATGGCAACAATTCCATATGGAGAGATCGATGGGTTTCCAGTATCGACAGCACCAGGGCATGTAGGGCAGTTTGTCTTTGGCTATGTAGAAGATACACCAGTGGTAGCTATGCAGGGGCGTGTGCATTATTATGAAGGCTATGAGATGACAGATGTGGTCTTACCAATCCGTTTGATGAAGATGATGGGAGCAAAAGTTTTGTTTCTTACCAATGCTGCAGGTGGCATTAAGCGTGGATTTTGTGCGGGCGATCTGATGATGATTACTGGACAGATTGCGACGCTTGTACCATCACCGCTTCGTGGAGCAAATATCACAGAACTGGGAAGCAGATTTCCGGATATGAGTCATATTTATGATGAGGATTTACAGCAGGTGATTCGGAAGGCGGCATGTGAATTAGATTTGCCAATCAAAGAAGGGATATATATCCAGATGCCGGGACCGAACTATGAATCGCCAGAAGAAATTGCAATGTGTAGAGGGATGGGCGCTGATGCGGTTGGCATGAGTACGGCTTGTGAGGCAGTGGCGGCCAATCATATGGGAATGAAGATTGTTGGAATCTCCTGCATATCCAATCTGGCGGCAGGTATCTCACCACATCCGTTGACAGAGGAAGAAGTTATAGAAGCGGGCAAAATGGTAGAAAGAGATTTCAGCGCATTAGTAACAAAAAGTATCACAAAGATCCATGCGATGCTTGCAAAGAAAGAATGATTGTTGATCACGTGATGCTATTGGGGAATGGCATCAGTGACTGGAAAAAGAGAAAGGAAGTTTTGGGGGGATGAATATTCGTTTTTACAATGCTAAAATGCTTTTGCCGGGAGAAGGGCATACATTTACAATGCAAGAGGGAGAACTTTGGGTAAAAGGAGACCGCATTTGCTACATAGGAGAGGGCAAAGATGTGGCCAATGTATTTACAGAAGATGAGATTGTTATCTGGGAACGTGAAATTGATGTGCATGGAAATTTGTTGATGCCAGGGTTTAAGAATGCCCATACGCATACAGCTATGACATTTTTACGTTCGTATGCAGATGATCTGCCTTTGCAGAGATGGTTAAATGAGGCGATTTTTCCAAGAGAAGGGCAGTTGACAGAAGATGATGTATACTGGCTTAATATCTTGGGAATTATGGAATATCTGACAAGTGGGATTACGGCCAACTTTGATATGTATTTTTTCCCGGAGAAAAATGCACAGGCATCTATTGATTGCGGATTTCGTACGGTGCAGACATCCGGATTGAATAATTTTGCCAGCAGTCTGGGACAATTGGAAGAAGATTATCATCGGGTAAATGAGATGAGTGATTTGACATCGTTTATCCTTGGATTTCATGCGGAGTATACAACTTCTATGGAACTCATGGAGGGTGTGGCAGCACTGGCACAAAAAGTAAAATCACCTGTTTTTTTACATAATGCAGAAACCGCACTGGAAGTGAAGGAGTGTAAAGAACGTTGGGGCAAAACACCGACAGCCTTAACGGATGCACTTGGTATGTATCAATATGGTGGTGGTGGATATCACTGTATTTATATGGAGGATCAGGATTTTGAAATCTTCCGTGATAAGGGATTGACAGCGGTAACCAATCCGGCTTCCAATCTTAAACTTGCCAGTGGTATTGCACCAATTCAGCGTTACTTGGACGAAGGCATTGCGCTTGCGATTGGAACAGATGGACCGGCAAGTAACAACTGTCTGGATATGTTCCGTGAGATGTTCCTTACAACAGCGCTTGCAAAAGTAAAGGAAAAAGATGCGGCATGTGTTCCGGCAGAGGAAGTACTCTACATGGCAACGACGGCCGGGGCAAAGTGCATGGGACTCGATGATTGTGATCAGCTTGCTGTTGGTAAGAAAGCCGATCTTATTATGATAGATCTGATGCAGCCAAATATGCAGCCGGAGAATCATCTGGTAAAAAATATCGTCTACAGTGGAAGTAAGCAGAATGTTGCTATGACGATGGTAAATGGACAGATTTTATATGAAAATGGACAATTTTTCATTGGATTTGACCCGAAGGAAATTTATGCGAAGGCAAATGCGATTATTGGTCGCATGAAATAAAAAGAGGAAAAATTATGTTACGTGTTACTTATGTATGGCATTCGTGCTTTGTGGTGGAATTGGATCATCATATTCTGGTTTTTGACTATTTTCCAAAGGAGGCAGTGGAAACAGTACATTTCGAAGGAAAAATGCCGGAACTGGATGCAAATAAACACATTTATGTTTTTGCAAGTCATAGCCATAAAGATCATTTTTCATTGGAGGTATTGCACTGGAAAGAAAAGTATCCAAAGATAAATTATATTTTTTCAAAGGATATTCGATTGGGGCGGGCGTACCTGATGCGTCATGGGATTGACCCGGCAATCAAAAAGGAAATACAGTTTGTATCGGTAATCGAAAAATATGAAATCGATGATCTCATCGTTGAGACACTGCGTTCCACCGATGCAGGCGTGGCATATCTGGTTTCGGTGGAAGGACAGACGATTTATCATGCTGGCGATTTGCATTGGTGGAATTCCGGCATGGAAGCAGAACTTTATACGAAAACATATGGGGATGCGTATAAACGCGAATTGCATCGTATAAAAAATCGCCATATAGATGTTGCCTTTGTTGTTTTAGATCCACGCCTGGGAGATGCGTATTATCTTGGGATGGAATACTTTCTCAAAAACATAGATGTAGACGTGGTATTTCCAATGCATCTGTGGAAACAGTATGATTTGATCGAACGTTTTAAACGCAGACCAGAATTGGTGGGACTTGCACAGAAAGTGGTTTCGATAGATCGCGAAAATATAATTTTTGATTTGGATTAGGAGAGAAGAAAATGCATGTAACCATATTTACAGATGGCGCTGCAAGAGGAAACCCAGATGGACCAGGAGGGTATGGCGCAATTTTACAGGTGCGTGACCAGGCAGGTAATCTACATGAAAAAGAATTGTCATGCGGCTATAAGAAGACGACCAATAACCGGATGGAACTTTTAGGAGTTATCCGTGCTTTACAGGAATTAAACAAACCATGTCAGGTGACGATTTATTCTGATTCCAAATATGTTGTCGATGCGTTTAACCAGCATTGGGTGGATAACTGGTTGAAAAAGAATTGGGTAAAATCCGATAAAAAACCGGTAAAAAATGTAGATTTATGGAAAGCGCTTCTCGCAGCAAAAGCACCACATCAGGTGGAATTTGTCTGGGTAAAGGGACATGACGGACATCCGGAAAATGAGCGTTGCGATGTGCTTGCTACAAGTGCAGCAGACCAGCCGGAAGCGTATTTACAGGATGATGTTCTTTTAGAAACGGAAGATGCAAGCCAACTTCGATTGCCATTTTGATTTTATGGCAGAAAATTTGCAGTCAGCGTATGGAAGTCGTTGGAAATTATCAATGAGGTGTCTTGAAAAGCATAGATGATTTCTATATAATAGTAATGTTACAAATACTATGTCACAAGGAGGCATATGAATATGATCGTAAGTAGTTTTTTATCGTATCTGTTACTGTTTGTTATATTAGTAGTGATTGCGGTATGTGGAGCACTGCTTGGTATAAAATTAGCCAAGAAAAAGAATGCGAAAAATGAAGCGCAGGGAGCAGCAACAGAGGATACAACTGCACAAGAATAAATTTCGGAGGAAGATACGTTGAAGAAGTATGGAGTAAACGAATTAAGAAGAATGTACCTTGAATTCTTTGAGAGCAAGGGTCATCTTGCAATGAAGAGTTTTTCATTGGTACCACATAACGATAACAGTCTGTTATTGATTAATGCCGGTATGGCACCACTGAAGCCTTATTTTACAGGGCAGGAGATTCCGCCAAGACGTCGTGTGACGACTTGTCAGAAGTGTGTTCGTACAGGTGATATCGAAAATGTTGGTAAGACAGCACGTCATCTGACATTTTTTGAAATGCTTGGAAATTTCTCTTTCGGAGATTATTTTAAGAAAGAAGCCATCAGCTGGTCATGGGAGTTTTTGACGGAAGTCCTTGGTATGGAACCAGATCGTCTTTACCCATCTATTTATGGAGAGGATGATGAGGCTTTTGAAATCTGGAATAAAAAGATTGGTGTTCCAGCAGATAGAATCACCCGTTTTTACCGTGATCCTGAGACCGGTGAATGTGATAACTTCTGGGAACATGGCGCAGGACCTTGTGGACCATGTTCTGAGATATATTATGATCGTGGTGAAAAATATGGCTGTGGCAGTCCGGACTGTAAAGTGGGATGCGAGTGTGATCGTTTCATGGAAGTATGGAACAACGTATTTACCCAGTTTTATGGTGATGGCAAAGGCGGTTATAGTGAATTAGAGCAGAAGAACATTGATACAGGTATGGGATTGGAACGTCTTGCAGTTGTTATGCAGGATGTGGATTCTGTTTTTGATATTGATACCATGAAGGCAATTCGTGACCGTATTTGTGAGATGAGTGGGAAGACATATCAGGTGGATGCGATGGATGATGTATCAATTCGTCTGATTACCGACCATATCCGTTCCTCTACATTTTTGGTGTCAGATGGTGTTATGCCATCGAATGAAGGCCGTGGTTATGTATTACGTCGTCTGATTCGTCGTGCAGCACGTCATGGACGAATGCTTGGTATCAAGGATACCTTCCTTGCTAATCTTTCCAATACCGTTATTGAAGAATGTAAGGATGGTTATCCGGAATTAGAAGAAAGAAAAGACTTTATCTTTAAGGTTCTGACAGAGGAAGAAGAGAAATTTAATAAGACCATTGACCAGGGACTTGCTATTCTTGCCCAGATGGAACAGGAGATGGTTGCAGCTGGTTCAAAAGAACTTTCTGGTGAAAATACATTCAAATTATACGATACGTACGGATTCCCTGTAGATCTGACCCAGGAAATTCTCGAAGAAAAAGGTTTCTCTTACGACGAAGAAGGATTCCATGCCTGCATGGAAGAACAGCGTCAGAAAGCAAGATCTGCACGTAAAGTTACCAATTATATGGGTGCAGATGCTTCTGTATTTGAAAATGTAGATTTATCAATTACATCCGAGTTTACCGGCTATGATAAGTTAGAGGATACAGGTAAGGTTACCGTTCTTGCAACAGCAAAAGAAGATGCAGAGGGCAGGGTTGTGTCTGAACTTGCAAATGGTATCGCTGAGGGTGAGAATGGAACGATTGTATGCGATGTGACACCTTTTTATGCTACCATGGGTGGCCAGCAGGGAGATAAAGGTGTGATTTATACAGATGGTGGCAAGTTTATTGTAGATGATACCGTGAAGCTTGTTGGTGGAAGATATGGCCATATTGGTCATATGGAGCAGGGCATGATTGCGGTTGGTCAGGAAGTGACATTGTCTGTAGATAAGACCAATCGTATGAACACCTGTCGCAATCACTCCGCAACACATTTACTGCAAAAAGCATTGCAGGAAGTACTTGGTAATCATGTGGCACAGTCCGGTTCTTTCCAGGATGGAGAGCGTACACGATTTGACTTTACGCATTTTTCAGCCATGACGGCAGATGAATTGCAGCGTGTAGAAGACATGGTAAATGCAAAGATTGCAGAACATATTCCGGTTGTAACACAAGTGATGACGCAGGAAGAAGCAAAGCAGACAGGCGCAATGGCATTGTTTGGTGAGAAATATGGAGAAAAGGTTCGTGTCGTTTCCATGGGAGACTTCTCTAAGGAATTCTGTGGTGGTACACATGTAGAAAATACCGGCGATATTATGGCATTTAAGATTATTTCTGAAAATGGCGTAGCTGCTGGTGTCAGACGTATTGAAGCTTTGACAGGTACAAATGTGATTGCTTATTATGCGAACGTGGAAAAGGAGATGCAGAAGGCTGCTAAGACAGTAAAGGCAACACCTGCAAATCTGGTAGAACGTCTGGAAAAACTGATGGCAGAAGTGAAGGAATTGCAGAGTGAGAATGAATCACTCAAAGCAAAGGCAGCACAGAGTGCACTCGGTAATGTTATGGACGCTGTCGTTGAAGTATCTGGTGTGAAACTTCTGGCAACATCGGTAGATGACGTGGATATGAATGGTTTACGTGATCTTGGCGATGACCTCAAGAATAAATTAGGAGAAGGCGTTGTTGTTTTGGCATCTGCAAAAGATGGAAAAGTAAATCTGGTTGCTATGGTTACAGATGAGGCTATGAAAGCGGGTGCGCATGCGGGTAACCTGATTAAATCCATTGCCGGACTTGTTGGTGGTGGCGGCGGTGGTCGTCCAAACATGGCACAGGCTGGCGGTAAGAATCCGGCTGGTATTCCGGATGCGATTGCAGCTGTGGCAGAGGCATTAGCAGCACAGTTATCCTAAAATGGTGGATAAAACGGTGTAATTCGTAAATTCATGTTGAAGAAATTGACAGTTTATGAAGAAAACAGTTGACGTAACATGATTTTATGCTATAATATTTTACTGTGCAAAGATATTTACCCAAACAGTTGAATATGCACAATACCCAACTGGAGGGAGGTTAGGTGTAAGACTATGTCAAGTGTAACAGTTAAAGAGAACGAATCTTTAGATAGCGCATTACGCAGATTCAAGCGCAACTGTGCTAAGGCAGGAATCCAGCAGGAGATCCGCAAGAGAGAGCACTATGAAAAGCCAAGCGTAAAGCGTAAGAAGAAGTCTGAAGCTGCTAGAAAACGTAAGTATAACTAAATTTAAATTGCGTTTAGTAAGAGATGTGATTACGGTCACATCTCTTTTTTTATTATCATGGCGGTGGGAAAATAGATCGAGCATGTTTTATCGTTTTGCTTCTGAATACATTATGCCGCATCTGGTAATCATAAAAATCTTGTACCATCATATATTAGATTATGGCTGAAAAACAGATGGACGAGTTAAAACAAATATTTCCGATGAAACTACGACAGGTAATGGAGAAAATAACATGGGATGTTGCAGAATTGGAGGAGATTCGCATTCGCATCGGACAACCGGTGCAGTTTATTACCGCAGGAGATTATTTTTATGTAGATCCCATTCATAGTAGGAAAACAGAGAGCGCAGAGGCAGGAATACGTCTTTTTGAAAAGGATTTGCAGGAGATGATGACATATCTTTGTGAGTATTCCCGCTATGCGTATGCAAAGCAATTGCGGCAGGGATATCTTACGCTGCCCGGGGGGATTCGCGTCGGCGTTTGTGGGCAGTACATGGCAGAAGGGACACATCTGGCTATGGAATACCCGATGTTTTTCTCTATCCGGATTCCGCATGAAAAAAAGGGGTGTGCAAATTGGGTCGTGCCATGGCTTTTTGAAAAAGAAAGATTTTTACATACATTGATTTTAGCAGCACCGGGGGTGGGCAAAACAACATGCTTACGCGATATCTTACGTTTGTTATCAAACCGCGTTAATTGCCGCGGGATAGCACTTTTGGATGAACGATATGAGGTGGCTGCAGTAAATTTTGGCGTACCGCAAAATGATGTCGGCATGCATACTGATGTGTATTCTGGATACGAAAAAGAGGCTGCCAGCATGCAGGCAATCCGTACGATGGCACCACAGGTGTTAGCATTAGATGAAATCGGTGGAGAAAAAGATTTACAGAATATTGCATATGCGATGCGTTGTGGCATTGGTATTTTGGCAACGATGCATGCAGGAAGTGTATCGGAATACTGGGAGAAAAGAAGTATGCAGCCGTGGATGGCGGAATGTGCGTTTTTACGTCTGCTTTGGATGGAAAAAGAGGCAGATGGGAGACGAATGCTTACAATTTACAATGAAATGGGGGATGTATTGTGTACAAAGCATTTGGTGTGAGCGTTTTTTTGCTGGGCAGTATGGGACTTTTGTATCAGCAATGGTATGCAAGGCAGCAGCGCATGCAATTTTTGCAGGAAATGCAAACGTGCCTTTTGCGTATGCAGCAGGCAGTGCTTAAGCGAAATCTGCCCGTCATGGCAGTGCTTGCCATGGAAAGTGAGCGGAAAGTTACTGGGCTTTGTACTTATTTTACCCAGGTCCGCCTGCGTCTTTTGCTACATAATAAAGAAACAATGGAAGCGATTTTGCAGGAAGAATTAACACCGGAATTGAAAGCAATGACAAAAGAGGAGGAAAGGGTCTTGTTTATGCAGGCTCTTTGCTCCTTATTTTCTGCCAGCGTTCCCGGAGAGGCACAAGATTTTGCTGTGTTTTATGAAGCTTTTTCCCATCAGGTGATGGCGGAAGAACGTACAAAAAAAGAAAGGGGAAAGGTGACAGCATGTACAACAGGAATGGGGTTGATGATGTTATTATTGCTGTTGCTATGAGAATATGCCGGTAGAACTATTATTTAAAATTGCAGCCGTTGGTATTTTGGTAACCATTTTAAATCAAATATTGAAACATAGTGGAAGGGATGAACAGGCATTTTTTATCTCCATGGGAGGTCTTTTGGTTGTATTGTTTTGGGTGGTTCCGTATATTGTAGATTTGTTTGCTATGATGGAAACATTATTTGATATGTAGGAGGCGATAAGCATATGGTGTGTGTGGCAGTAGCGGGGATTGCAACTGTACTTCTGGCACTTTTGTTTCGGCAGGAGAGACCGGAATTTGCAATGCTTTTAAGCCTTGCCTGTTGTGCCGTAATCTTTTTTTCTGTGTTGTCAAAGATACAGGAGATCATGGTATATATAGAGCATCTGGCAGATTTTGTGCATGTAGATACCCTCTATATGGATGTGATTTTAAAGATGATAGGTATCACGTATCTTTCTGAATTCACTTCCTCTATCTGTAGGGATGCGGGGTATGCAAGTATAGCAAGTCAGATACAAGTGTTAGCGAAGTTGTCCATATTGGCACTTGGTATGCCGGTGCTGATGGCATTTTTATCAACTGTGGAGGCTTTTTTATGATGGATGATACCGTAGGAACACTTTTGACGTCGTTAGATTTTAGTGGCATTGAAGATACGCTGGGACAAAGTGGCGGCCTGACGCAGTTATCTTTTGCACAGATTGTAGAAAAGCTGATCACCGGAGAAATGGATTTTAGTCAGGGATTGGGACAAATGATCTGGCAATTTTTTCTGGGAGAATGGGAGTTGAACCGTAAGTATCTGCTTTATATTCTGCTTTTAACCATTGCGTTTTCTTTATTGAAAAATTTTGCGCAGGTGTTTGAACAATCTTATATTTCCAATGTCTGTTTTTTGCTGGTATATGCTCTTTTGATGGTGCTGTTAATGAAATCGGTGTTGCTGCTCGACCAGGTGGTGCAGCAAACGATTGGCATTGTCTTGGATTTTATGACAGCGTTCGTTCCGGTGTTTGCGACAACCGTTATTGTGACCGGCGGGGATGCGACGGCGTTGGGCTTTTATGAGCTGGGGTATTTGGTGGTCTATCTGGTCCAATGGATTCTGGCGGATGGGCTGGTGCCGTTGATCCGTATTTATGTAGTCATGGGATTATTAAATTATGTGATGGAAGAGGGGCGTTTCTCGAAATTGACGGATTTACTGGAAAATATGGTTTCGTGGGCACTCAAAATTCTAACATCGATTGTGTTGGGTTTAAATATTATAAAAAATGCGATTGCTCCGGTAACGGATACCTTTGCAAGACAGACGCTTCGAAAATCTCTTGCATTTGTGCCTGGAATTGGGTCGACCTTATCGGCAGCATCCGATTTGTTTTTAGCTGCGAGTGAAGTGATTCGTAGCGGAATCGGGGCGGCGGCGCTTGTTGTCCTGGTGCTTTTAGTTGCAGTGCCCTTATCGAAAGTGGGGATTATGACATTTTTCTACCGCGTGTTGGCTGCGTTTGTGGAACCTGTTGCAGATAAACGTATCAGTAATGCTATTTTGGTGGCGGCAAAGGGAGGCGGCATGCTGTTTCGAATTCTGACGAACTGTGCCATTCTTATTTTTATCACAGTGGCAATGACGACATTGATCGGAGGACACAACTAGTGCTTGTATGGGTGAAGGCGTATATCTCGTTATTTCTGATATTTGCAATGCTTTTGTATTTGCTCCCCTCGGACGTATATCGCCGTTATTTACGTTTTTTTCTGGAGATGATTCTGGTTTTGTTTTGCCTGGCATCTGTACTGGGAATTGGAAAGGGAAATTATGAACAGCGTTGGAATCAGGCGTTTCGTGGCTATTATGAAGAGTGGGAAAGACGAAAAGAAGAAGCAGAATCGTATTCTTTTTTGGATGAGAACTATGTAAATGCCATTGTGCAGGGACAGGAGGAATAATGGAAAATTGGAGAAAAGCGATGACATCCGTTTTTAAAAAGATGGACCGGCAAAAATGGATTGTCTGTATATTGCTAGGCGTTCTTTTGCTTGTAATCGCAATACCGGTTGATACGAAAGAAAAGAGGCTTTCCGGGGCAGAGCAAAAACAGGAACCACAGTTGGAAAATGAGACTTATGTAAGGCAACTGGAACAGGAGTTGGAGGAACTGATCGCGCAGATGCATGGTGTGGGTGCTGTGCGTGTGATGATTACATTGGAAGATGAGGGCGAAAGCGTTCTGGCACAAGACAGTAACAGCAAGAGTAGTGTGACAAAAGAAGCAGGGGAGGTGACGCAGCAGGAAATGAGTGCAGAACATTCCACGGTACTAGCGTCGAATACACCGTATGAAACGAAAACAATATCGCCCAAAATACGAGGCGTCTGTGTGGTGGCACAGGGGGCCTCAGATGATCATGTCCGTGTGGCAATCTATGAAGCAATACAGGCATTATTTTCCGTGGATGCACATAAGATATCAATAGTAGAGATGGGATCACAGGAGGGAACATGAAACGAGTATTTCGAAAAAATCAGATTGTAGTAGCGGCACTGGCACTTATGATTGCAGCAGCAGGTTATCTCAATTATACATATGAAAATGATGAAAAAGAGATTGCAACCATGGCAACGAAGAATGAAAAACAGGATGCAAAAAAGACGAAGAAAACAGCATCACTTACGGAGGAAGAAATTTTGACCGATACGGAAGCAAGTAGTAGTGATATGGGAGATGACCATGCAGGAGAAACCGTGTTGACAGATAGCAAAAATGTGCAGGTATCCAAAGCGGCAAGTTTGAAAATGGATCGGGAACAGACAAGAGCAGCAGCAAAATCAACGTTGATGGAAGTGGTAAATAACAGTGCATTGACGGATGTAGAAAAACAGGCGGCAGTGGAGGAATTAGCAGTGATGACAGAACTGGCACAAAAAGAAGCGGCCTGCGAACTGATGTTATCTTCTAAGGGGTTTGAGGAGGCGGTCGTTTCCATTGCAGCAGATGGAGCAGATGTGATTTTAAATGCGACGGAAGTCACAGATGCGCAACGTGCACAGGTAGAAGATATTATTAACCGCAAAGCAGGAATTGCTGCAGATCATATTGTAATTTCCACTATGAATTAGTATGGAGGGGACAGCCTTTTTTGAGGCGTGTCCCCAAAATGCTGTGTGATAAAGAAGCATGACTTGACAAGAATTGTATAAGTAAGCTAAACTAAATTAGTTTGAGGTAAGATATAGATAAAGCGTAGGATAAACGGAGGGACATACGTTGTCAGATTTAATAAAAGAAATTGAAAAGAGAAGAACATTTGCGATTATTTCTCACCCGGATGCAGGTAAAACAACCCTGACCGAGAAATTTCTGTTATATGGTGGAGCCATCAATCTGGCTGGTTCTGTTAAAGGAAAGGCAACAGCCAGACACGCGGTGTCTGACTGGATGGAAATTGAAAAAGAGAGAGGTATTTCGGTAACATCTTCTGTATTACAGTTCCATTATGATGGATATTGTATCAATATTTTGGATACTCCGGGGCATCAGGATTTCTCAGAAGATACGTATCGTACTTTGATGGCAGCGGATTCGGCAGTCATGGTAATCGATGCATCCAAAGGTGTGGAAGCACAGACAAGAAAGCTGTTTAAAGTATGTGTTATGCGTCATATTCCAATTTTTACTTTTATCAATAAAATGGATCGCGATGCAAATGATACGTTTGAACTTTTAGATGATATAGAAAAAGAATTGGGAATTGCGACTTGCCCGATTAACTGGCCAATAGGTTCTGGTAAAGCATTCCGTGGTGTATATGACAGAAATACAAAACATGTCATGACGTTTGCGGATACTTTAAAGGGAACAAAAGAAGGTACAGAGAAGGAAATCGCAATTGATGATCCGGCATTGCTCGATGAGATTGGTGAGGAACAGAAACAGACATTACTAGATGAAATTGAGCTTTTAGATGGTGCCAGCGCAGAGTTTGATATGGATCTGGTTTCAAAGGGAGAACTTTCGCCAGTATTTTTTGGTTCGGCACTGACTAATTTTGGTGTGGAGACTTTCTTGCAGCATTTCTTGCAGATGACATCATCTCCATTGCCAAGAAAATCCGATCAGGGAGACATTGATCCATTTTCACCGGACTTTTCAGCATTTGTATTTAAAATTCAAGCAAATATGAATAAAGCACATCGTGACCGAATTGCTTTCATGCGTATCTGCTCTGGAGAATTTGATGCGGGAATGGAAGTGTTCCATGTGCAGGGGAATAAGACTATGAAGCTTTCACAGCCACAGCAGCTGATGGCACAGGAGAGAAAAATCGTGGATAAAGCGTATGCCGGAGATATTATCGGTGTGTTTGATCCAGGTATTTTTTCGATTGGTGATACCATTGTCAGTGGAAAAAAACGGTTTGCATTTGAAGGAATTCCAACCTTTGCACCAGAGCATTTTGCCAGAGTGCGTCAGGTGGATACCATGAAACGTAAGCAGTTTATGAAGGGAATCAACCAGATTGCCCAGGAAGGTGCAATTCAGATTTTCCAGGAATACAATACAGGTATGGAAGAAATCATTGTCGGTGTTGTTGGTGTACTGCAGTTTGATGTTTTGAAATATCGTCTGAACAATGAATATAACGTAGAAATTCGTATGGAAAATCTACCATATGAACATATTCGTTGGATTGAAAATAAAGATATTGATCTGGATAAAATTTCCGGAACTTCTGATATGAAGAAAATTAAGGACCTTAAGGGAAGACCATTGCTTTTGTTTGTTAATAGCTGGAGTGTGGGTATGACACTTGATCGTAACGAAGGATTAATTCTGTCAGAATTTGGACGTAGTTAAGTTTTTTAACAATTTTTGGAAAGAAAGTCAGGCTACTTTTTGGGAAGAAAGTTGTGCTGGCTTGACAGAATGATAAAAGGCTGGATATAATAAGACAGTAGCGCGTTGCTACTGTCTTTTTTCGTATGATTTCCCCAGAATGATAAAGAGTAACAGAAAACAGGTACGTAAAATTGGGTTGACTTTTTTACGGAAGTATACTAGTATTAGAACATAAAAAAGCGAACAGAGGTTCGATATGGAGGTTTTTAAATATGGCAAATGATGATAAGCTAAAAGCGTTAGACGCAGCAATTTCTCACATAGAAAAGCAGTATGGAAAAGGATCTATCATGAAGTTGGGAGACACCAGCAATCAGATGCAGGTGGAGACTGTTCCGACTGGCTCATTGAGTCTTGATATTGCACTCGGACAGGGTGGTCTTCCAAAGGGAAGAATCATTGAGATTTACGGACCGGAGTCCAGTGGTAAGACAACGGTGGCATTACATGCAGTGGCAGAGGTACAAAAAGCTGGAGGCATTGCTGGATTTATTGATGCTGAACATGCCCTAGATCCGGTTTATGCTAAGAATATTGGTGTTGATATCGATAATCTTTATATTTCACAGCCAGATAATGGAGAACAGGCACTGGAGATTACAGAGACAATGGTACGTTCTGGTGCAGTAGATATTGTTATTGTTGACTCGGTGGCAGCCCTTGTTCCAAAGGCTGAAATCGATGGAGATATGGGGGATTCTCATGTCGGATTGCAGGCGCGTTTGATGTCGCAGGCATTACGTAAGCTGACAGCTGTGATCAGCAAGTCAAACTGTATCGTAATCTTTATTAACCAGTTGCGTGAAAAGGTCGGTGTTATGTTCGGTAATCCAGAGACGACAACAGGTGGTCGCGCACTGAAATTCTACTCGTCAGTACGTCTTGATGTGCGTCGTATTGAAGCAATTAAGCAGCAGGGTGAAGTGATTGGTAACCGTACCCGTATCAAAGTTGTTAAGAATAAGATCGCGCCACCATTTAGAGAGGCAGAGTTTGATATTATGTTTGGACAGGGCATCTCAAAAGAGGGAGATATCCTGGACATTGCTGCAGATCTTGATATTGTGAATAAGTCTGGTGCATGGTATGCATACAAGGGTGATAAGATCGGTCAGGGACGTGAGAATGCAAAGACCTTTTTACGTGAACATCCGGAAGTGCGTGATGAGATAGAACAGCAGGTTAGAGAACACTTCCAGCCGGAGGAAGTAGAAGCAGAGCCACAGGAAGAAGAATAAGATTGTGTATATAGAAGCTATTGATGCTACCAAAAACAATAAAAACAAAGTCCACCTCAGTAATGGGGTGGATTTTACACTCTATAAAGGTGAATTGCGAAAGTTGCAATTACAGGAAGGGGAAGAACTTTCAGACGCTTTATATGAGACGATCTTGCAGGAGATTTTGATTCCGCGTGCCAGACGACGCGCGATGCATTTACTAGAAAAGATGGATCGTTCCACGAAGCAATTAGAGAGGAAGTTGCGCGAAGGAGGCTATCCAGAGGAAGCGATTGCAGAGGCAATTGCATATGTGGAGGGGTATCATTACCTTGACGATGCCAGATTAGCGCGGTCTCATATCCGGTTTTATCAGGAGAGTCGCAGTCGTATGCGTATGACCCAGGATCTTTTGAAAAAGGGAATTGACCGTGAGCTGATTGATGCTTGTATGGAAGAAGAACTAGAACAATCGCAGACAGAACTTATCCAAAAATTACTCATAAAAAAAAGATATGATTCTGAAAATGCAACGAGAGAAGAACGAGCAAAAATCTATCGGTTTTTACTGCAACGAGGCTTTTCCTCTAGCGATATCAGCAGGGTTTTACGTGATTGTGATACGACTTGGGATTGATTTTCGTCGCGCTTGCTTGTGGTGAATAATCTTGACAAGCTTTGTAATAAAGTATAGAATTTAATTGTTGTATTTATATGTAGATTATTAATTTTTCATGATGTATGTACAATAAAATTAAATAAGGGAGGTGCTCCTGTGCTTGCGATAATAATCACAGCGGTTGTTACGTTAGTCGTTGCAGTTCCAGTGTCTCTTGCCATTGCAAATTCGTCCTATAAGAAGGCGTCAGCAAAGAAAGTAGGCAGTGCAGAAGACAGAGCTCGAGAGATTATTGATGAGGCTGTTAAGAATGCAGAGACAAAGAAGCGTGAAGCTCTTTTAGAGGCAAAAGAAGAGTCTATGAAGACAAAGAATGAGCTTGAAAAGGAGATTCGTGAGCGTAGAGCGGAGATTCAGCGAAATGAACATCGTGTTCTTCAAAAGGAAGAAAACCTCGATAAGAAATTAGAGGCTCTCGAAAAGCGTGAAGCTGAATATACTGCAAAGGAACATGCGGTTAACAAGCAAAAAGAAGAAGTTGCAAAGTTAAATCAGCAAAGAGTACAGGAACTAGAAAGAATCTCAGGATTAACCTCCGAACAAGCGAAAGAAATACTTTTAAAAACTGTTGAAGAAGATGTAAAACTTGACACTGCAAAACTGATCAAAGAATCTGTGGCGCAGGCAAAAGAGGAAGCAAACAAAAAGGCAAAGGATATCGTAGTTACAGCAATCCAAAAATGTGCTGCGGATCATGTTGCTGAGACAACAATTTCTGTTGTTCAACTTCCAAATGATGAAATGAAAGGAAGAATTATTGGTCGAGAGGGACGTAATATCCGTACACTTGAGACATTGACAGGTGTTGAACTTATTATTGACGATACACCGGAAGCAGTAATTCTTTCTGCGTTTGATCCAGTGAGACGTGAAGTGGCTAGAATTGCCTTAGAGAAGTTGATTGTAGATGGTCGTATTCACCCAGCTAGAATTGAGGAGATGGTAGAAAAGGCTCAAAAAGAAGTAGAGACTTTGATCCGTGAAGAAGGTGAAGCCGCAACCTTAGAGGTTGGTGTTCATGGCGTACACCCAGAGCTTATTAAACTTCTTGGTAAGATGAGATATCGTACCAGTTATGGTCAGAATGTCTTAAAGCATTCGATTGAAGTAGCACAGTTGGCAGGTCTTCTTGCTGCTGAAATTGGCGAGGATGTCAGATTGGCAAAACGCGCTGGTTTACTTCATGATATTGGTAAGGCGGTAGACCGTGAAATGGAAGGTACACATGTACAGCTTGGTGCAGAACTTTGTAAGAGATACAAGGAATCACCAATTGTGGTCAATGCTGTAGAGGCACATCACGGAGATGTAGAGCCAGAGACATTGGTTGCATGCCTGGTACAGGCTGCGGATACAATCAGTGCGGCTAGACCTGGTGCAAGACGTGAAACATTAGAAGCATATTCAAACAGATTACAACAGTTAGAAGAGATTACCGATGGATTTAAGGGAGTCGAAAAGTCTTTTGCTATTCAGGCAGGTAGAGAGGTTCGGGTAATGGTAGTTCCTGAACAGGTCGATGATGCTGAAATGGTATTGTTGGCTAGGGATATTTCTAAGAGAATTGAAGCAGAATTAGATTATCCTGGACAAATTAAAGTAAATGTAATTCGTGAATCGAGAGTAACGGATTATGCAAAATAAAAATAGTCAGCGCAAGCTGACTATTTTTTCATAAAAGGAGAAGAATATGGAGCATGTAGAGGTAGAAGAAAGAAAACTCGTGTATCAGGGATCAATCATTGATGTGTACGCGGATACCGTGCGTCTGCCGAATGGACATAAAGAGGCGTGGGATTTTGTGAGCCACCGAAAAGGTGCAGCAGCGGTAATTCCTGTATTGCCAGATGGCCGCATTGTGCTGGTGCACCAGTATCGTCATGCACTTGAACGTATGACCTGGGAAGTCCCGGCAGGATCGAGAGATTCGGTGACGGAAGATACCATGGTCTGTGCACGAAGAGAGTTGACGGAAGAGACGGGATATACTTGCGATACCATAGAACCGTTGATTTCACTGAAAACAACAGTGGCTTTTTGCGATGAATTCATTGATGTTTATTTGGCGAAAGGATTACATCCGGGACAACAGCATTTGGACGATGCAGAGACGATTGAAATCAAGGCATGGGATATGCAGGATTTGTTGGAAGAAATCTATGCAGGACGTATACAGGATTCGAAGACAGTGTCAGCGATTCTGGCTTATCAGGTGAAAGTACTATCTGAAGAAAAATAGTAAATGCAGTAAAACGCATAAATCATGTGCAGTATCATAAGATGAATAGAGGTAGAATTTGGACAGGAAGTGGAGGTCAAATGAAGCAATATTCCTATTATGATGCATATCACAGACAAAAGAAATTTCCGATGATGTTTCGCTTATATCGATTGCGAGGCAAAAGAGGTGTGTTTCTTTTGTCTTTTTTTATTGCAATTATCATTGTGCGTGGCGTTTTGTGGGAAGAAATCACTGAAATTGCAGGATGGAGCAGGTTGTGTGTAGAACGTATGGATCGTACTCTGGTGGAAAATGTACATATGTTTTGGTATGTGCTGATTCGTAGAAATGAATTACTGTTGTTACTGTTACTATGTGGATTGACAAGAATACGAAAGGTACTTTTTTACATTGCAAGCGGTGTGGGCGGTGCAGCTCTTGGCATTTTTATACTTTCCTTTGTGAAATGCTATGGCATAAAAGGAATTATCATTGGTGCAGGAGCGCTGTTTCCTCAATGGATCTTATATGGCATGCTTTTTGCATATTTATATTGGTTATTTGTGCGTCGTAAGGAAGTACAGGATAAAGAATCTCTGTGGCGATACGCTTTATATGTATTGGGTGTTGCAGGAATTATGGCAAGTGGAATTTATCTGGAATGTTTTGTGAACCCGCTTGTTGTTGTGTTAGTAAAGACAATCTTGTTAAAATGAGCCTGTATTTGTGACAAATATCCCAGGGAAATGATGGGAATGTATGTTGTGCCACGAACAGCTGTCTATACTTAGAACACAAAAAGTGCGTAGTGAGCAAAAAATAAAGAAAATAGACAGAAAATATATAGCATATCATTACAATAGTCAAATAATCAGACAATATAAAATGAAAAAGTTGTTTACAAGTGGAAAAAGTAGGAGTATATTAATTTTCGACAGATGTTTTACATGGGAAGGAAGAAAAAAGAGAGGAAAAAAGCGATGGAAAAAAGGAATCAAAAAACAGGTGGCTTATATCGGCAGGAATTTGAACATGATAACTGTGGTATTGGTGCTGTTGTCAGTATTAAGGGTATTAAGACCCATCAGACGGTATCCGATGCTTTAAAGATCGTAGAAAATCTGGAACATAGAGCTGGAAAGGATGCTGAGGGAAAAACCGGAGATGGTGTCGGTATTATGCTTCAGGTATCACACAAATTTTTTACAAAAATCGCTGCAGATCTTGGAATTGCCATTGGTAAAGAAAGAGAGTATGGCGTTGGTATGTTTTTCTTCCCACAGGACGAGATGAGCCGTAACCAGGCGAAGAAAATGTTTGAAATTATCGTGGAAAAGGAAGGCATGGAGTTTCTTGGATGGAGAGATGTGCCGACCAATCCAAAGGTACTTGGAAAGAAAGCAATTGACTGTATGCCTCATATCATGCAGTGCTTTATCCGGAAACCAAGTGATGTTAAGGAAGGATTGGAGTTTGATCGTAAACTGTATGTAGCAAGACGTGTTTTTGAGCAGACTTGTGAAGACACCTATGTCGTATCGCTATCGAGCAGAACGATCGTTTATAAGGGTATGTTTTTAGTGGGACAGCTCCGTACATTCTTTACAGATTTGCATGATGAAAATTATGAATCTGCAATTGCAATTGTACATTCAAGATTCTCAACGAATACAAATCCAAGCTGGGAGAGAGCGCATCCAAACCGTTTCATCGTTCATAATGGTGAGATTAATACCATCAAAGGCAACGCAGATCGCATGTTATCCCGTGAAGAGACCATGTATTCTGAGTTTTTAGAGGCGGAACTTTCAAAGATTACACCGGTGGTTAACACGAACGGTTCCGATTCAGCAATGCTGGATAATACACTTGAATTCCTGGTAATGAATGGGCTGCCATTGCCGCTTGCAGTCATGATGACCATTCCGGAACCATGGACCAACAACCAGGCAATGAATCAGGAACGAAAAGACTTTTATCAATATTATGCAACCATGATGGAACCGTGGGATGGACCGGCATCTATTCTTTTTTCTGATGGCGATATTATGGGAGCAGTGCTTGATCGTAATGGTCTTCGTCCTTCCCGCTATTATGTGACAAAGGATGATTATCTTATCCTTTCTTCTGAGGTGGGGGTATTACCGATTGATGAGAGCCGCATCCAGTCAAAGGATCGTTTAAAGCCGGGTAAAATGCTTTTGGTGGATACGGTGGCAGGTCGTTTGATTGATGATGATGAATTAAAGACATCGTACGCAACAAAACAGCCTTATGGCGAATGGCTGGATAAGAACTTAGTGCATTTACATGAGCTTAGGATTCCAAACAAGCGTGTACCGACGCATACAAAAGAAGAACGTGCAAAACTGCAAAAGGCTTTTGGATATTCTTATGAAGATTTGAAAACATCCATTCTGCCAATGGCATTAAATGGCGCAGAAGGGATAGGAGCAATGGGAATTGATACACCATTAGCTGTGCTTTCCAATCATCACCAACCATTGTTTAATTATTTTAAACAGTTGTTTGCGCAGGTAACAAACCCGCCGATTGATTCCATTCGTGAAAAAGTGGTAACATCTACCACCATTTATCTGGGTGAGAGCGGCAATGTGCTGGAAGAAAAAGAAGATAATTGTAAAATGCTTCGTATCAACAATCCAATTCTGACAAACACGGATTTGCTGAAAATAAAAAATATGGATGTGGAAGGATTTAAGGTTGAAACCATACCGATTATCTATTACAAAAATACATCCTTGGAAAAGGCAATTGACCATCTGTATGTGGAGGCTGACCGCGCACATAGAGAAGGTGCCAATATTATCATTCTTTCAGATCGCGGTGTGGATGAAAATCACGTAGCCATTCCTTCACTTTTAGCAGTATCAGCTTTGCAGCAATATCTGGTGCAGACGAAAAAGAGAACAAGTCTGTCTGTGATTTTGGAGAGTGGAGAACCACGCGAGGTGCATCATTTTGCAACATTACTAGGTTATGGCGCGTCTGCTATCAATCCTTATCTGGCACAGGAAAGTATTCAGGAATTGATTGATCTGAATATGTTGGATAAAGACTACTATGCCGCCGTAGATTCTTATAATGAAGCGGTAATTGGTGGCATTATCAAAATCGCATCAAAGATGGGAATTTCAACCGTACAATCTTACCAGGGTGCAAAGATTTTTGAGGCAATTGGTATCAATGAGGATGTGGTTAACCGTTACTTTAAGGGAACGGTGAGCCGTATTGGCGGTATTGGTTTAGAGGATATCCAGCAGGATGTGGAAATGCTGCATTCCCAGGCGTTTGATCCATTGGATTTACATACGGACAATACGCTGGAGAGCAAGGGATTGCATAAGATGCGCGGTGGAAAAGAGGAGCATTTATACAATCCACAGACCATTCATTTGCTGCAGCTGGCAAGTAGAACGGGGGATTATGATACCTTCAAGGAATATACGTCGCTGGTAAATAAAGAAGACGATACGGTCATGAATCTTCGCGGTCTGCTTGATTTTAAATATCCAAAAAAAGGAATTTCAATCGATGAAGTGGAATCCGTTGATGAAATTGTGAAGCGGTTTAAAACGGGAGCAATGTCTTATGGGTCTATCTCAAAAGAGGCGCATGAGACAATGGCAATCGCGATGAATATGCTGCATGGAAAATCCAATTCCGGTGAAGGCGGTGAAGAAGAGGAACGCCTGGTAGTGGGAAAAGATGGTAAGAATCGTTGTTCTGCAATCAAACAGGTGGCTTCCGGAAGATTTGGTGTTACCAGTCGTTATCTGGTCAGTGCACAGGAGATACAAATCAAGATGGCACAGGGCGCAAAGCCAGGTGAGGGTGGTCATTTGCCGGGTAAAAAAGTATATCCATGGATTGCAAAGACAAGACTTTCCACACCAGGAGTATCTTTGATCTCTCCTCCGCCACATCATGATATTTATTCCATCGAGGATTTGGCAGAATTGATCTATGATTTAAAAAATGCAAACAAAAATGCAAGAATTTCTGTCAAACTTGTTTCAGAGGCAGGCGTTGGAACGGTAGCTTCCGGTGTTGCAAAAGCAGGAGCGCAGGTTATTCTGATTTCCGGCTATGACGGAGGAACAGGTGCTGCACCGAGAAGCTCTATCCACAATGCAGGTCTTCCATGGGAACTGGGATTGGCAGAAGCACACCAGACACTTACCATGAACGGGCTTCGAAATAAAGTTGTCATTGAGACAGATGGAAAGCTGATGAGTGGACGTGATGTAGCAATTGCTGCGATGCTTGGAGCAGAGGAATATGGATTTGCGACAGCACCACTTGTAACTATGGGATGCGTTATGATGCGTGTCTGCAACCTGGACACCTGCCCGGTTGGTATTGCAACCCAAAATCCGGAATTGCGGAAGCGTTTTACTGGAAAACCTGAATATGTTGTGAATTTTATGCGTTTTATTGCACAGGAACTTCGCGAATATATGGCAAAACTCGGTGTGCGCAGCGTAGATGAACTGGTTGGAAGAACCGATTTGCTTGAAGTGAAAGAGAGTGCAAAAGAAGGACGTTATGCAAAGATTGATTTGTCTGCTATTTTAGATAATCCTTATAGCAAGGAAGCGGGTAAGATCTGTTATAACAAAAAGAATGTATACGATTTCCATTTGGAAAAGACAATCGATGAGAAAATCCTTCTAAAGCAATTCCAGGAAGCACTGGAAACAAAGACAAAAAAAGGTGTGCAGATTGATGTAACCAATACCGATCGGTCGGTTGGTACGCTTTTTGGAGCAGAAATTACGAGACGCTATGGGGAAACATTGCCGGAAGATACGTTTACGGTACAGTGTCATGGTGCCGGAGGACAAAGCTTTGGTGCTTTTATTCCAAAGGGATTGACGTTAGAGCTTGTTGGTGATAGTAATGATTACTTTGGAAAAGGACTTTCCGGTGGTAAACTTGTTGTTTATCCGCCAACAGGTGTTACCTATAAAGAAGATGAAAATATTATCATTGGTAATGTTGCTTTGTATGGAGCAACCAGTGGAAAAGCCTTTATCAACGGTGTTGCAGGCGAACGTTTCTGTGTACGAAATTCCGGCGCAACTGCTGTGGTGGAAGGCTGTGGAGATCATGGCTGTGAATATATGACAGGCGGACGTGTTGTTGTCTTAGGACAGACAGGTAAGAATTTTGCAGCAGGTATGAGTGGTGGAATCGCTTATGTGCTTGATGAAGACGCATCTTTGTATCGTAAATTAAATAAAACGATGGTATCTTTGGAACCTGTGACGGATAAGTATGATGTTTTGGAATTGAAGGAAATTATTACGGAGCATGTTGCTTATACCAATTCCAAGAAGGGCAAGGAAATCTTTGATCACTTTAGCGAATATTTGCCAAAGTTCAAAAAAATCGTACCACACGATTATAAGAAGATGATGATGACCATTGTCCAGATGGAAGAAAAGGGACTGAGTAGTGAACAGGCACAGATCGAAGCATTTAATGCTTTGACAAAGTGAGAGAAAGGAGATACCAATGGGAAAAGCAACAGGATTTTTAGACTACGATCGCAAAGAATCACAGGCGATAGATCCGAAAGAGAGAATTAAGAATTTTAATGAATTTCACATTCCTCTTTCTACAGAAGAACAGCAGAGACAAGGCGCACGCTGTATGGATTGTGGTGTCCCTTTCTGTCAATCAGGAATGCCGATCAAAGGCATGACATCCGGATGTCCGTTACAGAATCTGGTTCCGGAATGGAATGATTTGGTTTATCACGGAAATTGGGAACAGGCGTATCTGCGTTTGCACAAAACAAGTAATTTTCCTGAGTTTACGTGTCGCGTTTGTCCAGGCTTATGCGAAAAGGCATGTACGTGCGGATTGAATGGAAGCCCGGTTACAACGAGGGAAAACGAACGTGCAATCATCGAATATGCTTATGCGCATGGACTTGCAGATGCAAAACCACCAATGAACCGGACGGGCAAAAAAATTGCTGTCGTGGGTTCTGGTCCATCCGGACTTGCAGTTGCAGATCAACTCAATAGCAGAGGGCATAACGTTACTGTTTTTGAACGAAGTGACCGCGTGGGTGGTCTGCTACGTTATGGTATTCCAAATATGAAGCTGGAAAAGCAGATTATTGATCGGAAAATTGCCGTCATGGAAGAAGAAGGTATTACCTTTGTGACAGGTAAGGATGTAGGAAAAGATAGCAAGCCAAAGGAACTTCTTGCAGAATATGATGCCGTTGTCCTTGCTTGCGGAGCGTCTAATCCTAGAGATATCAAAGCACCGGGAAGAGAAGCTAAAGGAATTTATTTTGCAATAGATTTTCTGACATCAACAACGAAAAGTCTGCTGGATAACGGATTAAAAGAAGGTACTTTTATTTCCGCAAAGGATAAAGATGTGATTGTAATCGGTGGTGGAGATACCGGAAATGACTGCGTGGGTACTTGCATGCGTCATGGATGTAAATCTATCACACAGCTGGAAATGATGCCAAAGGCACCGGATGAAAGAACGGAAAGCAATCCGTGGCCGCAGTGGCCGCTCGTCTGCAAGACAGATTATGGTCAGGAGGAAGCGATTGCTGTCTTTGGACATGATCCGCGTATTTATACGACGACAGTTAAAGAATTTAAAAAGGATCGCAGTGGTAATTTAAAGAGTGCGATTCTGGTAAGTCTGGAGTCTAAAGTGGATGAAAAGACAAAAAGACGTATGATGATTCCGGTGGAAGGAACAGAGAAAGAAGTTCCATGTCAACTGGTTCTGATTGCAGCAGGCTTTTTGGGAAGCCAGTCCTATGTGACCGATGCTTTTAAGGTAAAAGTGGATGGACGAACGAATGTCGTAACAGAAGAAGACGGATTTGCAACATCTGTTGACAAGGTGTTTGTTGCAGGCGATATGCATACAGGCCAGTCATTGGTTGTGAAAGCAATTCGCCAGGGAAGAGATTGCGCACGAGAAGTGGATGCATATCTCATGGGATATTCAAATTTATAATACGAAAATATAAAAATACACCGCATGTATGAATAACGCCACATGCGGTGTTTATTTTATGAAAATTTAATGATTGTCGCGCTGCAATTCTATTGGAAAAAAAAGGACAATGCTTTAAAATTATAAATAACAAAGAAAGTGCGATTTACACGGGAGAAAACAGATGGAAAGAGCAAAGAACATTTTAAAAAATAAAAAAGTATGGGCAGTCATAATCATTGCTATTTTGATTTTGGCAATCGTATGGATTGTTGTGGCGCGCAAGCAAAAACAAAAAGAGGAACAGGTATCAGAAAAGGTATACCAGGTGAAGGTTATGGAAGCTGGTGAGACAGGAAGTGATGTTACGCTTTCCTATACAGGATTGGTACAACCGGAAGAGACGATTCAGTGTACCTTTGAGACCGTTGGTACGATTGCATCGGTGGAGGTTGAACAGGGACAGGAAGTAACAGAAGGCCAGGTCCTTTGTACGCTGGATGCGAAAGACGCACAGGACCAGTTGGAAAGTGCAAACCGTTCCCTAAATTATGCAGAAAAAACAAGAAAAAATGCACAGGAATCTTATGATAATGCACAGAAGGACTATGTCACAGCTTGTGGCACAAGTCGTGAACAGGACAATCTGAATGATGCAATAGCACGTCGTGATGAACAGCAGAAAAAAGTAAATGACCTTAAAACAAAATTAGATGGTATGTCGCAATATAAGGAAGGCAGTAATAGTATGGGCAGTATCCCGGAGACAAACACGGAATACTATACAACAAAGCTGGAACTGGATTCTGCACAAAGTACGCTTGAAGTATATCAGCGCAATGTAGATTCAGCGCAGGAAGCGTATGATAAAAAGGCAAAAGAGGGTGCTGATTCGGAAGAAGCAAAAGCACAGAAGGAACGATTGGATTCTTCAAAAGAAGCATTAGACCAGGCAAACGAAGCGTATGATAATGCGGCAGATAATGTGGAAAAGGCACAGAGTGCGGTAGATAAATGTGTACTAAAGGCACCGAAAGCCGGCTATGTGGTAAATCTCTCTGCAACAAAAGGCAGTGTATCGACACCAATTATGCCGGCAGTGGTGTTAGCAACCCATGATGTTGTCATTAATTTTGGCGTATCGCAGACGGACGTTGCAACACTGACGGCGGGGATGCCGGCGCAGATTCAGATTGAGGATAAAAGCTTTACAGGAAGTATTAAGAATGTAGATGTCGTTCCGGATGAGACATCAAGAACCTATGCTACAAATGTTACGGTTGATGTGGCAGATCCGGATGTGTATTTAGGAGAACTTGCGACAGTCAAAATCAATATTGGAGAGCGTTCCGGTATCTGGCTGCCATTATCCGTTATTTTAAATGATGGCAATGATTACGTTTATGTTGTGGAAGATGGAAGAGCAAAACGCGAGTATGTGACTGTGTTAGAAATAAGTGATGATCAGGTGCTGGTGGAGGGTACCAAAGCCGGAGAAAAAATCATCTGTGAAGGCATGAAGCTGGTTCGTACAGGAAGTGCTGTGTCTTATGAAAAGCAGGACTAGGAGGGCAGCATAGTATGGATAAATTAACAAAAGGATTATTACATAATCGAACGATTGTTGTGTTCTTTCTGCTTATCATTGTACTCATTGGCGGCATCAGCTATTATCTGGTGCCAAAACAGGAAAATCCTGACACATCGATAGCAATCGCATTGGTAACAACGATCTATCCGGGGGCATCGCCGGAGGAAGTAGAAGAATATGTGACGGATAAGCTGGAAGAGGAAATTGGCACATTAGAGCATGTGGATTATACGACCAGTATGAGCATGGAATCTGCAAGTGCTATTATTGTATATTATGATACAAGTGTAGCGATAGAAGATGTCGAGTCAAAGCTGCGTGAGTGCGTATCGGACGCACAATCAGAATTGCCGGATATGTGCCAGACGTCTGCTGTTAATACAAAACTGGTGGCAAACAACCAGTTTATTATTAGTTTATCCGGAGAAACATATTCCACAGAGGAGCTTGCATCTTATGCAAAGACCATCAAGGATGAATTGGAATCGGTAGAGCATGTATCTTCGGTTTCATTGGAAGGCGTTAGTAAGAAGCAGGTTGTCGTGGAAGCAGATATTCAAAAACTGCAGTCGTATCATGTTTCGATTGAGAATATTTTATCACTGATGCAGGCGCAAAATCTCAATATTCCAGCGGGCAGTATCGACTATGATTCTGGGACAGTGACCGTGACAAGTGACGGGCTTTTTACAAGCCTGTCTGACATTGAAAATACCGTGATTGGCGGTGCAGAGGATAGTCTGTCTTTTGTGAAGCTAAAGGATGTTGCCAATGTCTATGTGGAAAATACAAGTGATAAATATTATGAACAGGATGGGAAATCCTGTATCTTGCTTGTCGGCACCTTTGACGAAGGCGTGAATGCCGTAAATGTCGGTAAAGGTGTGCGTAGTGAAATCAACAAAATTAAGAAGCAATTGCCGGAGCATTTGGATTTTCATGAAGTCATGTATGCACCGGAAGCTATCAGTGAAAATATCAATGGCTTTATCTGGAATTTGATCGAGAGTATCCTACTGATTATGGTTGTGGTATTGATTGGTGTTGGAATTCGCAATGCACTTGTGATTAGTACAGCACTTCCGGTTAGTATTTTGGTGACATTTACCGTCATGTATTTGCTCGGTATTGAATTTCAATTTATCTCGATAGCGGCGCTGATTATCAGTCTGGGTATTTTAGTAGATAACGCGGTTGTAATCAGTGAGGCAATCCAGCAGCACATGAATGCAGGGGAAGAAAAAGAAGCAGCGATTATTGGTGGTGTGCAAGAGACATGGCTGCCAGTTTTGACAAGTACACTGACGACGATTGTGACTTTTGGCATTATATATTTTGTACCGGGAGCGATAGGAAAAGTGGCTGGTACCATTCCAACGGTTGTTATTACATCTCTGATTGCTTCTTATATCATGGCTATGTGTGGTATCCCGGTACTTGCTTATTTCTTCTTTAAACCGGAAAAGGAAAAGAAGAACAAAAAGGAAAATATAATTTTTACATTTTTTGACCGTTTGCTAGGGGTGGGCATGCGCTATCCGAAGCGAACGCTCGTGGTGGCTTTTGCGACATTGGGATTGGCGGCTGTCCTCGTTACACAATTGGGTATGCAGTTTTTCCCATATTCGTCAAAACCGATTTTATACCTTGATGTGCAAGGGGAAACGATGAATCTTGACGCGACAGCAAACACGATGGATGAAGTGGAACAGATTTTGGACGAAAGTGATTTGGTTTCTCATTATACTTCTGCAGTGGGGGGAGGTCTTCCAAGTTTCTTTATCTCCGTGCCATCCTTAAGCGATGCAGATAATGCAGGACGTATTATGATGGAGTTGGATGAGGATGCGCTAAAAAAAGCTGGTAGTACAGAAAAGGCGGCAAAACAGTTGCAGCAGGAAATCAATGAGCGCGTTTCCGGAGCAACGATTGAGGTAAAATGTCTGGAATATTCTATGCCGGCAGATGATAAAATCGTTTACACAGTTTCTGGTGATGATATGGAGGAAATCAATGCCTTAGCTACACAGATGGTAGAGGATTTGTCGACGATTGAAGGAACCACGAATGTGCGTGATACGTCAGTGAACGCCCAGTACGAATATAAAGTGAACTTAGACAGTGAACGTCTGTCTGGGTACGGACTTTTGAAATATGATATTGTAAAGCAGTTGAATACAAGTCTTATGGGCGCAACGGCATCAACCTATACCGGCTCGGAAGATGAAATGGATATTGTGGTTCGTGCCAAAGTGGATAGTCTGGAGGAATTAAAAAATCTTCCAATTTCAGGAAGCGTAAGTGAAACACACGTATTGCTTGGACAAGTGGCTGATATTACGTTAGAGCCAACAGTTCCGCTGATTAACCACTATAATGGAAAACGTTATGTTAAAGTTCTTTCCGGTGTGCAGTCGGGTTATGTATCAGGCAATATTGAAGCACAGTTTGAAAAGAAGTATCTGGATCAGATGGATACGAGTGGCGTGACGATTGTAGAGCAGGGTGAGATGAGCAATATGTTGTCTCTGATTGTGGATCTAATCAAGGCAGCGGGTGTGGCAATCTTGATTATTTATATCATTCTGTTGTTGCAGTTTAAAGATTTTGGAAAACCATTTAATATCCTGACCTCGATTCCGCTATCCATGATCGGATGCTGTTTTGGTTTATGGATTTTAAATATGAATATCCAGGCAATGGCCCTGCTTGGTATTGTGGCACTTTTTGGAATCGTGGTAAACAATGGTATTCTTTTGATTGAAGTGATTGACGAAAAACGAAGAAATGGTGAGAGTGTCAGAGAAGCCTGCCGAAGTGCCGTGGCTGCCAGATTCCGCCCGATTATGATTTCGAGTGTGACGACCTGTATAGGTCTGGTTCCGCTGATTGCCTCAAAGGATCCGATGTCTGCGCCGATGGCGGTAACCTTGTTGTTTGGACTGCTGTTTTCTACCGTGTTGACGATGGTTGTGGTACCGACGATTTATTACTTGAGAGAAAGTAAAAAATCGGTTGACAGATGAAAAAGAAAGATTTTGCACTCGAAATTATGGTATGATAGAAGTAGCTATTTGATATTGTAAGGAGAGGCGATGAATCAGGAAACACAAACACCGCATAAAAGGCGTGTGCGCTATAAAGGAAAATACCCAAAGAAATTTGAGGAGAAATATAAAGAGCTTCAGCCGGAAAAGTATCAGGACACCATTGAGCATGTCATAAGTAAAGGAAATACGCCGGCAGGAATGCATATTTCTATTATGGTAAAAGAAATTATTGATATTTTAGATATCCAACCAGGGGAGACAGGCTTTGATGCCACACTTGGTTATGGCGGACACACAAAAGCTATGCTCGCCTGTTTAAAAGGCGAAGGACATATGTATGCTACCGATGTAGATCCGGAAGAATCTGCGAAGACAAAGAAACGACTGGCAGATTTGGGATATGGAGAGGAAATACTTACGATAAAATTGCAAAACTTCTGCACTATTGATGAGATTGCAAAGGAAGCAGGAGGATTTGATTTTATTCTGGCAGACCTGGGTGTATCATCCATGCAGATAGACAATCCAAAGAGAGGATTTTCGTTCAAAGTGGATGGTCCATTGGATTTGCGCTTAAATCAACAAACAGGCATCAGTGCAGCAGAGCGACTGGATACGATTTCAAAAGAAGAACTCGCAGGAATGTTGGACGAGAATGCAGATGAACCATATTGCGAGGAGATTGCGAAGGCAATCACCGATGAAATTCGCAAAGGAAATCGCATAGATACTACAACAAAATTACGCGAAGTGATTGAACAAACCTTATCGTTTCTGCCGGAAAAAGAGCAGAAGGATACGGTGAAGAAAACATGCCAAAGAGTATTCCAGGCACTGCGTATTGATGTGAACCAGGAATTTGAAGTTCTCTATGAGTTTATGGAGAAATTGCCGGGAGTATTAAAACCGGGTGGACGAGTGGCTATTTTGACGTTTCACTCCGGTGAGGATAAATTAGTGAAAAAAGCGCTGAAACAGGGATATAAAGAGGGAATTTATTCTTCCTATGCGAAGGATGTGATTCGACCTTCTGCCCAGGAATGTGCCCAGAATGGAAGAGCGAGATCTACAAAGCTGCGTTGGGCAATTAGAGCATAGTGAATAATAGTTATGAAAGATAGGTAACATGATGAATCGTTTTCAAACATTGTATGGTGTTGCGCTTACGAAAAAGAAAAAGCGCGAAATAGTGTTAGTATTGATGGCACTCGAAGCCATCTTTGCATTTTCATATCTTGGTTATATTGATTTTTCGATGATATCATCGACTACATTACATATTTTAGTCATTGTTGCAGCAATGATATTTGGTATAGAAGGAAGTGTTCCCGTCATGTGTGTATTTGCACTGACTTCCATATGGCTGGCTTCCTTTGCAACTGCTACGTTGGATTTGCTATATTCGCCAATAGTAAGTGGTGTGCCAATCCGCTCCCTCATGTTTGCGGTAGCCAGAATTCTGTTTGCGATCGTTGCAAGTTTGATTTTTGGTATTTATTTTCGCAAACCACGCAAACATATCTATATTGGTATTGCACTGTTAGCTGTGCTCAATACCTTTTTATATGGAGCGATCATGTTTGTGCCGTATGCATTGTTTTTCCCGACGATATTCCACGAACTGATTTTAAACTGGTCAGCGCTTCCTGTGTTCCGAGACTGGTTATCATACGTACTGGCGGCAGCAGCCTGCTGCTTTGTCCACTACTTTTTATCAAAACAAAAAGTTAAAAATTATCTTTCCTACTTATGTGAGAATTGCGAGGTAGAAGAATCAAAGGACTATAAGCGCGTATTTCGTTATGCAAAGTTTGGGGCATTGATTATAGGGATTCTTTGTATCATGTATTTGCGAAAAAGGATTTTAGTAGAACTTATGTCGCAAGGAGTTGCAGTCACCGGGACATTGGATTTAAATATTGCAAATTTTCTGGTCCAACTGTTATGCGCATTGGTATGCCTGTTTGAGATTGTTAGTGTCATTGTTCGCTGGATCAATGAATATTATACGATGCAGCAAGTAAAAATGGACGAAAAGCTCAATGAACAAAGTGTAAAGATTTCCATTGATCCACTCACAGGTGTATTTAGCCGTTTTGCATATAACGATGTGATGGAATCCTATGATAATCAGGCGCCGGAAGATTTCGTGGCGTTCTTAATTGATATCAATGGGCTGAAAGTAGTCAATGATACTTTGGGACATGAAGCGGGAGATGAATTGATTTGTGGTGCAGCAGATTGCATCATGAAGGCCGTAGGCAATAAGGGTAGGACATTCCGTATTGGCGAGGATGAGTTTGTGGTGTTCGGAACGATGAAAAAAGAACAGGCAGAAGAAACGCTTATGGAAATGGACCGGAGTATAACATCATGGTCGGGTGAAAAAGTGAAAAGCTTAAGTGTGTCCGCGGGTTATGCTCTTGCAAGTGAATTCACCGGGTATTCGATCGAAGACCTCACAAAAGAAGCAGATAAGGCTATGTATGAACAAAAGAAAGAGTTTTATCGAAGAAATAAGAAATAGCAAATAAAAAAGTGATAATAAAACGCCGGTATTGACAAGCAGTGAATACCGGCGTTTTTCATGTTATTTATACGGTTATTTATTTAAATCTGCGATCATATAAAGTATGCTTTCGGTATCTTCCCAGCCGATGCAAGGATCCGTGATGGATTGACCATACACCTGGTGGTCGGAGATTTTTTGTGAGCCTTCTTTGAGGTAACTTTCAACCATGACACCTTTGACAAGTTTTTTGACGTCATCGGAGAACTGACGACTCATCATGACTTCGCGTACAATACGAATCTGTTGTTTGAACTGTTTGTTGGAATTTGAGTGGTTGGCATCTACAATTGTTGCTGGATTTACAAGCTCCATGGATGCATACATATCTGATAGACGAACAAGATCTTCGTAGTGGTAATTTTGTACACAGTTGCCATGTTTGCTGACAGCACCACGTAAAATGGTATGAGCTAGTGGGTTACCTGTCGTGCGGACTTCATAACCGGAGAATGTAAAGTGGTGCGCATGCTGTGCAGCATACACAGAATTTAACATTACGGAAAAATCGCCACTGGTCGGATTTTTCATACCACTGGCAACATCGAAACCACTGACGGTAAGACGATGATGCTGGTCTTCTACAGAACGTGCACCGATGGCAACATAGGAGAGGAGATCTTCAACATATCTCCAGTTCTCCGGATAAAGCATTTCATCTGCGCAGGTAAAACCACTTTCGCGGATGGCACGTAAATGCATCTTACGCATAGCAATCAATCCTTCTACCATGTCTGGAGCCTTGGTTGGATCCGGTTGGGAAGCGATGCCTTTATAACCGGAACCGGTTGTTCTAGGCTTATTTGTGTAAATACGAGGAACAATGAGAACACGATCCTTGATTTTTTCTTGTATGGAAGTCAGACGATTCACATATTCGCAAACAGAATCCTCGTTATCAGCAGAACATGGGCCGATAATCGCAAGAACACGATCGTCCTTTCCAGTAATAATATCTGCAATTTGCTGATCTCTGTCAGCTTTGAGTGCCTTCATTTCCGGTGTTAAAGCGTATTCATTTTTGATGGTGTCCGGATCTGGCATTTGTTTTAAATAAGAAAAGCTCATGATAATCTCCATTCCGTCGCAGAAAACGACATAAAATTAACAAACTTTATTTTATAAAAAAAGATGTAGGCTGTCAAACATTCTTATACTAATGCCATTGGAAAGTTGCAATGCCGTAAATGTAAATCAGGGCAATGATGGTTGGCACAATGACGGTGAAAATCGGTTTCTGCCAGGATTGTATTTTGGGTCCTTTTCCGGTATTGGCTTCTTTCAGGAAGTTATCCCAGCCCCAGCCAAACTTGTGGCAGCAGAAGAGAGCAAGGATGAGTGAGCCAAGTGGAAGGATGTTAGTGGAAACAATAAAATCCCAAAAATCCAAAAAGGTGGTTCCATCTGAAAATGGCTGGAAATGGATGACATTGAATCCAAGTGCTGTGGTCAGTGCCAGCAAGAACACAAGAATACCGCAGACAAGGCTTCCTTTTGGTCGTGACCAGCCAGTCAGTTCACGAATCATGGCGAGGATATTTTCACATACACCAAGTACTGTTGAGAGTGCTGCAAAGATCATAAAAAGGAAGAATAAAGCGCCCCAAATACGTCCGCCGGACATGTTATTAAATACAGTTGCCATAGTATCAAATAACAGACTTGGTCCTGCATTTACTTCCAGATTATAAGTAAAACATGCCGGGAAGATAATGATGCCGGCAAGAAAAGCAACCAGAGTATCCAGACTGATGACATGTAAGGCTTCGCCCATCAGAGAGCGGTCTTTTCCAATATAACTTCCAAAAATTGCCATACCGCCCATACCGGTAGAAAGCGTAAAAAATGCCTGGTTCATGGCACCAACAATGACAGAACCATCAATTTTAGAAAAATCAGGTTTTAAATAGAATTGTACACCGGCTCCTGCACCTTTTAACAAAAGGCTATGGATGGCAAGTACAAGCAAGAGAACGAGTAATGCGGACATCATGATTTTTGTGATTCGTTCCAAACCGCCTTGCAATTCAAAAGAAAGAATGATAAATGCAACAACAACGGTGACAAGCAGGAAGGAAACATTGACGATGGGATTTGCAATCATGGTATCAAAACCGAGTGATGCATTTTGCCCGGTTAAAAACTTACAGAAATAGTAAATCAGCCAGCCACATACAACGGTATAAAAAGCCATCAGTGCTAAATTGCCAATGAGACAGACTGGACCAAAGAGTCCCCATTTCTGCCCGGGCTTTTCTAGTTTATGATACATATGAAGTGGGCTGGTCTGTGCAGCTCGGCCAATTGAAAATTCCATGGTCAGCGCAGGGATGCCTAAAATAATCAGGCAAATGATATAGACGAGCATAAAACTTCCACCACCATTTTGCCCACACATCCATGGGAATTTCCACATGTTTCCACAGCCGATGGCACAGCCGGCGGATAACATAATAAAGCCCAGACGACTTCCTAATTGTTCACGTTTCATTATAAAAACCTCCTCGAGATATTCTTCTTTATATAAATATCAGAATACATATATTAACCGATGCTGAGGAAAACTACAAGACTTGTGAAAGAATTAGAGAGGTTGACACATGTCAATAACTTTTGAAAATGTCACTTTTTCAGGGAAACATTAACTTGAGAAAAT
>URCQ01000006.1 GCA_900546435.1 uncultured Pseudobutyrivibrio sp. | reverse complement strand
AAATAGAAATCTGAAAAGGAAAAGTCATAGTGTCCTTGACAAAGGGTACACTTTACAAAGTTGTTTCAAAAAAGATTAAACCGCCTTCAGCCCTTTATTTTCAAGGGCTGAAGGCGGTTTCTATCAACACATTTTGTCCTATAACTCTAAAAACAAACGATACAAATCATAAAATTCAAATAAGCCTGGCAAATGATAATATGCTTTTTTCCCCATATGTTTTCCTTCCTTCATCCAAAATCATATCATATCCCCATAAAAAAAGACAGGTCACAAAAACCTGCCTTTAGTGGACTAGACGGGAGTCGAACCCGTGTCCAAAAACCAATCCCCTGTCCTTCTACGAGTGTAGTTTATTCTTAAACATTCCCTCCACCACGCAGGAACAAACAACCGCGTGATTTCAGTAGCTTCATCATACGCCCATATGCGCAAAGCTTTGCATATGTCGTTTCTCACATAGTCGAAGCCTGGGTCCTAATGTGTGAGTGCACTAGGTCAGACTACTGCCAAATTAGGCAGCGTATGCTAAATTATCTTCAGCGTTTAATTTTAATTTGGCCATTTAACGCATTACCATACGACTCGCTTCTCCAGATTCATAATCCCTGTCGAAACCTTTACTAGCCCCTATGAAATTGTAGACTCCCAAGTCTCTTATCATAAACATCGGTGACTTGGAACAAATATATTATAACAAGTTGTGACTTTTTTTCAAGTCAACTTGTAGTTGCATAAATTTTTGTTTCAACATTCTGCAGCAATACATTTATGACGCAATTGCTACAGATTACGCACCTTGAAATCACGTTCTGCCTCACGACGCATATCTTTTTTCGCAATATCTGCACGTTTGTCGTAAAGTTTCTTTCCTTTAGCAAGCGCAATCTGTACCTTTACCAGACTTCCTTTAAAATACACTTCCACCGGAACAAGCGTATATCCTTTTTCAGCAATCTTCGCTTTTAACTTATTGATTTCCGCCTTATGCATCAAAAGTTTCTTTGGGCGCAATGGATCCCGATTAAAAATATTGCCTTTTTCATATGGAGAAATATGCATCTGATAAATGATAACTTCATCATTTTCAATTTTAATAAACGCTTCTTTTATGCTGCATTTTCCCATACGAAGAGATTTCACTTCTGTTCCATGAAGTGCAATCCCTGCTTCATATTTTTCTTCCAAAAAATATTCATGATATGCTTTTTTATTGTTTGCAATGAGTTTCTTACTTTCCTTACTCATCTTCATCCTCCGCCAAAACAAAGTCTATCGTGCGTGCCATAGTATCACAATCCTCAACCATAACTTTAACACGCTGCCCCAATTTATAATGTCGATTTGTGCGCTCTCCCACGAGTTCGTATGTCTCTTCAACGAAATGGTAATAATCACCTTGTATCGTAGAAATATGAACAAGTCCTTCAATCGTGTTTGGCAGTTCCACATAAAGTCCCCAGCCTGTAACACTCGAAATCATTCCTTCGAAGATTTCTCCCTCATGACGACTCATATATTCGACTTTCTTTAATTTGTCAACTTCTCGTTCCACCTCATCTGCACGGCGTTCCAAACGGCTTGTTTCCGTTGCAATCACGGGAAGCAGTGATTCATAATGTTCTCTTCTTGCTTCATTGTATCTGCCACGCAGATTTTCTTTGATGATACGGTGAATCTGCAAGTCCGGATAACGACGTATCGGTGATGTGAAATGACAATAATAATCTGCTGCCAATCCAAAGTGTCCCGTACATTCTACCGTATATTTTGCCTGTTGCATAGACCGGAGTGTAAGACGTGATATAAAATCTTCTTCCGGTGTTCCCTGAATTTTTCCCAAAAGCTTTTGCAATTCTTTTGAATGAATTTCATCTGCACCACCTTTGATGGTATAGCCAAAATTTCCAATAAACGTTGCCAGTTTTCGAATTTTTTCACCATCTGGCACAGCATGCGTTCGATACAAAAATGGGATTTCCTGCCAGTAAAAATGTTCTGCCACTGTCTCATTTGCAATCAACATAAAATCTTCAATGATTTTTGTTGCTACATTTCGTTCATATGGCTTAATATCAATTGCTTTTCCCTGCGCATCTAAAACAATTTTAGACTCTGGGAAATCAAAGTCAATCGACCCACGTTTTTGACGTTTTTTTCGTATCAAACCAGATAGTTCCTCCATCAATTCAAACATGGGAACTAATTTCTGATAGCGCTCGATTTCTTCTGCATCACGATCTTCCAGAATCTTTTTTACAGAAGTATAACTCATGCGCTCATCAATGTTAACGACTGTTTCTGCTATGGTATGATCAATCACATTTCCTTTTGCATCTAATGTCATAATACAAGACAGGGCAAGACGATCTTCACCTGCATTCAAAGAGCAAATGCCATTGGAAAGTGTATGTGGCAGCATTGGGATAACGCGATCCACCAGATATACACTGGTTCCACGCTTTTTTGCTTCCTCATCCAAAGCGCTATGCTCCTGTACATAGTTGGACACATCCGCAATATGCACACCAAGCTCATACCCATCTGCTTTCCGGCAAATGGAAATCGCATCATCTAAATCCTTCGCATCTTCCCCATCAATGGTCACCATGGTAACATCGCGCAGATCCAGTCTCCCCGCGCGATCTGCCTCAGATACATCATTTGATACACGCGTTGCCTGATTTAATACCTTTTGTGAAAACTCTGTTGGCAAATCAAAACCACGGACAATCGACATGATATCCACCCCCGGATCATTTCTATGACCCAGGATCTCTATAATCACGCCTTCTGGATTCCGGTTCTGTTTTCCATAACTTGTAATCTGGCACACCACCTTATGTCCATCGACCGCGTGCATATCCTTACCTTGTGGAATAAAGATATCCTGCGTGATACGCGCATTATCGGAAATAACAAATCCATAGTTTTTTGATTTTTCATATGTTCCAACTACAATAGAAATATCATGTGACAAAACCTCTATAATCTTTGCTTCTCTTCGTTTTCCTTTGGAAATTGGAAGCAATTCAATTCTTACCTGATCTCCATGAAAAGCATTTCCGACATATTCTTCCGGAATATAGTAATCTTCGTCTTCATTTTCCACACGCACAAAGCCAAAACCTTTGGCATGGCTGATATAGGCGCCCTCTTTTATGATACTTTCTGCCTTTTGGTATTTTCCTTTTTTCGATACCTGCGCCTTTCCCTCTTCTACAAGAGCATCCAACACTTCCTGCAAACTCTCCCGTTTACTTTTGGGAATATCTAAAAGCATGGCAATCTCTTTTGTGCGCATTGGAACATACAAATCATCACACAAAAGACGATATATCATGTGTTTACGTTCTTCAAATTTCTTTTCTTTCATTTACATGTTCTCCTTAGCATCATTAGAATGCCCACATTTTCCTTCTTTTCTCCATGAATTGCAAAAGAAAAAGCCACCGCTTTCACGATGGCTCATAATCATAAATTAAAAACTTCCAATGTTCAAAACTGCAGCAATCACAAAGAACAGAATAACAAGAACACTGGTTACCTTAACAAGCATTCCCTCTCTAGAATGTCCCTTATTCTTACTCCAATATGTCTCAGAAGTCTGTCCGCTCAACGATCCAAGTCCGCCGGATTTACCTTCCTGCATCAGAATAATTACGATAATAGCCAAACATATAATAATAAATGCAATCATAAGAATTGTCTTTAATACTTCCATGAAAACCTCCTAATGTACACTCGCCATAGCAAGTCATTCGTCATAACTTATAAAAGTATAGCATATGCCTTTCTCATGCGCAAGTATTTTTTATTATAGTACACCTCATCCTGACTAAGATGCCATCTTTGCTTACACATAAAAAGGACGTTCTTTTAAAACAAAAGAACGTCCTCAAAATAACAATATAAAATGAAATTAGTATGCTACACCCTGTGCAATCATAGCATCTGCCACTTTTTCAAAGCCTGCAATATTAGCTCCGGAAATCAAATCTCCTTCGAGACCATACTTTTTAGCAGCATCGAGTGAATTGTGTACGATACCAGTCATGATATGCTGTAACTTTTCATCTACTTCTTCAAATGTCCAGTGTAATCTCTCAGAGTTCTGGCTCATTTCAAGTGCTGATGTTGCTACACCACCTGCGTTTGCAGCCTTTGCAGGTCCAAAGAGAATACCTGCTTTTTTGAATACTTCTACAGCTTCTGGTGTAGAAGGCATATTTGCGCCTTCACATACAGCAAGTACACCATTTTCAACTAACATCTTAGCATCATTCTCATCCAACTCATTCTGTGTTGCACAAGGAAGTGCGATATCACATTTCACAGACCATACACCATGCTCACCATTCTTCTTCTCATGGTATTCAGCAGATGGACGTGCTGCAGCATATTCTGTCAAACGTGCACGTTTTACTTCTTTTACTTCCTGAAGTAATGCAACATCGATTCCTTCTGGATCATAAATCCAACCGGTAGAATCAGAACATGTCACTGGCTTACCACCTAACTGGTATGCCTTTTCAATGGCATAAATAGCAACGTTTCCTGCCCCGGAAACAGCAACTGTCTTATTCTGGAAGTCTGTATTACGCAAGCACTTCAATGCTTCCTGTGTGTAATAGCAAAGTCCATAACCGGTTGCCTGTGTACGTGCAAGTGAACCACCATAAGTAAGTCCCTTACCAGTAAGTACTCCGGTAAATTCGTTGCGTAATCTCTTATACTGACCATACATAAATCCGATCTCACGTGCGCCAACACCAATATCTCCAGCCGGAACATCTGTATCCGCACCAATGTGCTTCTCCAGTTCAGTCATGAATGCCTGGCAGAATCTCATAATTTCCATATCTGATTTTCCCTTAGGATCAAAATCAGATCCACCCTTACCACCACCAATTGGAAGTGTTGTAAGACTGTTCTTAAAAATCTGTTCAAATCCGAGGAACTTAATAACAGAAAGGTTTACCGATGGGTGTAATCTCAAACCACCCTTGTATGGTCCAATGGCTGAGTTAAACTGTACTCTGTATCCACGGTTAACCTGTACCTTACCATTATCATCTACCCAGGATACTCTAAACTGGATGATACGTTCTGGCTCAACGATACGCTCGATGATTCCCCATTTCTCCAGTTCCGGCTTAGCGTCAACAACTGGCTCCAAAGACTCAAGCACTTCAGCAACTGCCTGCAAAAATTCCTTCTGCTCTGCATTGCGGCTTTCAAGTCCATCATAAACGCTCTGTAAATAACTACTCTTGAACTTCATTTGATTAATTCCTCCTATTCAATACTTCTTCCCAACCTTGTTTTCACAAAATCTAGTGACATTATATACTTTATCACGTTGAAGTGCAATGCATAATTTTAATTTTTAACTTGCATTTTTCTATTTTTTTTGTAACAAATGTATATAAAAAGAACTTTCTGTGCATTTTGCACAGAAAGTTCCTGCATTCTAATCAGACATTAATCTGTGCTGTCACACCGAGAATGTCCTTATTTTCATCTAAAATTGGCTGTATCACTTCTTCTAAGTATTTTACGACCTGACGAGGTGCACGACCTACATATTTTTCTGGCTGCATCGTTGCTTCCAATTCTTCTAATCCCATTGGGAATTCATCATCCGCTGCAATCAATTCCAATAAGTTATTCTCCTTACCTTCTACCTTTACAGTCTTTCCTGCTTCCATAGAAAGGGTACGAATCTTTTCATGTAGATCCTGACGGTTACCACCATTTTTTACAGCATCCATCATGATATTTTCTGTTGCCATAAATGGAAGTTCACTGCGTAATCTCTTCTCGATTACCTTTGGATAAACAACTAAGCCATCTACAACATTTAAACAAAGATCTAACACACCATCGCATGCCAAAAAGCCTTCTGCAATAGAAAGTCTCTTGTTTGCAGAATCATCTAAAGTTCTTTCAAACCACTGTGTTGCTGATGTGATTGCAGGATTCAATGCATCAATCATAATATAGCGGGACAAAGATGCAATACGTTCACTACGCATTGGATTACGCTTATATGCCATTGCGGAAGAACCAATCTGGCTCTTTTCAAATGGCTCTTCTACTTCCTTCAAGTGCTGAAGTAAACGGATATCATTGCTCATTTTATGTGCAGATGCTGCAATACCTGCTAAAATATTGCAAACTCTGGTATCTACCTTACGGGAATATGTCTGGCCACTGACTGGATAACACTTCTCAAAGCCCATTTTTTCTGCAATCATTGGATCAATCTTATCAATGGTCTCCTGATCTCCCTGGAAAAGTTCTAAGAAGCTTGCCTGCGTTCCTGTTGTTCCCTTAGATCCTAAGAGTTTTAATGTGGATAATACATAATCCAAATCTTCCAAATCCATCACGAATTCATGTAACCAGAGGGTTGCACGTTTTCCAACGGTTGTTGGCTGTGCCGGCTGAAAATGTGTAAATGCCAATGTTGGCATATCCTTATATTCATCTGCAAATTTTGCTAATTCTGCAATAACATTCACAAGTTTTTTGCGCACCAGAAGAAGCGCATCACGCATAAGAATAATATCTGTATTATCACCTACATAGCAGGAAGTTGCTCCTAAATGAATAATGCCGGCTGCCTTTGGACACTGTTTTCCATAGGCATATACATGACTCATAACATCATGACGCACTTCTGCTTCACGTGCTTTTGCCACATCGTAATTGATATCATCAATGTGCTGTTTCATTTCATCAATCATATCCTGCGTAATCACTGGCTTTCCGTCCTGGCTCAGTCCTAACTCCATCTCTGTCTCTGCAAGTGCAATCCAGAGTTTTCTCCATGTGGAGAATTTTTTATCCTGTGAGAAAATATACTGCATTTCTTTGCTGGCATATCTCTCTGAAAGTGGGCTACTATAACGATCTGTACTCATTTACTCCTCCTATAAATTGCGTTCCAATTTCTTTGCCATATCAATTTCTTTATCAAAGTACTCTCCACGGATGTCTTCTTTTGGTGGTTCCATTGGATAGATTCCATTAAAGCATCCCCGACAGATTGATAATCCATCCACCATCTCATCTAAGCGCTCCAGTCCCAGATAACCAAGGGAATCTGCACCAATAATCTTTCGGATATCTTCGATAGAACGATTATAAGCAATCAATTGCTCTCTTTCCGGAATATCCGTTCCAAAATAGCACGGCCACAAGAAAGGTGGCGAACTGATACGCACATGAACCTCTGTCGCTCCTGCTTCGCGAAGCATACGTACAATACGATCTGATGTCGTTCCTCGTACAATAGAATCATCAATCATGACAACACGCTTGCCTGCTACTGCTTCTTTTAATACATTTAACTTAATCTGTACGCTTGATTCACGGCTGCTTTGTTTTGGCTTGATAAAGGTACGGCCTACATATCCATTCTTAACAAATGCTGTTCCATAAGGAATACCCGATTGTAAAGAATAACCAAGTGCCGCTGCGTTTCCGGATTCTGGAACTCCAGTAACAAGATCTGCTTCCACCGGTGAATCCATTGCCAAAAACTGACCTGCGCGAATACGGCTTGCATAAACACTGACACCGTCAATATGGCTGTCTGGTCTTGCAAAATAAATGTATTCAAAAATACATCTGGCTTCTTTTTCTTTTGGAAGAGCCATTTCTATATCTGATTCAATTCCTTTTTCCGGTGTAATGGTAACCACTTCACCTGGAAGTACATCACGAACAAACGTAGCTCCAATTGTATCAAGTGCACATGTTTCGGAAGCCAGAATATAGGCATTGTCACGCTTTCCAATACAAAGCGGTTTGAAACCAAATGGATCTCTTGCCCCAATCAATTTTCGTGGGGATGCAACAACAAGTGCATACGCACCCTTTAATTTCATGCATGCGCGACGTACAGCCTCCTCTGCTGTCTTTGACTGTAAACGTTCACGTGCAATATGGTAAGCAATCACTTCCGAATCAATCGTCGTCTGGAAGATTGCCCCTGTATATTCCAAATCTTTTTTCAGTTCTTTCGCATTGATCAAATTTCCATTATGAGCCAATGCCAAAGTTCCTTTTACATAATTAAGAACAAGTGGTTGTGCATTTTCACGGGTAGATTCACCGGCTGTAGAATATCTTACATGTCCTACACCGATATCGCCTTTCATGTTACCTAAGCCTTCCCCATCAAAGACTTCATTCACAAGTCCCATGCCCTTATAAGAGGTAACCTTTCCTTTTGGTCCACTTGTTTCACTTACGGCTATACCGCAGCTTTCCTGTCCTCTGTGCTGTAAAGCAAAAAGTCCATAATAAATGGAGGAAGCCACATCATTTCCATCGAAATCATACATTCCAAAGACGCCGCACTCCTCATGCAGTCCCTGCAGTGGCATATCCTTATCCGAATCTCTTGTTGTCATCTGCATCTCCTGTCTATTCTCCAAATTTCTTACCTGTCAGCATTTCAAATGCTTCTTTGTATTTTGCAATTGTCTTATCAATAACATCCTGTGGTAAAAGATAATCGCTATCTGGATTTGCCTTAAGCCAGTCTCTTACAAACTGCTTATCAAAAGAAGGCTGTCCTTTTCCAGCTTCATAGCCCTCGAGTGGCCAGAATCTGGAACTATCTGGCGTGAGCATTTCATCTGCAAGCACCACATTTCCTTCTTCATCCAAGCCAAACTCAAACTTGGTATCTGCAATAATAATACCCTTTGTCAACGCATAATCTGCACACTTTTTGTACAATGCCAATGTATATTCTTTGATTTTAGAAGCATATTCCTCACCCTTACCCGGGAATTCTTTCTCGAGTACCTCGATTGACTGTTCATATGAAATATTTTCATCATGCAAGCCAATTTCAGCCTTTGTAGATGGTGTATAAATCGCTTCTGGTAACTTTTCAGACTCCTGTAAACCAGCTGGCAACGTAATACCACAAACGGTTCCGTTTTTCTGGTAACTAGCCCAGCCACTTCCTGTGATATATCCTCGAACGATGCATTCGATTGGAAGCATCTGCAATTTTTTACACATCATGCTCTTACCGTCATATTCCTCATTCTGGAAAAACTCTGGCATATCTTTCACATCCACAGAAATCATATGGTTTGGAACGATATCCTTTGTGTAATCGAACCAGAATTTAGACATCTGTGTCAGGATTGCTCCCTTGTCTACAATCTTATTCTTCAAAATCACATCAAATGCTGAGATACGATCCGTTGCTACCATAATGATGCTATCACCATTATCGTATACTTCGCGAACCTTGCCTTCTTTCATTGGTTTCATTTGTCTTTCCTCCATTATCCTTAATTGTTTATGCTTTTATGATATACGCCTGCAAAATGCAGGCATTTTTCTACTTTCTAAGTAAAAGAGATTTGCCTGTCATTTCTTCTGGCTGTTTCATACCCATCAACTCGATCAGGGTTGGAATAATATCTGCTAAGCATCCATTTTCACGAAGACCATAAGATGGATCTGCGTTTACCAGGATGAATGGTACTGGATTGGTTGTATGTGCCGTAAGCGGTTCCCCTGTCTCATAGTTCACAAGCTGTTCGCAGTTACCATGGTCTGCACAGATAAACATGGTTCCATCCACAGACTTCAATGCCTCAACGGCACGTCCTACACAACTGTCCACTGCTTCTACTGCCTTAATTGCTGCTGCTTCCACTCCGGTATGGCCTACCATGTCTGGATTAGCGAAATTAATAATAATCACATCATACTTATCTGATGTAATGGCATCACATAATTTATCACATACTTCATATGCGCTCATTTCCGGCTGTAAATCATAGGTTGCTACCTTTGGAGACTTCACAAGAATACGGTCTTCTCCTGCATTTGGTTCTTCGACACCACCATTAAAGAAGAATGTTACATGTGCATATTTTTCTGTTTCTGCAATTCTTGCCTGTGTCTTACCATTCGCTGCTAAAAATTCACCAAATGTATTATGAAGCTCTACCTTGTGGAATGCTACATCCTTATTTGGAATCGTAACATCATATTCTGTAAAGCAGACATAAGTAAGTGGCATGCGCTCGCCACGATCAAATCCATCAAAATCATCACAGCAGAATGCTCTTGTAATTTCTCTTGCTCTGTCTGGACGGAAGTTAAAGAAAATCACACTATCATTTGCTGAAATCTTACCAATCGCCTCACCATTTTCTGTAATAACGGTAGGTACTACGAATTCATCTGTCTTTTCGTTGTCATAAGAATCCTGCATTGCACTTACAGCATCTGTTGCTGTGTTGCCTTCGCCCAAAGTAAGCGCCTTGTATGCTGTTTCAACACGATCCCAACGATTATCACGATCCATTGCATAATAACGACCAGAAAGGCTGGCAATCTTACCAACACCAATCTTTGCCATCTCTTCTTCCAATGCCTTTACATAGGTAATACCACTTGTTGGAGATGTATCACGACCATCCATAAAGCCATGCACATATACCTTTGTCAAACCTTCACGCTTTGCCATCTCAAGCAAACCATATAAATGTGTAATGTGGCTATGTACACCACCATCTGACAAAAGTCCAAACAAATGAAGTGCTGTATCATTTTTCTTTGCATTCTCCATTGCCTTCTTCAAAGCGGCATTATCAAAGAATGTACCATCTTCGATTTCCTTTGTAATTCTTGTCAATTCCTGATATACAATACGGCCTGCGCCCATATTCAAATGCCCTACTTCAGAGTTTCCCATCTGTCCATCTGGAAGTCCTACTGCAAGACCACTGGCATTTCCTTTTACAAATGGATAATTTTTCATTAATCCATCAATATTTGGCGTATTTGCCTCGTATACGGCATTTGCCTCATGTCTTTCATTCAAACCAAATCCATCTAAGATCATCAAAACAACTGGCTTCTTGCTCATTCTTTTCTCCTCTTTTCTATTGTTTTCATATTGTTATATCTTGTAGGAAACATAGATTTCCTTTATAAACGCTCTCATTAAATATTTTATCCCGACTCCATAGTAAAAATCAATGGACACAATAACTAAAAATAATACATTCCGCGCTTCATCTAATGGACAACTAGATACCCCTCATCATCAAATGACACATGATCGGAATAAGATTCCACATCCGATAAAATCTGGCGGTATTTATTTTCTTCTGTCACAAGTGAAAGTTTCCCTTGTGAAAAATAACACGGAAGCAAGCGGGCACTCAGAGTTCCTGATTCATCAATCACAATTTGTGCCATAACGGTATCATAATCTGCCGGCATTTCTGCCTCCTGTGAAAAATAGAAATTACCCAGACTATAAAAAACCGGAACTCCTTCCATCATATCAGCTCCCTGCAGACAATGTGCATGTGCTCCAATCACAGCATCCGCTCCTGCAGTCACAAAATCTTTTGCAAGCTTGACCTGATCCTGTCCATACTGATGTGTGTTTTCTGTTCCCCAATGCACAAAACAGATCACGTAATCTGCATTGCGCTTTGCTTTCGCAATCTGTGCCACATATTTTGCAGAATCTAAGGTTTTTAACACGCCAGGGCTGTTTTCTGTGGCTTCCTTTGTATAATTGGTGCTTCGTTCAATCTGTGTTGCCGCTACAATGGCAATCTTTTTCCCATTTGCAATAAAAAAGACTGGCTCTTCTGCTTCTTCTAAATTCTTTCCAGCGCCTATATATGGTATATCCTGTTCTTTTAAGGTATCTAACGTATCTAGTAAACCGATTTCTCCAAAATCATATACATGGTTATTGGCAAGTCCTGCCACATCCACACCTAGTGTCTGCAAGGCTTTACTTGTCGATGGAGCCCCCCGAAATGTATATGCTTTTCCCAAAAGTGCCTGTCCTCTTGTAGAATAAGCAAACTCATTGTTAATAACCATAATATCCGCTGAAGCCATTTCCCGACGCAGCGCGTCATCCAGACATTGTGTGATATCGTCTGAGACACTATGGTAATACGTTGTCGTCCCCACACCTTCTGCCAACGAAAAATCACCCGTAAAATTCATGACAATCTTTTGCGGATCGCGACACTCCTTCTGGTAGGTTTTATCATACGCATACTGTTGTATGCCTGTTTCCATGCAGTAGTCATACCACAACACATGCACACTACGCCCCGTATATTCATACCAGATTTGTCCATCATCCAACTCTGCGTAGGACGCAATTTTTTCTAATTGTTCCAACCCATAATTTGTTGTAAACCATCCCAGGAACTCTTCATCAATGGGATGATTCCCTATAAATTCTTTTGTGCTTTTGTTTAGTATGGCATCGTACGCCTCATCCACATTGGAAATATCTAAAATCTTTTTTTCCTCTGCCTGCTCGCTTTCTACCTGTTCCGCCTCTTTTTGCGAACGCATACACTGGAGTGTATCTGCCCCAAAAAGGAGATACCATACCAAAGCAATCACAACGAGCACAAACAAGACGGCCACGATACCAACTTGATTCTTACTGTTCTTCATCCATCAGTTTGAGCACACGAACCACCGCTTCTTTCGCTCCTTCGTTGTTCTGCTCTGCTGCCATACGATAATATGCCAGTGCCGTGCTATAATTCTGCTCTACTCCAATACCATTTTCAAATAAATATCCCAAATTAATCTGTGCAGCTGCATATCCTTGCATGGCTGCCAGTTTTTGATAATAGATTGCCTGGTCAATATCTGTATCCACACCATATCCATTGTAATACAGATAACCCATTTGATTTAATGCCGGTGCATAGTCCTGATTTGCTGCTTTCTGATACCAGTCAAAGGCTTTATCATAGTCCTGGTCACAGCCAAATCCATTTTCATACATCTGCCCAAGATAATACTCCGCCATAGCATAGTCATCATCTGCGGCTTTTTCAAAGCACTTCATTGCTTCCTCATAGTTCTGCTCCATGCCTTCCCCATGAATATGCATCATACCACGATTTGTAGCTGCAGCATCTTTTAAGTATGCATCATAAATAGAGAGGTCTTCTGCCTCCATCACCTGCTCATATAAAGCGATTGCTCTCGCATAATCCTGCTCACAGCCAATGCCGTTTTCCAAAAGATACGCCATATAATACACACCTGAGATAATATTCTTTTCATATGCCATATTGGTATATTCATACGCCTTCATTGCATGCTCTGTCTCATCGCCGTATCCTGCAAGATAGGTACGTGCCATTCCAACATACGCACGTTCATTACCAGCATCCATTGCTTTTTGGAAATATGTAGCCGCCTGCACAACATCCACATCCTGGGTAATTCCATGTAACGCATAGTAACCTAAAACACAAGTTGCATCTGCATTCCCGGCTTCTGCTGCCATTTCATACCATTTTTTTGCTTCCTCAAAATCCTGCTTGCTGTCCTCTGTTCCATAATCATAGCGATTTGCCAATTCCATCATCGCTTCCACATCATTATCATATCCAAGAACTTCCAATTCCTTTTCCGATAACTTGGTATAATCAGAAACCTCCTGTGTTGCCACTTCCTTCACAGTCTCTTTATTCTCTTTTTTATCCGTTTTGCCACAACCTGCAAGTAAACAGACTGAAAAAAGCAAACCGATTACCACTACACGTTTCATTTGTTAAACCTCCTGTAATAAATACGCATTTTCTGTTTTATGCGCACTTAACCACGGCTTATTTTAGCATATAAAAAGAAGTGTCACAAGAGAAAAAGGAGACATCCTTAGGGATATCTCCTTCTTTACTTCTTATCTCACAAAATCCTATGAAATTATGCGTTATAATTAACGATCTTGCCAAAATCTGCCTTCAAAGAAGCACCACCAACAAGACCACCATCAATGTCAGGTTTTGCAAAAAGTTCTGCAGCATTACCAGCATTTACAGATCCGCCATACTGGATACGGATTGCTTCTGCTGTTGCTTCATCATATACTTCTGCAACGCAAGCTCTGATTGCGCCACATACTTCTTCTGCCTGATCACTTGTTGCTGTCTCGCCTGTTCCGATAGCCCAGATTGGCTCGTAAGCGATAACGGCCTTCTTAGCCTGATCTGCAGTTACATTCTGTAATGCAATCTTGATCTGCATACGGATCCACTCAATGTAGATGCCCTGCTTTCTCTGTGTCAAAGTCTCGCCACAGCAGATAATTGGTGTAATACCATGTTCAAATGCCTTTAATACTTTTTTGTTGACAGTTTCATCTGTCTCAGCAAAGTATTCTCTTCTCTCAGAATGTCCAAGTACAACGTACTCAACACCAGCATCTGTAAGCATGTTTGGAGCGATTTCTCCTGTGTAAGCACCGCTCTCTTCAAAATACATATTTTCTGCACCAATATGAATATTGCTTCCTTTTGCAGCTTCTACTGCTGGAATAATATCAATTGCTGGTACGCAGAATACTACGTCTACATCTTCGTTTGCTACTAACGGTTTTAATTCGTTAATCAATGCAACTGCCTCACTTGGAGTCTTGTTCATTTTCCAGTTGCCTGCAATAATTTTTGTTCTTGCCATTATCAAAAACCCCTTTTCTTATTTATCGTTTGCTGCTGCTACTCCAGGAAGCTCCTTACCCTCAAGGAATTCCAAAGAAGCGCCACCACCTGTAGAAATGTGTGTCATCTTGTCACCAAATCCAAGGTTATTTGCTGCTGATGCAGAATCACCACCACCGATGATTGTTGTTCCATCAACCTTTGCTAATGCTTCACAAATAGCGATTGTTCCCTTTGCAAAGTTAGGCATCTCGAAACATCCCATTGGTCCGTTCCAAACAACTGTCTTTGCATCTTTTACAGCATCTGCAAACAATTCACGCGTCTTAGGTCCGATATCCATACCTTCCATATCGTCTGGAATTTCACCACGTCCAACAATTTTGATGTTGCAATCGTTCTTGAAATCATCGCCACAAACAGTATCGATTGGAATCAGAAGCTTAACGCCTTTTTCTTTTGCCTTTTCTTCCATCTGAAGTGCATAATCCATGTAATCCTTCTCAAGAAGTGACTTACCTACTGGCTCACCATGTGCCGCCATAAAGGTATATGCCATACCACCACCGATGATTAAGGTATCAACCTTGTCAAGGAGGTTCTCAATAACAGAAATCTTAGAAGAAACCTTAGCACCACCTAAAATAGCAACAAAAGGACGTACCGGATTCTCTACTGCATTACCAAGGAAGTCGATTTCTTTCTGCATCAAATATCCAACAACAGCAGTGTCTACATATTTTGTAACACCAACATTAGAACAATGTGCTCTATGTGCAGTACCGAATGCATCATTTACAAATACATCACAAAGAGATGCAAGATCCTTAGAGAATTCGTCTCCGTTCTTTGTCTCTTCTGCACGATATCTTGTGTTCTCAAGTAAGATGATATCGCCGTCTTTCATAGCTTCAACAGCAGCCTTTGCGTTTGGTCCAACAACTTCTGGATCTGCTGCAAATTTAACTTCCTGTCCGAGTAACTCTGTAAGTCTCTTAGCAACAGGTGCTAATGAAAGCTCTGGAACTGGTTCTCCCTTTGGCTTACCAAGATGTGAGCAAAGAATAACTTTACCACCATCTGCAACCAATTTTTTGATTGTAGGAAGTGCCTGCACCAAACGGTTCTCATCTGTAATCTTGCCATCAATAAGAGGCACATTAAAGTCGCATCTGCAAAGAACACGAAGTCCCTTTACATTGATGTCATCAATTGATTTTTTGTTTAATCCCATGATTAACTCCTCCATCTTTTTATAAAAAAAGGTCCGGTCCTAAGACCGGACCCCATGTTGGCTTATTCTCACCAATTTTGGGATATTTCTGTCACTCACAGGCATCACCATAATTACTGTGTAAAACATAGTCATGTGGCAATCACCAAAAGATGACGAAATAGCACAAAATTAAATTATGCTAACTCTGAGAAGTACTTGATTGTACGAACCATCTGAGATGTGTAGCTGTTCTCGTTATCATACCAAGAAACAACCTGTACTAAGTTGTCTTCTCCAACCATTGTCTGTGTAGCATCGAAGATAGAACCATATGTGCTTCCGATGATATCAGAAGAAACGATTTCATCCTCATTGTATCCGAATGACTCTGTAGCTGCTGCCTTCATTACTGCGTTGATTTCATCAACTGTGCAAGACTTCTCAACTGTTGCAACAAGGATTGTTGTAGAACCAGTTGGGCATGGAACACGCTGTGCAGATCCGATTAACTTGCCGTTCAACTCTGGGATTACAAGACCGATAGCCTTTGCAGCACCTGTTGAGTTAGGAACGATATTAACTGCAGCTGCACGAGATCTTCTAAGGTCACCTTTTCTCTGTGGGCCATCAAGTGTCATCTGATCACCTGTGTATGAGTGAATTGTGCTCATGATACCAGACTTGATACCGAATGCATCGTTTAATGCCTTAGCCATTGGTGCTAAGCAGTTTGTTGTACAAGAAGCTGCTGAGATGATCTTGTCATCTGGAGTCAATGTTGTATGGTTAACATTGTATACGATTGTAGGAAGATCGTTTCCTGCAGGTGCAGAAATAACAACCTTACGAGCACCAGCATTGATATGAGCCTGTGCCTTTTCCTTGCTTGTGTAGAAACCAGAGCACTCTAATACTACGTCTACCTTTAATTCTCCCCATGGGCAATTGTTTGCATCTGGGAAAGCATAAATCTTAATTTCCTTACCATCAACTGTGATAGAGTCTTCTCCAGCAGATACAGTATCAGCCAAAGCGTACTTACCCTGTGATGAATCATACTTTAATAAATGAGCTAACATCTTTGGGCTTGTCAAGTCGTTGATTGCAACTACTTCATATCCTTCTGCTCCAAACATCTGTCTGAATGCAAGACGACCAATACGGCCGAATCCATTAATCGCTACTCTTACTGCCATTTTAAATTCCTCCTAAGATTTAAAAATACTATGTCTAGGGAACAACGTTCCCAAACTGATATTATTTTAACCAATTTCTACCTACATTTCAACCCCCAAAGCGAAGTTTGATAAATTTTTCACTAATAATAGGCATTGTGTTTTTTCAGACACGTTGCTTTTTGCATATCATTTTTTTATAATTTATGGAAAAGAACGAAGATGGAGGTGTTCCTTACAATGAAACTATGGGATAATCATATGCATTGTCACTTTTCTGGTGATAGCCAGGCAAACCCGGTGGACATGGTGAACCATGCCAAACAATGCGGATTGGCTGGCATTACCTTTACTGACCATCTGGATCTTGACTATTTAGAAGAACCCGGTCTATTTGATTTAGATCTTACAAGCTATGAAGAGCAAATACATTTGCTTTCCGAAAAAGAAGATACTGCTTCTTTTTTTGTCTTATGTGGTTTAGAGCTTGGTCTTCAGCCACATTTAGCAAAAGAGCATGAAATACTGCTCTCACAATATGCTTTCGATTACGTCATTGGCTCTACCCATGTTGTACATAAAAGAGATCCTTATTATCCGGCTTATTTTGAAGGACGTTCCAAGCAGGACGCTTACCGGGAATATTATGAAGCAGTTTATGAAAATCTTTTGGCATCCCATGATTTTGATGCCCTGGGTCATCTCGACTATGTATTCCGCTATGGGCCAAAGGACACAGCCCATGCGACCCCGGATTCTTATACGGATTATGCAGAAATTTTAGATGCCATTCTGCAGTTTTTAATCGCACATGATATCGCTCTTGAAATCAACACCGGTGCCTTTCGTTGCGGAATGACAGAACCAAATCCCTGCAAGAAAATATTGCAGCGTTATCATGAACTGGGTGGAACCCTGATCACACTCGGTGCCGATGCACACAAGCCTGATGATATTGCGCTTGGTTACGAGCAATTACCTGCCTTTTTAACCGACTGTGGTTTTTATGAATACATGGTTTATCAAAAACGTATTCCGCACCCACACAGTCTTTTGTAAACAATATCACCCTGTCAGTATGCCTTATATATTGTCCACAGAAACAAAAAAGACGCCCCATCATCAAGGAGCGTCTTTTTTATCGTATAATTGTCCCACCGCCTGCGACATAATTACCATCATACAAAACAACCGCCTGTCCCGGTGTTACTGCACGTACTGGTTCCATAAAATCAAGTCGAATCTGGTCATTTTCTAACAGATGCACACGGCATTTGGTTCCTTTGTGGGAATAGCGGATTTTTGCTATAAATTCCTGTCCATCCAAAAACTCTGGAACTGCCATGCAGTTCATCTGCTCCGCAATCAGATGATCCGTGAATACGTCCTGATCATCTCCTAAAATTACGCGGTTATTTTTGGCATCAATTTCATTTACAAAAATGCGTTTTCCAACAGATACTCCCAAACCACGTCGCTGCCCAATGGTATAATGCGTTATTCCTTCATGTCGGCCTACTACAGTACCATCACGCAACACAAAATCCCCAGGTCCCGGAACACGGTCCGGTGCTGCTGCATCTATAAAAGATGCATAATCATTATCCGGTATAAAACAGATGTCCTGACTGTCTTTTTTTTGTGCCACCGGAAGACCAAGCTCTTCCGCAATTTTTCGGATTTCACCTTTATGGTAAGCGCCAACCGGCATTAATGTATGCGCCAGCTGTTCCTGCGTCAAATTATAAAGTGCGTATGTCTGATCTTTTTCTGCCGTCACAGAATTTGTGACTGCATACCTTCCATTCGGTAATTGCTCTACTCTGGCGTAATGACCGGTTGCAATATAATCCGCACCAATGGACAATGCCCGATTCAGCAATGCTTCCCATTTGACATAACGGTTGCATGCATTGCATGGATTCGGCGTTCTCCCCTGCAAATATTCCTCTACAAAGTAATCCATAACTTTATGTTTGAACTCTGATTTAAAATTCATCACATAATATGGAATTTCCAGACGGGCAGCGACACGTCTCGCATCATCTACTGCCGACAGCCCGCAGCATCCGCCGTTTTCCTCCTGTACAAATTCGTCTTCATCCTGCCAGATTTGCATCGTCACACCGATCACATCATAGCCCTGCTCTTTTAAAAGATATGCTGCCACAGAGGAATCAACCCCTCCTGACATTCCCACTACTACTTTTTGTTTCAATTAATATTCTTCCTCTTCTTCCAGTTCTTCGATATCGTTGACTGGTGGTTTTAGACCCTCAATCTCAATACCGTTTTTCTGTGCATAATCCCAGAGCGCTGCGTGTATCGCCTGTTCTGCCAAAAGTGAGCAATGCACTTTTACTGGTGGCAGTCCGTCCAAAGCCTCCATAACTGCTTTGTTTGTCACTTCCAGTGCCTCCTGCACTGTCTTTCCAGCCACAAGTTCCGTTGCCATGCTGCTGGTTGCCACAGCGGCTCCACAGCCAAACGTCTTGAATTTTGCCTCTTTTATTATTCCATTTTCATCTATATCCAGATACATTCTCATGATATCTCCGCACTTGGCATTTCCTACCGTACCAACGCCACTCGGATTTTCCATCTCACCTACGTTTCTTGGATTTTGAAAATGATCCATTACCTTTTCACTATACATAATTTTTCCTCCGTTTTAAATACCTATGATAAATGTTTTTTCGCATAATCTTCATAAAGTGGTGACATTGCACGCAATTTTGCTACAATTTCTTTCAAATGATCTACTACATAGTCCACCTGTTCTTTCGTGTTTTCATCCCCAAGCGTCAGGCGCAGCGAGCCATGGGCAATCTCATGTGGTAAACCAATCGCTAAAAGAACATGGGATGGATCCAAAGAACCCGATGTGCAGGCAGAACCGGAAGATCCGCAAATGCCTGCCATATCGAGCATAATCAGCATGGATTCCCCTTCGATAAACCGGAAACAGAAATTAACATTATTTGGCAGTCTCTTCACTCGATGACCATTTAACTTTGCAAATGGAATTTCTTCTTCAATTCTCGCAATGAGATAATCCCGTAATGCACTTTCCTTTGCCGTACGCTCTTCCATCGTTTCCATAGCAATTTCAACTGCTTTACCAAGACCGACAATCCCCGGTACATTTTCTGTTCCGGCACGACGTTTTCTTTCCTGTGCACCGCCATGAATAAACGACTTTAATTTTAAGCCCTGTCGGATATATAAAAAGCCAATTCCCTTTGGTCCATTTAATTTGTGTCCACTTGCACTCAGCAAATCAATGTGCATCTTTTCCACATCAATCGGAACCTGCGTGTAGGCCTGTACCGCATCTGTGTGAAATATAATCCCATGTTCATGCGCGATTTCTCCAAGTTCTGCAATTGGTTCTATGGTACCAATCTCATTATTCGCAAACATCACAGAAATCAATATAGTATCCGGTCGAATGGCCTGTCTTAGTGCTTCCGGCGATACCAGACCATCTGCATCCACATCCAGATATGTCACCTCATATCCCTGCTGCTCTAAATATGCACATGTATGCAAAATGGCGTGATGTTCGATTTTTGTCGTAATAATATGTTTTCCTTTATCACCATATGCTTCGGCAACGCCTTTTAAAGCCCAGTTGTCGGATTCACTGCCGCCTGCGGTAAAATAGATATTTGCCGCTTTCGTCCCAATGGATGCAGCAATCGTTTCTCTTGCATCTTCCATTGCCTGCTTGCATTTCTGTCCAAAATCATACACAGCAGATGCATTACCATAAATCTCTGTAAAGTACGGAAGCATTGCCTCTACCACTTCCGGTCTGACCTTAGTCGTTGCCGCATTGTCTAAATATACAAATTCTTTCATTGTTATCACCTCGTTTTATTTCCTACTATTTTACTAGGTTATTATTATCCTAGCATTCCACTTCTGTTCTGTCAACCAGATTTTCACATATACTAATAAAAATACGCTTTGGGTGGTTCTATCTTGCAAAAAAACACACATCCCATTTGTTCCGGCGCTTTACTCCTTACTGTCACCGGACTTTTCTGTCGTCTTTTAGGTTTTTACTATAAAATATTTCTCTCACGTACCATCGGTGCAAAAGAACTTGGGCTTTACCAGCTGGCAATGCCCCTGTTAGCAATCGGAATTGCTTTTGCCAGTTCCGGTTTTCACACAGCCATTTCCCGCTATGTTGCAAAAAGTATTTCCGCAGACAATGGAACAGAACGTGCCTATCTTAATATTGGCATCTTCCTTTCCCTTGCCTTCAGTGCACTTTTTTGCATTCCCTGTCTTCTTTTTACACCCAGGATTGCAGCAAGCATTTTTTGCGAGCCCTCCATCACCACATTACTTTACCCGCTCATTCTTTGCATTCCGCTTGAATGTTTTCACGGCTGCATCAACGGTTATTACTATGGTCTGCAAAAATCAGCCATTCCATCCGCGGGTCAATGTATTGAGCAGTTTGTCCGGATTGGCAGTGTCATTGCATGCTACCATATTCTTACCGTCAGTGGTCTGCCCTTCACAAAGTTCCATGCTATGCTCGGACTGCTTTTTGGTGAAATCGCATCCACTTTTTATTATTTGAACATCCTTGTTTTTTCCAAAAAGAAAAAACTTGCGTCCATGCCTCCCTCAAAAAGAACCATATCACACGACCTTTTATCCATGGCATGCCCTTTAAGTATGACGCGCCTGCTTCTGACCTTGTTACACGGTGCTGAAAACATTATGATTCCCTTATGTCTGGTACGTTTTGGGCTGACAAACACGCAATCTCTTAGTATTTATGGCATCTACAGTGGCATGGCACTTCCTATGATCTTTTTTCCAACCGTATTGTCGAATTCCATAGCTGTCATGTTGTTGCCATCCATTTCCCGTGCAAAAGAAGAACGACGCTTTCATTACATACGTCATACCATCACCATCAGCTTCTTCCTCTGTATGCTCCTTGGCTTTCTGTGTACCTTTTTCTTTTACTTTTTCAGCCCCTTCATTGGGCAAAAAATATTTGATAATGAAGTCGCAGGCATTTATATCCGCACACTTTCCTGGCTATGTCCTTTTCTTTTTCTCGGTACAACCATGAACAGCATCTTAAATGGTCTTGGTCACGTGAAAGAGACCTTTTTTAACAGTATTGCCGGAGCACTGATCCGCCTTGGCTTCATTCTGATTGGCATTCCTGTTTATGGCTTCCGTGCTTTTTTATTTGGAGTCCTATGTAGCCAGGTCATTTCTGCCTTCATGGCTTATTGGGAAGTTGCAAAAATTCCGGAAATGCAGAATTATTCATAACTTTATTTGCACATCAAAAAGACCGTTGTAGGAACATATCCCACAACGGTCGGTCTCTCTATTTTATATTGCTATCTTTGCGCTGTCTTATGCATATATATATATTTCTGTTCAAAATCATCAATACAAAGTGGTTTATCATACAAGTATCCTTGAATCACATCACATCCACAGGAAACAATTTTACTCTTTTCTTCTTCTGTTTCGACACCTTCACATAAAACTTCAAATTCAATTTCTTTAAAAGTGTTCACCAGATTAGACAAAATTGTCATTCCCATATTGTTCTGAATAGAATGTAATACAAAACCACGGTCAAACTTAATCACATTTGCCGGAACCTGTCCTAATACATAAAGAGAATTGTAACCGGAGCCAAAATCATCCAGAGCAATGCGATACCCTTTGTCCCGCAAGTGATTTAACTTGGTGATAATCATATCCAGATCTTTTGCCAGAACTGTCTCTGTCAATTCAAACTCAATATACTTTTTATCCAATCCGGCTTCTTCAACCAGGCGATCTAACGATTCAATAAAATCGTCTTCAATCAAATCCACACGCGACAGATTTACAGAAATAGGAAATAACTCTCGTCCTTCTTCCTGCCATTTGCAGAGCAGCTCCACGCTTTTTTCCAACACATGATAATCCAGACGGGATACAATTCCTGCCTTTTCCAAAATAGGTACATAAAGTGCCGGCGAAAGAAGTTCACCATCCTCATCATAAAAACGCGACAATGCTTCCGCACCTATAATGCAATCATTTCTTGCCGAACATTTAGGCTGCAGATACACCTGAATACTATCGTTATCAATCGCACGCTCAAAATTCGGAATAATACTTGCCTTCTTAATCGATTTGCTCCGTAACTTTTCTTCATAAAAAGCTATGGTATTGGAATAGCTGTTACGAATACTTCTTCTTGCATAGCGCGCGTTATCCTGTGCATAGATAAAGTCATCTCCAGGCTCCATAATATAAAGTCCACATTCCACATGGATCTTAACACGGTCGTAATGTTCCCCTACTCTTGCAAGAAAACGATCTGATATTTCCTGATAAAAAGCTACGATTTCCTCATCGCTATCATCTCCTGCTTCGCATAAAACGAGCAGATGATCCACATAGCTCATACTTCCCAAAATACTTTTTTTGTTTTCTCTACAAAAATAATCGACCATCAGTGTGATGAGCCAATCTCCTTTTTGCGTGCCATAAATTTCATTAAAATACTTCAAATTTCGCAAATTAAAACTGGCAAGAACCGGTTTTCGCATTTCCCCCACAACCTTAGATCCAAGCATTTTAAATCGCTCTAATGATGGCAATTCTTCTGTTTTGTGTTCTAATATTTTATTTAACATGTTTAATCAATCTCCCACATGGATTCTATCATCTGTTTCTAAAAAGTGCAACAAAAAATTCATCGCATCTGTCTGACATACATATTATGCCAAAATACGACGAACTTTTTGTCGAATTCTTTGGATAGCATTATCAATGTTCTTTTCTGTTTTTTCCATTTTAACAGCAATCATATGATAATCCATCCCTTGCACCATGTAAAAAAAGACTTCTAGTTCCATCTTGCTGAGATTCTTAATGATTTGCTCGATGATCTGTTCTGTCTTTTCTGCATCAATCCAAACATTTTCCGGATTTTGCACATCATCCGCCAGAATTTCTTCTATAATGTGACGGTTTGGGCTTTCTGTATCTTCTGAGTCAAAAATAGAAATATAACTGTTCAGAGGCTGGTTCTTTTTCCGATCCGCTGCCTCAACCGCTTTAAAAATCTGACGACTAATGCAGATTTTGGCGAAGTGTGAAAAATGTGCACCCTCTTCCGGTTTAAAATCCAAAATGGCCTTGAACAATCCGACCATTCCCTCCTGCACAACATCCTGTTCTTCACTGCCTTTGATGTAGAATTTCTTTGCATAACCTGAAACTACTTTTTGATATTTTTTACACAGATGCTCCATGGCAGAAAAATCACCTGTATGGTACGCTTCCACCAATTGTTCATCTGTCATGTTCTCATATTGATCCATGTACTCCCCTATTTTTTCTGTAAACGCTGACGTACAATTTCGTATGTCAAAACGCCGGTAGCCACCGACACATTAAGTGAATCAATATCACCCTTCATCGGAATGGATGCTACAAAGTCGCAGTGTTTTTTCACCAATTCGCTGACACCGCTGCCTTCATTCCCCATCACAACACCAATGGAGCCTGTCAGGTTTAAATCATACATTGGCTGGCCATCCATATCCGCACAGACGAACCACATTCCCTGTTCTTTCAATGCCTCGATTGTCTGTGATAAATTGGTTACCTTTGCAACCGGTGTATAATTGATAGCACCGGCACTTGCTTTGGCTACCGTTGCAGTCAAGCCGACTGCACGACGCTTTGGAATCACAACGCCATGCGCGCCTGCAAGGTTTGCTGTACGAATAATGGCACCCAAGTTATGCGGATCTTCTACATTATCCAGAAAAATCAAAAACGGATCCTCTCCTGCATCCTTTGCTTTTTGCAGCATATCGTCTACCGTTGCATACGTATAAGCTGCCGCATATGCTATGACACCCTGATGTTTTCCTGTCTCAGAAATCTGATCCAGACGTTCTTTTGTCACATAAGAAATGATGGTATCGTGTTTTTTTGCTTCTCTATGGATAGTCTTAATCGGTCCATCCACGCAACCATCCAAAAGAAACAGTTTATCAATTGTCTTTCCTGAGCGAAATGCCTCTAGTACTGCATTTCTTCCCTCTATCGTCAAGTTTTGTATTTCTTCCATGTTCTATCCTTTCTCGCTATAGCAGATCACATCGTTCCAATGCAATCGAAATCAATTCCAAAATGCGATCCATCTCATCTGTCAAATACAGATATCCCATCAAAGCTTCAAATCCTGTCGCACTGCGATAATCCATAACTGTCGCATTTTTTGCCATCGTATGTGATTTCGCATTGCGGCCTCTACGATAAATGTCTTTTTCTGTATCTGTCATTTCATCCAAAAGTACTTCTGCCATCATGGCCTGGGAATGCGCTTTTACGATATGACTCGTCTTATGATGTAACTGATTTACCGGTGTATTTCCTCTTCCCACCACAATCGAACGAATCACAACATCAAAAATGCCATCACCAATATAGGCAAGTGTCAGTGGAGAATATGTCCGGATATCTACATCTGCAATTGCAAATGTCTCCTTAATCTGTTGATTTAGGCTCTTTTCCATTTTACCCCTTCTCTGGTATCTTCCAGTACAATTCCCTTTTCCAAAAGTTCATCACGAATCTCATCCGCTCTTGCAAAATCGCGATCTTTTCTAGCCTGTTGACGTTCTTCAATCAATGCTTCAATGTCAGAATCAAGCATCTCTTCTTTTGTCTCAACCAAAATACCAAGAACATCACAAAGTGTTGTCAACTCGTCTAACAATGCCTGGCTATACGCCTTTGAAGAGCTGCTGTCTGTATTCTGATTTGCATATTTTACCAATTCAAAGATTGCTGCAATCGCATCTGCTGTATTAAAATCATCTTCCATTGCAGCTTTAAACTTAGTTACATATTCTTTTGCATCTGTAAGTAGCTTTTCTTCTGCTTCACGAAGTTCCTCTGTCTCGGCATGATCTGCTAAGAACTGAAGATTCTTTGCAGCGGTACGAATACGTTCCAGACTATTTTTTGCTGCTTCCATCAATTCTGCGCTAAAGTTAAGTGGACTGCGATAATGTGCCTGCAACATAAAGAAACGAAGCACCTGTAAATCATATTTTTCCCCAATCTCTCTTACGGTAAAGAAATTGCCAAGTGACTTACTCATCTTTTTGTTATCAATATTCAAAAATCCATTGTGCATCCAATAATGGGAAAATTCCACGCCATTTGCAGCTTCACTCTGTGCAATTTCATTTTCATGATGTGGGAAAATCAGATCTTCTCCACCTGCATGAATATCAATTTCATCACCTAAGTAATGCTTTGCCATAACAGAACATTCAATATGCCAGCCAGGACGTCCATCGCACCATGGTGATTCCCAATATGGTTCCCCATCCTTCTTTGGCTTCCAAAGAACGAAATCAAAATCATCTTCCTTTTCATCCCCTACGACTTGAATACTTCTATGTCCCGCCTCAAGATCATCCAGATTCTTGTGTGATAATTTGCCATAATCCGCAAATTTACGTGTGCGGTAATATACAGTTCCGTCAGACACAACATATGCATATCCTTTTTCAATCAAGGTAGAAATCATCTGGATCATTCCACCGATTTCTTCTGTTGCAAGCGGATGTGTTGTTGCAGGCATCACATTCATGTCTGCCATGTCTTTTTTGCATTCTGCAATGTAACGCTGTGATACTTCTTCCGCAGTAGAACCTTCTTCCATTGCTTTTTTGATGATTTTGTCATCTACATCTGTAAAGTTAGAAACATAATTTACCTGATAACCAATGAACTCTAAATAACGACGTACCGTATCAAAAACAATCATTGGTCTTGCATTTCCGATATGAATAAAATTGTACACGGTTGGTCCGCACACATACATGCGCACCTTTCCTTCTTCGATTGGTACAAATTCTTCTTTTGTTTTTGATAACGTATTATATATCTTCATAAAATTCTCCTTTTGTTCTTATTTCTTTAAGCTGCGCACTTCATTTTCCAACTGTAATACACGATTTACCAGTTCGGAATTCTCCCGCTGTAATACTTTAATATCTTCTTGCACCGGATCTGGCAAATGCACCTGATCCATATCGCTTGTCGGCAGTTTCACGTTATTTTGACGAACAATATGCCCCGGCACACCAACCACCGTACAGTTTGGCGGCACTTCTTCAATCACAACGCTTCCTGCACCTATCTTGGAATTTTTCCCTACGGTGAAAGATCCAATAATCTTTGCACCAGCACTGACCATGACATTATCTTCCAAGGTCGGATGACGCTTTCCCGTCTCTTTTCCAGTTCCTCCCAGTGTCACGCCCTGATACAGGGTGACATTATCTCCAATAATCGTTGTTTCACCGATGATCACACCGGTACCATGATCTATAAAAAATCCCTTTCCAATGGTTGCTCCCGGGTGAATCTCAATACCGGTCTTTCTCGCTGCCCGCTGTGATATAAAGCGTGCCCAGAAATAATGTCCTTTTAAATATAATTTATGAGCTCTGCGGTAACTAATCATTACCTTAAAGCTTGGGTAGAGGATCACCTCCATGGGACTTTTGATTGCAGGATCGCGATCCTGTATTACTGCAAATTCTTCCTTGATATGTTTAAACATAAATTAAAACCTCTTTGTCTGTCTTTTTTTAATTATCTTTATGGCACCCCTGACAGGACAAACATCGGTCATCTGAATCTGCAACTGCTACGCTGCTTTCATAAAATGATTCCAACAGACAGACTGCCTGCGAAGAAATCCCCTCTTCTCTTCCGGTAAATCCCAGATGCTCCTCTGTCGTTGCTTTGATATTCACTTGTTGTAAAGATATTCCAAGAACACTTGCCACGTTCTCTTCCATGGTTTCTATATAAGGTCGCAGCTTTGGCTTTTGTGCAATAATGGTTGCATCCACATTTCCCACAATGTATCCATGTTCCTGAAGTAAGGCAGCCACGTGTTCTAATAATTTCATAGACGAAATGCCACGATATTGCTCTTCTGTATCCGGAAAATGCTTTCCAATATCACCAAGTCCTGCCGCTCCTAACATTGCATCCATAATTGCATGTAACAGCACATCTGCATCGGAATGTCCTAACAATCCCAGAGAATGTGGTATGGTAACACCTCCTAAGATCAAAGGACGACCTTCTACTAATTTATGCACATCATAACCTGTTCCAATCCGCATAGGTTTCTCCTTCCTATTCTACGGTCTTTGCCAGAAAAATATAACAATTCTGTTTTATCTCAAAACTACCCTATATAATATCATATACCAAAGTCTTTTTTCAACTGTAGCGTAATAATAAAAAAAGTCCTGATTCTCATGAATCAGGACTAAAGTAGCGAGGGAGAGACTCGAACTCTCAACCTCCCGGGTATGAACCGGACGCTCTAGCCAGTTGAGCCACCTCGCCATATTTAAGTGTTTAAATGGGACCTACAGGGCTCGAACCTGTGACCCTCTGCTTGTAAGGCAGATGCTCTCCCAGCTGAGCTAAGATCCCATTTCTTGTGCCGCTTGCCGCGACCGAAATTAAATATACTATACTTCAATCTCTACGTCAACACTTTTTTTAAACTTTTTTTATTTTTTTTGCTAACACGCGTTTTTTTCATATCAGCAAAGCGAATCTACCAGTTTCACACACGCTGATGCATCTTTCGAATATCCATCTGCTCCGATTTCCTCAGCAAAGCTTTCTGTGATGCAAGCACCGCCAATAATAATTTTTGCCGTACATCCCACACGTTTTGCTTCCTCTACAACATCTTTCATCCGCATCATGGTGGTTGTCATAAGTGCAGATAAACCAATCACCTGGGCATGTTCTTCCATTGCTTTTTTCACAATAGCTTCTGCCGGTACATCTTTTCCCATATCAAAAACACGATAGCCATAATTTTTAAGCATCAAAACCACCAGATTTTTGCCAATATCGTGAATATCTCCTTCCACTGTTGCAATAACAACAGTTGCTTTCGCTTCTTCATCTTTGCCAGATAAAAGAAGTGGTTCTAAATATTCCATCGCCTCTTTCATGGCATTTGCCCCTGCAATCAGCTGTGGAAGAAAATATTTCTTATTGTCATAATAAGTTCCCACCTGGTTGATTCCCGGAATCAGATATTCCTCGATGATATCTGCGGGTTGTACGCCCGCATCTATTGCTCTTTTCACTTCCTCAATAATCGATTCCTTATCCCCTTTTACAACACAGGAAAAAATCGGATGTACAACTTTCGCTCCGGCATCTGCATCCTGCTTTTCTTCTTTTGCTCCCACAACCTTAACCGCAGTGGCTGGAACGGCCCCTAAATAACGTTCGGATGCCCATTCTTTTCCCAGAAGAAGATCCGTCGCAAATGCTGTGTACATAAGCATTTCCTGCGATGGATTTGCAATCGCCATCGTCAGCCCCTTTGCTAATGCAACATTTAAAAAGGCGGTATTGACAAAAGTTCGTTGTGGCATACCAAATGAGATATTTGACAGTCCGCAGATTGTCGGCAAATGCAATTGTTCCTTACAATACGCAATTGTTTCAAAACACTCCAGTGCTGCTGTCGGATTTGCACCAACTGTTGTAACCAGCACATCCACAATCGCATCATTATCCTGCAATCCGACCTCTCTTGCCGCCTGCAATACCGTTTTGATATGTTCCTTTTTCTCTTCTAGATCCTTTGGCAGACCTGCTTGTGATAGTGGCAGCAGCACAAACATTGCACCATATTTTTTTGCAATTGGAAGAAGTGCCTCCATCTTCTCTTTTTCACAGGAAATGGAATTAATCAAGGCTCTTCCCGGATAAATACGCAGTGCCGCCTCCATAACATCCACATAAGAGGTATCGATACAAAGTGGCAAATCCACCGTTGATGTCACCTCATAAATAGCCTCTAACATCATTGCTTTCTCATCGATGCCATTGGTTCCCATATTAACATCCAAAACCGATGCTCCGGCAATTTCCTGATCTCTGGCAAATTGGCGTACCATCTGCATACTGCCTGCACGTAGTTCCGCCTGCAACGCCTTTTTCCCTGTTGGATTGATGCGCTCTCCTACCACTTTAAAGCCACCATCTACGGTGATTTCCACAAAACCACGTTCTGATGTCAATACCGGACGATTTTTCTTTTCGATTTTCGGAAGTTTTTTCTTCTTTACGCGTTCGGTCAATGCTCGAATATGTGCTGGCGTGGTACCACAGCAACCACCCACAACAGATGCCCCGGCATCCATCAACTTTTCACAGGAATCTGCAAATTCTTCCGGTGTCATCTTGTAAACCGTTTCTCCCTGTTCCAATTCCGGCATACCCGCATTTGGCTTCACTAAAATAGGAATGTCTGCATAAGGAACCATAGCCTTAACAAGCGGAATCATAGCCTCTGGACCTGTAGAACAATTGATGCCAACAACATCCGCCCCCATATGTTCTAATACAACCATAGCCGTCTCTGGCGATGTTCCATAAAGCGTTCTGCCATCCTCGTTATAGGTCAGCGATATCATAACCGGCAGATCACAGGTCTCTTTCACCGCCAAAAGTGCGGCACGGCACTCCTGCAGACTCATCATTGTCTCAATGACAACAAGATCCACCCCTTCTTTTAAAATAGCCTGTAATTGTTCTTTATAAACCGTAACCAGATCTTCAAACATAAGGTCGCCTACCGGATACATCTGTTGTCCGGTCATGGTCAGATCTGCTGCAACAAATGCGCTGTCTCCTGCCGCTTCCCTGCAGAAACGAACCATCGCACGATTCAATTCTTCCAGACGGTCTTCCATGCCATATTCTGCCAACTTGATACGGTTTGCTGTAAATGTCGGTGCATACAAAATTTGTGTTCCCGCTTCTACATATGCTTTTTGCAGCGATACGATAGCATCCTTATGATGAAAAATCCAATCCTCCGGGCAAACACCCATTGGCATCCCTTTTGCCATAAGATTAGAGCCTGTCGCACCATCTAAAATAATCGGTCCTTTTTGTAACAAATCTTGTAACTGTTGTCTTGTCATATTATCTATTCATCCTGTAATTCTGCAGTCATCAAATCGCTTTCTTCTTCTACCATCTCTTTCAGATTTTCAGAAATGCGATAAATTTCCTGCAATTGTTCATTCAATGTCTCTAAATCTTCTACACTCTGTCCAAATATATTTGTACAGCTTTCTGATGATGCAGCGACCTCTTCACTTGTCGCAGATAAATCTGCAATGCTATCGCCAATCTGCTTATTGGATGATAAAATATCACCCACCTCATGGCTCAAACTTTGTACCTCCGTGTAGGCTTCCTGCATCTTCTCCTCGATTACTTTAAAATTCTCAGCCGTTGTCGTAATCATCTCGTTCTGCTTTTCAACAGATTCCGTAGATTCACGCATATTTTCAGATGCTTCTTCTACATTTACGGTAAGCTTTTCTATAATGTCCGTAATCTTTCCCGTAGATTCTTTTGTTTCTTCTGAAAGGTTACGGATTTCGTCTGCTACAACTGCAAATCCCTTGCCGGCTTCCCCCGCTCTGGCTGCTTCAATAGAAGCATTTAATGCCAATAGATTTGTCTGATCAGAAATACTTAAAATGGTGCCAACAATCTCTTCTACTTCTTTGATACGATGATTTAATTCTTCTGTCGTATCTCTTGTCTGACGGTTAACTTCCGCTGTTCCAATGGCCTGTTCACGCAATTCTTCAATCAGACTCGCTCCATCTTTTACCGTTGTCGTAGAAATCTCTACCACTTCCTTCATATGACTTGTGCTATCTCCTGCATTCTGAATGCTGCTTTGAATATCGCTGGTCATATTTGTCTGATGTTCAATAGACTCAGCCGTAGACTTAATTCCCAAAGCAATTTCCCGTACAGAATCGTTACTTGCCTCCATACTTGCCGTAAGCTGTTCTGATTTGTTTTTTGCCTGTTCAAACATATGCACCAGTTCATCAGAAAGGCGGATGATGTTTTCTGCAACTGTCTGCTGCTCTTTTGCTCTGTGCTCTACTTCATCCTTATCTTCTTTGTGATGTTTCTGCAGCATCTTTACAATCAGATAGGCTACAATCGTAACTGCCACCGCAAATATAAGCTGCACTACACTAGTTGCAAACATAGCACTATCATCCGCATACTGTATCTTACACAAAACAACTTTTAGACCATTTACCACACTAAACGCTGCGCCACCAATTAACACCCACTGTGGATGCATATACACAATCATAGTAAACAAAATCGGAAACATAAACGCATACATATCAATGCGGCGCACGGTAAGCGAATACACCGCATACACGGCAATCAATGTCAGAATGCATATTTTTTCAAATCCATCCCCTGCCTTGTTCTTATTGTATGTAACAATCATAATCACCAGCGCCGCGATACACACTGCTGTTCTGACAACCGCAAGCATCATATTGGTATTACTTTGTGTCAAACTAAGAAGTGCTAACAATGTCTCAAGTCCGGCAACAATCATTGCTACAGTAAATGCAATCTTATTCTTTTCCCGCATCTGTTGTTCTAAAAGTCCCATATTTTTTTCCTCCTCGTGCTGTATAACCATAGAAAAATTATAGCACAATCTTTTCAAGCTATATATATATTCCTGTATTATTTATAAAATCGCAAAATTATATACAATGGCTGATGAAATCGTATCATCCCACGTTTTCAAATTGACTGTTATACAACTCAGCATAAAAGCCATTTTGTGTAATCAATGCTTCGTGGTTTCCCTGTTCTATGATATCGCCGTCTTTCATCACTAAAATCATATCTGCGTCCTTAATGGTTGATAATCTATGTGCAATAACAAAGCTTGTTCTTCCCTGCATCAGATGATTCATCGCTTTTTGAATCCGTTGTTCGGTTCGCGTATCCACAGAACTTGTCGCCTCATCCAGAATCAAGATTGGATTGTCCGCCAAAATAGAACGTGCTATCGTAAGCAGCTGTCGCTGTCCCTGGGATACATTGGTCGCTTCCTCATTCAAGACAAAATCATAGCCTCCCGGTAATGTCTCAATAAAATGATGTGCATGCGCAGCTTTTGCCGCATCCATAACTTCCGCATCCGATGCTGTCAGTTTCCCATAGCGGATATTTTCCATAATCGTACCTTTAAACAGCCAGGTATCCTGCAAAACCATTCCAAAGTGTTCACGCAGATTACTGCGTCCGAAGGAACGGATGTCCTGCCCGTCAATGCGGATACAACCGGCATCTACATCGTAAAAACGCATCAGAAGTTTTACCATTGTTGTCTTTCCCGCACCTGTCGGGCCAACGATAGCTACCATCTGTCCCGGTCTGACTTCACTTGAGAAATCATGGATGATTGGTTGATCCGGCTGATAGCCAAACTGTACGTGTTCAAACGATACCGCCCCTTCCACATGATCCATCACAAGCGGATGCTCCGGTTCTTGTTCCTCTTTTTCCTCTAAAAATTCAAATACACGCTCCGCAGCTGCCACGGTCGACTGCAAAAGATTCGAAACATTTGCCATCTGCTGGATTGGCTGTGTAAAGTTTTTCACATACTGGATAAATGCCTGAATGTCACCAACCGTTATGCTTCCTGTAACCGCAAATACACTACCTACGATTGCAACCGCAACATACCCCAGATTTCCCACAAATGTCATGACCGGCTGCATCAAACCGGATAAAAACTGTGATTTCCATGCAGAATGATACAATTCCTCATTTTTTGCCCGAAACTCTGCCAGCACATCTTCTTCCTTATTAAACGCCTTTACAATGTTTTGTCCGGCAAATGTTTCTTCCACCTGCCCATTGATTTCTCCCAGCGTTCTTTGCTGTGCAATGAAATACTTCTGTGAAAACTTCACCACAAGCATAACCAGTCCAAGAGAAACTGGCAGAATTACAAGCGCTATCAACGTCATCCATGGACTAATCCATAACATCATAACCAGCACACCAATCATGGTTGTCAATGACGTAATCACCTGCGTCACGCTTTGATTCAGACTTTGTCCTAACGTATCTACATCATTCGTAATACGGGATAAAATTTCGCCTACTGTTTTGGATTCAAAATATGCCATCGGCAGGCGATGTATTTTTTCTGATATTTCTGAACGCATCCGAAAGGTCATCTTCTGCGCCACGCCAGCCATAATATAGCCCTGTATAAAGCTCATAAGCGCACTAAAAAGATAAATGGTCAACAAACTCAATAGGATCTTTGCGATTCTGTCAAACTGTATCGAACCTGTTCCTTGAATTTTTGCCACCAGACCATTGAACAGCTCTGTCGTAGCAAGACTTAACACTTTCGGTCCAATCACGTTAAAAACCGTACTTAATACTGCAAAGAAAATAACAACCCCGATTCCTACTTTATATGCGCCAAGATATTTCAAAAGTTTTCGCAAGGTTCCTTTGAAGTCCTTAGCCTTCTCCACCGGTCTGCCATGGCCTCTTCCCATAGGTCCTTGTGGACGACGAGATGTTTTTTCTTTTCCATATGTCTCACGCATTACGCCATGCCTCCCTTCGTCTTTTCAAGCTCACTCTGGCTCAACTGCGACATTGCTATTTCCTGATAGGTCTGGCATGTCTTTAAGAGTTCCCGATGTGTTCCCTTACCAACAATCTTTCCCTCATCCAAAACAAGAATCTGGTCTGCATGCAAAATCGTACTGATCCGCTGTGCTACAATAAGGATAGTCGCATCTTTCGCATGCATAAACAATGCTTCCCGCAACGCCTTATCTGTCTTAAAATCAAGTGCAGAAAAACTATCGTCAAACAAATATATCTTTGGCTCCTTTGCAATCGCCCTTGCAATTGCCAGTCGCTGTTTTTGTCCCCCGGACACATTCGATCCACCTTGTGAAATATGGCTCTCGTATTTCTTCTCTTTTTCCTCCACAAATTCCGTTGCCTGTGCAATCTCGGCTGCCTTTATCATAACATCATCTGATATGCCATCATCTGCATATTTGATATTTGAACGGATATCGCCGGAAAACAGCACGGCTTTTTGCGGCACATAACCAATCGCATCGCGCAGTTTCTTTTGTGATATTTTGCGGATATCAATGCCATCTAATGTAATACTTCCTTCGGTAACGTCATAAAGACGTGGAATCAACTGTAAAAGTGTTGATTTTCCACACCCCGTACTTCCAATAATTGCTGTTGTCTTTCCCGGTTCCGCAACAAAATCCAAATGATCTAAAACATTACTCTTCGCATTTGGATACGCGAAGCAGACATCATGAAAAGCTAGTTCTCCACGAATCTGTCCCATGGCATCATCAGCCACTGTCTTGGCGTCTTCAATGGATGATTTTGTGCAGAGCACCTCCTGAATACGTTCTGCCGCAACGCCAGCTCTTGGCAACATAATCGACATCATGGTCAATAACAAAAAGGACATAACAATCACCATAGCATAGGTGATAAATGCCATCATATCGCCCACCTGCATCTGTCCCGCTGAAATACCTTTCGCGCCAAACCATACCACTGCGATCGTGATGCAATTCATAATCAGCATCATAATCGGCATCATCCATGCCATCATGCGGCTGGTATACAATTGCGTTTCCATCAATGCGGTATTCGCATCTTGAAATCGTTCTTTTTCATGCTCTTCACGCGAAAATGCACGGATAACCGGAATTCCTGTCAAAATTTCTCTAGAAACAAGATTCAGACGATCCACCAGCTTTTGCATCATCTTAAACTTTGGCATTGAGAATTTCATCAATACCAGCACAACGCCAATAATAACAGCAACGGCAATAAAAATAATCCAACTCATAGATGTGTCGGTACGGGAAACCATAATGATACCACCAATTGCAAGTACCGGCGCATAAAGTACCAGACGCAGCAACATTACTTCCACCATCTGCACCTGCTGGATATCATTCGTACATCTCGTAATCAAAGAAGCTGTTGAAAACTGGTCAATTTCCTTTCCCGAATAGGAAATAACACTTGTATATACCTTTTGTCGCAAAGAGCGTCCAATGTCTGCTGCCGTTTTTGAAGAAACAAATCCAAGCAGCACAGCAGCAGCAAGCATACCAAGCGTCATAAGAATCATAACACCCCCTGTATGAAGCAGATATTGCATCTGCATCTTTTGCATATCATAGCCTAGCGTTTCATATTCTTTTTCCACCATAGCAACCGAAAGCTGATCTGTCATGGTATCACCCAATTCACCAAACTGCTCCGAAACCTGTTTTCTCATTTCATACAAAGATGTCGGTTGCAACACCCCTGCATCCTTTAATTTTTGCACCTGCGCAAGACCTTCTGCGGCATTGCCCATCATGGATGCATACTGCGAATCAGCGGTCTGCTGCGCTCCATATTCCATAAAATAAGTCAGCACCAACGGTTCCTGCAACGTCTGTTCCAATTTTTTTATCTTATCCTGGTCCGCTTCTATTGCATGCTTTAATACATAGCTGTCTTTTCCTTCCTCGTAGCAGGACGCAACATATGCACATTCATCGGTATTCATAAATGCCATCAGCCACTCATATGTATCCCGACTCATTTCACGCATCGCAACAGAGTCCACACCATTTTGCTGAATGCCGACATCTACAATATCCGCTGTATAATTCGGAAGTGACAGTTCACACAGCGCCTGTACAACCAAAAGTACAATAACGATTGCAACTGCACGTTTTCTTTCCCATAAGTTTTGAAACAAAAATTTCATCTTTTCACCCGTTCCTATTCTTTCGCGTAGCTTGATAAGCCTTCCTCGCGTACACGTTCAATGATATTGCAAATCAATCCCACACGATTAAATGGTGTCATAAAATAATATCCATCCACAATATCTGTTAGTTTTTTCGCAATTTCCACAGAAACGCAAATTGCCACCTCTTCATACTCCTCGCGACTCATTCCTTCTTCATAGCGATCCAATACTTCCTGCGGCACATGCATTCCCGGCATCTGATTTGCAATAAACAATGCATTTTTCCGGCTTACCAATGGCATAATACCACCGATAATCTTCGCACCTGTACGCTCTTTTAAATCCGCAATCCGCTCTACATCTGCATCACTGTAAATCGGTTGTGTCAAAAAGAAACTGCATCCCTGTTCCATCTTTAATTGCATACGCCTTGCAATGGCATCCACACCAACGCCCTGATAATTCAGTGCTCCACCATAAACAATGCGATCCTGACGGAACTGATCCTCATTCATTTCATGCAGCAATCCCATAAATTTAATTGAATTGTAATCATAAACCTGCGTAATGGTACTGCGGTCATTTTTTGCCACTGGATCCCCTGTCACAATCAGAAAATGCTTCAGTTCATTCACGTAATCTCCCAACATCGTTCCACGTAGTGAAATGACATTCCGGTCTCTGCAGGAAAGATGTGGCATCACATAAATTCCTGTCTCGCGCTGAATTTTACTCCCCAAAAGGGACGCATCCATGCGGCTTCGTGCCATTGGTGAATCTGATAATGTCAATAAATCCACACGATGCTCCTTTAACATCTGCGCTCCATCCAACAACTTATCCACCTGCAAATCAGATGGCGGATCCAGTTCCACAACAAACGGTTTGTCCCCCGACTGCAATTTCTTCCAAAACTCAGATTCCGTACGACTCACAGATGTTTCTTCTACATCCCCTATTAATTTTTGTGGTTTTGTCTCTTTTTCTAATTCTGCATAAAGTTCTGTAAAATATGCCGGTGTCGTGCCACAGCACCCACCAATCGCATCGATTCCTAATCCATAAATCTTTCGCAACACCTGGCAAAAATAAGGTGCATTTCTCCCATAAATCGTTTTTCCACGCAGCTGGTATGGATAGCCTGCATTTGGCAGTGCAAGAACTGGCTTATCCGACGGAAATGTCACATTTTTCAACATCTGATACATATGTACTGCTTCCATTCCGCAATTCATGCCGTATGCATCCACATCGTTTAATTCACACATCCGGCAAATCATACGTTCCAGACGAAGCCCGGTCTTTGTATACCCTGTTTTATCAAAAGAGAACGTAACTGCCACAAAAGCATCCTTATTCTGTTCCTTAATATACGATACCAATGCCGGAATATAATAAATATCCGCTTGTGTTTCCAATAGGAAAATATCTGCGCCAGCTTCCATAAAGGTATCAATCAGAAATTTGTATTCCTGTAAAACACGATTCTCGTCTCTCTGCCCCAGATCATAAATCGTCCCAATATCTGCTGCTATAAATATTTCCGGTTTCTTTTTTCCTTCTTTTTCACATTGTTTCAAAAAAGTGTCTTTAGCATCTTCCGCAAGATGATATCCCGCTTTGATGTGTTTTTTCATTTCCTCTCTGGTTGCGAAAAATCCGGTATTGATTGCAAATGTATTTGTTCTAAGCAGTCTTGCCCCACTTTGCAAATATTCCAGGTGAATTTCTTTGATGCGCTCCGGGAAAAGTAAGTTCGCCTTTTCCACTAAGAATCCATCTTCCTGATATTTTTCCCCATAGTATGTCCCCATTGCTCCATCCGCAAATAACGTATGTTTCTTCAGATATTCTATCAGTCTATGCATACCTTTCACCTCTCATAAAAAAATGCTGTGGCATTTGCCACAGCATTATTTTAATACATTTTATAATTCATGAATAGGTTTTTCTTAATCCAACCAATGGATGCATCCCAAATTACACAATTTTAAATATTTTTAATCTTGGCAATATCTACAAGTGTAAATTCTTCTGTTGCAGATTCCAAACTGGTTGCAAGTGCATTTGCTGTATCCATTGCTGTGATACAGTGGACACCGGTCTCAATTGCATTACGGCGAATCAAAAATCCATCACGATTCTTATCTCCATGTCCCTGGGTTGGTGTATCAATAACCAAATCAATCTTATGTCCTAAGATCAAATCCATAACATTTGGAGATTCCTGTGTAATCTTATTTACCCACAATGCATCTACACCATGTTCCTGCAGATACTTCGCCGTACTTCTGGTTGCATAAATCTTATAACCAAGTGCAGCAAATCGCTTTGCAACATCAACCGCTTCCGGTTTGTCTGCATCTTTTACCGTAATGATCATCTGCTTATGTTTTGGAAGTACAATACCAGCACCTAAGAATGCCTTATACAACGCTTCATCAAATGTCTTTGCAATACCAAGACATTCACCTGTAGATTTCATTTCCGGTCCAAGAGAAATCTCCGCACCACGCAATTTTTCAAAAGAGAATACTGGCATCTTCACTGCTACATATTCTGCTTCCGGCTGTAAACCTGGTGTATATCCCATACCCCTTAATGTATTACCAATAATCACTTTTGTTGCAAGATCTACAATTGGAATACCAGTCACCTTACTGATGTATGGTACGGTTCTGGAAGATCTTGGATTTACCTCAATTACATACACTTCATCATTCATAACAATAAACTGAATGTTGATCAAACCTACCACATGCAATGCCTGTGCCAGTTTTTCTGTGTAATCTGTAATCTTTTTCTTGATATCATCCCCAATGGTATGTGCTGGATAAACAGAGATACTATCTCCGGAATGTACACCTGTACGTTCAATATGTTCCATAATACCTGGAATCAGAATGTCCGTACCATCACATACAGCATCCACTTCGATTTCTTTACCCTGCAAATATTTATCTACAAGGATTGGATGATCCTGCGCAATACGATTGATGATTTCCATAAATTCATCTACTTCATCATCATTAAACGCAATCTGCATTCCCTGTCCACCCAAAACGTAGGAAGGACGCACCAATACCGGATAACCGATCTCGTTCGCAACTTTTTTCGCTTCTTCTGCTGTAAATACGGTTCCGCCAGATGCTCTAGGAATTCCTGTTTTCTCAAGAATCTCATCGAATAATTCTCTATCTTCTGCCGCATCAACATCTTCTGCTTTTGTTCCTAAGATTGTCACACCCATCTTCATCAAAGCTTCTGTCAATTTAATTGCTGTCTGTCCACCAAACTGAACAACAGCTCCATCTGGCTTTTCAAAGCGAACGATGTTTTCTACATCTTCTTCGGTAAGCGGCTCGAAGTACAATTTATCTGCAATATCAAAGTCGGTAGAAACCGTCTCTGGGTTATTGTTTACGATAATGGTCTCATAACCTTCCTTCGAAAATGCCCATGTACTGTGTACGGAACAGTAATCGAACTCAATACCCTGTCCGATACGAATTGGGCCGGAACCAAGTACTAACACTTTCTTCTTTGGATTTGTCTCCACCGCCTCATTTTCACTGCCAAAAACAGAGTAATAATATGGCGTTGTAGCTTCAAATTCAGCTGCACAGGTATCCACCATCTTAAATCCGGCAACGATATCGTTTGCATAACGCATATCACGGATTTCCTCTGTGGTCTTTCCTGTCAACTGTGCGATAACGTTATCCGGGAATTCAATACGCTTTGCTTCTTTCAAAAGCTCTACGGTAAGCTCTTCCTTCTGCAGTCTCTGCTCCATCTCCACAAGGATGGAAATCTTATCGATAAACCAGATGTCAATTTTGGTAATATCATGAATATGTTCGTAAGAAACACCTCTGCGAAGTGCCTCAGCAATCACATAAATTCTGCGGTCATCTACAACATGAAGCTGTTCTTCTAATTCCTCATCACTTAAAGCAGAAAAATCATAACTCATCAATGAGTCAACATGCTGCTCCAGAGAACGGATGGCTTTCATCAGAGCACCCTCAAAATTCGTGCAGATACTCATAACTTCACCTGTTGCCTTCATCTGGGTCGTCAGTGTACGTTTTGCTGTGATAAATTTATCAAATGGCAAACGAGGAATCTTAACAACGCAGTAATCAAGCATTGGCTCAAAAGAAGCGAATGTCTTACCTGTAATCGCATTTGGAATCTCGTCCAAAGTGTATCCCAATGCAATCTTTGCAGCTACTTTTGCAATCGGATAACCGGTTGCTTTAGAAGCAAGTGCTGAAGAGCGGCTTACACGAGGATTTACTTCGATCACGCAATATTCAAATGTTTCCGGATGCAATGCGTATTGTACGTTACATCCACCGGTAATGCCAAGTTCTGAAATAATATTTAGAGCAGAACTACGAAGCATCTGATATTCTTTATCACCCAATGTCTGTGATGGTGCCACAACAATAGAATCTCCTGTATGCACACCGACCGGATCAATATTTTCCATGTTACAAACCGTAATACAGTTGCCTGCTGCATCTCGCATTACTTCGTATTCGATTTCTTTCCATCCTGCGATACAGCGTTCTACTAAAACTTCATTCACACGGCTCAAACGTAAACCGTTGGATAGGATATCAACCAGTTCTGTCTCGTTGTGTGCAATACCACCGCCACTACCACCAAGGGTAAATGCCGGACGAAGTACAACCGGATAACCAATGGTATTCGTAAACTTAATACCATCTTCTACATTATTTACAACCAGAGAAGCAGCACAAGGCTCACCAATTTTTTCCATCGTGTCCTTAAATGCCTGACGGTCTTCTGCCTTAAAAATCGTCTCTGCTGTCGTACCAATCAGTTTGATGCCATGCTCCTCCAAAAAACCGGATTCCGCAAGTTCCATACCAAGGTTCAAACCTGCCTGTCCACCAAGCGTTGGCAATACACTGTCTGGCTTTTCCTTTAAGATAATCTGCTCTAATACTTTTGCTGTCAAAGGCTCAATATACACTTCGTCAGCAATTTCTTTATCTGTCATGATGGTCGCCGGATTGGAATTCACCAGAACAACCTCAATACCTTCTTCTTTCAGAGAACGACATGCCTGTGTACCAGCATAGTCAAACTCAGCAGCCTGTCCGATTACGATTGGACCAGATCCAATTACAAGTACTTTCTTAATCTCTTTATTTCTTGGCATTACTGGTCACCTCCCATCATTTCAATAAAACGGTCAAACAAATATCCACTATCCTGCGGGCCAGGGCAAGCTTCAGGATGGAACTGTACCGTAAAAATATTCTTTCCTGTGTATTGCAATCCTTCATTTGTGCCATCATTGACATTTACAAATGCCGGTGTTGCAATAGCAGGATCTAATTTATCTACATCAACAACATAACCATGGTTCTGTGAAGAAATATAAACACGTCCGGTAGCAAGATCTTTTACCGGATGATTTCCTCCGCGATGACCATACTTCATCTTATGTGTATCCGCACCTGTTGCAAGTGCCATAAGCTGATGACCTAGACAGATAGCAAAAATTGGAATATCAGAATCATAGAGTTTTTTGATTTCTGCAATAATTTCTACACATTCCTTTGGATCTCCAGGTCCATTGCTAAGCATAATACCATCCGGGTTGCTTGCAATGATTGTCTCTGCTTTTGTATTTGCCGGATAAATCGTAACTTCGCATCCTCTGTCATTTAATGACTTTGCAATATTATTCTTAGCGCCAAGGTCAAGCAATGCCACACGTTTGCCACTGCCTTTTAACACCTTAGACTCCTTACATGTCACCCTTGATACTACATCACCTGTTGTATATGCTTTTAACTTTGGAAGGATTTCATCCAAATCATAGGATTCATTGGTGGTAATCATTCCATTCATGGTTCCCTTATCACGTAAGATTTTGGTAAGTGCTCTCGTATCAATACCGGAAATACCTGGGATATCATTCTCTTTCAAAAAGTCCTGAATGGTTCCTTCACAACGGAAATTACTTGGGATACGGCTCAGTTCTCTGACAATGTATCCATCAACCCATGGACGTCCTGACTCCATGTCTGGTGTAATACCATAATTACCAATCAACGGATAGGTCATTACAACAGCCTGTCCTGCATAGGAAGGATCTGTCAAAACTTCCAAATATCCTGTCATGGATGTATTAAATACGATTTCACTGATGACTTCCCGTGTAGAACCAATGCTCTCACCGGTAAAAACGGTGCCATCTTCCAGAATAAGAAATGCTCTCATCTTTTGCCCTGTCCTTTCAAATGTAATGTTAAATTTTAAAAATGCCTAAACTTATAGTATCCTATCACAACATATTCTATATTGCAATATAAAAAATCACTTTTCCAAGCACTTTTTGACCCCTTTATTATAACCGTCTGTGCATACACAAGCAATTCTTTTCTGCGTCAAAAAGCAGGATGCTTATCTTTTTCATAATACATCCTGCTTTATAAAATGCTTATTTAAAGTATGCTACACCGGATTCGAAAATCTTCATATCCTGTTCGCCATAAATATTGATTGCAACAGAGTCTCCACGTCTTTCTGAATGTGCCATCTTACCGAGTACACGTCCATCCGGACTGGTGATACCTTCAATTGCCATATAAGAGCCATTGACATTCCATTCTTCGTCCATGGTTGGATTGCCGGCCTCATCCACATACTGTGTTGCCACCTGACCATTTGCAAATAATTTTTCTAACCATGCATCATTTGCAACAAAACGACCTTCACCATGTGATGCCGGATTGCAATAGGTCTGTCCAAGCGTAGCCTGCGCCAACCAAGGCGATTTATCGGATACTACCTTTGTATAAACCATCTTAGAAATATGGCGTCCAATGGTATTATATGTCAATGTCGGTGCATCTGCCTGCTGTGTATGGATTTCACCATATGGAACCAATCCAAGCTTAATGAGTGCCTGGAATCCGTTACAGATACCAAGAGCCAGTCCATCACGGTTGTTCAAAAGATCCATAACAGCTTCTTTCATCTTTTCGTTGCGGAATGCAGTTGCAAAGAATTTTGCACTTCCTTCCGGTTCGTCTCCGGCAGAGAATCCTCCTGGGAACATAACCAGCTGTGCTTCGTTGATTGCTTTTGCAAACACATCAACAGATTCACGGATATCTTCTGCTGACTGATTCTTAAATACCTTTACGATTGGTTCTGCACCGGCGCGTTCAAATGCTCTTGCGCTGTCGTACTCGCAGTTTGTACCTGGGAATACCGGAATAAATACCTTTGGCTTTGCCACTTTGTTCTTACATACATAGATTCCCTTTGCATGATAAACATCGGAATCTACTGTATTCTTATCTTCTGTCGCTCTTGTTGGGAATACTTTTTCAAGTGGGCTCATCCAGCATGTCAAAGCTTCTTCCATGGAAAGCTTCATATCCTTATAAACAAATGTCTGTGTATCATTCACCTCTCCAAGTACCATGACATCAGCATCAAGTCCTGCCGCATGCATTGCTTCCCTAACAGCTGTAACATCACTGCCGGAAATCTCTGCCACAATCGAACCAATATGATTCGCAAATAACGCCTCTGCTGCTACAGAATCATCCACTGTCACACCTAATTTATTACCAAATGCCATCTTAGAAAGCGCTGTTGCAATACCTGTAGCATCTGGTGCATATGCCGATACAATAACACCTGTCTGAATCAGCTGATGAATAACATCATACAACTTCATCACCTGTTCATATTCCGGCAAATCATATGCATCACGATTTGCACGGAAAAATACAAGTGCATCTCCACTCTTCTTTAATTCTGGTGTAATAATATCCTTTTCCTTTGCAATATCCACTGCAAAAGATACCAGTGTTGGTGGAACATCAATTTCATTAAAGGTTCCTGACATAGAATCCTTTCCACCAATGGATGGCAAGCCAAATTTCATCTGTGCCTGATATGCACCAAGAAGTGCTGCAAATGGCTGGCTCCATCTCTTTGGATCTTCTGACATTCTACGGAAATACTCCTGGAATGTAAAACGAATTTTGCTGTAATCACCACCTGCTGCAACAATGCGGGCAACAGATTCTAACACGGCATAAGAAGATCCGTGATATGGACTCCAGGAAGACAAGTATGGATCAAATCCATACGCCATCATCGTAACGGTATCACATTTACCTTCCGCAACCGGTAATTTAGCAACCATAGACTGCGTTTCTGTCAGCTGATAACGACCACCATATGGCATATATACACTACCTGCGCCAATAGAACCGTCAAACATCTCAACAAGTCCTTTTTGTGAGCAGACATTCAAATCAGATAACGAGGTTTCCCATGCTTTTTTCACATCACCTGCTTCTAATGCGCTCTCAACGCCCTTAACAGCATATGTATTAAAGTAATTATCTTCCTGGCATGGCATTTCGACGGCAACATCTGTCTCCTGATGTGCTCCATTTGTATCTAAGAATGCTCTCTTTAAGTTAACAATTTCCTTGTCTCTCCATACTAGTACAAGACGTGGTTCTTCCGTAACAATAGCAACTTCTATTGCCTCTAAGTTTTCTTCTTCTGCGTAAGCTAAGAATTGATCAACATTTTCCGGAGCAACTACAACTGCCATACGCTCCTGTGATTCCGAAATAGCCAGTTCTGTTCCATCTAAACCTGCGTATTTCTTTGGAACCTTATCCAATTGTACACGCAATCCATCTGCAAGCTCGCCAATTGCTACCGATACGCCACCTGCACCAAAGTCGTTACATTTCTTAATGATATAACTTACTTCTTCGCGGCGGAATAATCTCTGGATCTTACGTTCTGTAGGTGGATTACCTTTTTGCACTTCTGCACCACACACTGCCGTAGACTGTGTGTTATGTGCCTTAGAAGATCCTGTTGCACCACCAATACCATCACGTCCAGTTCTACCACCAAGTAAAATGATACGATCTCCCGGATCGGAATTTAATCGCTGTACCGCACGTCTTGGAGCTGCACCCATAACCGCACCAATCTCCATACGTTTTGCCACATAATTTGGATGGTATACTTCCTTTACATAACCAGTGGCAAGACCAATCTGGTTACCATAGGAACTATAGCCATGTGCTGCTTCGCGCACTAATTTTTTCTGAGGAAGCTTTCCTTCCATCGTATCTTTTACAGACACAGTTGGATCCGCCGCTCCTGTCACACGCATCGCCTGGTATACATAAGTACGGCCTGAAAGCGGATCACGGATGGCGCCTCCCAGACAAGTAGCTGCTCCACCAAATGGTTCAATTTCTGTTGGATGGTTATGTGTCTCGTTTTTAAAATTAACCAGCCACTCTTCTGTTTTCCCATCCACTTCAACCGGAACAACAATAGAACATGCATTGATTTCATCAGATTCTTCCTGATCGTTAAGCTTTCCATCTTTTTTTAACTTCTTCATAGCAAGAAGTGCCAAGTCCATCAGGCAGACAAACTTGTCATCACGGTCTTTATATAAAATCTTGAAATTATCCAGATAGTCATGATAGGTATCTTCGATTGGTGCACGATAATATCCATCTGCAAATGTTACGTTTTTCAATTCGGTAGAAAACGTGGTATGGCGGCAATGATCTGACCAATATGTATCGAGCACACGAATTTCTGTCATGGATGGATCACGCTTCTCATCCTCTGCAAAATATCGTTGGATGTGTAGGAAATCCTTAAATGTCATAGCAAGGCCAAGAGAATCATACAATTCTTTTAATTCAGCTTCCGGCATTGCACGAAAACCATCGAAAATCAAGACGTCTGCCGGCTCTTCAAAATGATCTGTCAATGTCTCTGGTTTCTCCATTCCTGTTTCTCTGGAGTCTACCGGATTGATACAGTGCTTTTTGATTGCTACGAACTGTTCTTCCGTAATATCGCCCTCAATGACATACGTGGTTGCAGAACGGATAATCACATCTTCATCTTCTTTTAATAATTTTACACACTGCTCTGCAGAATCAGCACGCTGGTCAAACTGTCCAGGTAAGAATTCCACACTAAAAACCTTTCCCTGATAATCAAAGTTTTCTTCATAGTATGTATCTACCGGAAGTTCACAAAAGACGGTCTTTAACGCCTTCTTGTAGGTATCCTCCGAAATATTTTCAATATCATATCTGATTAGGACGCGGACTCCCGTCACTGTATCAATTCCAAGATAACTCTTGATTTCACTATAAAGGGACTGCGCAGCCACTGCATATTCTGGCTTTTTCTCTGCATATACTCTTCTTACGTTTCCCATGCTATACCTCCATATGATTGATAACCTAAGGCGTTTCACCTTGTTTCTTTTACTCATAGTATAGCACATAGCAGGCGGTACACATAATTATTATCGCTAATTAGATATATTAGTGTTTCTTATCTATACCCTTGACTACTATTATTCTCACTTATATAATAAAAGAATCACAGGAGACATTCTTTTTTTCGCAGAATGACATGTCATCTTAAGAGGGGGAAATTATGGATATCAATTACGAACTATATAAAGTTTTTTATCATGTTGCCTCATCACTCAGTTTTTCTGAGGCGAGCAAACAACTTTTTATATCGCAATCTGCCGTTTCGCAGTCCATCAAAACATTAGAAAAAAAAATAGGACAGCCGCTTTTTATCCGCAGCACCAAGAAAGTTCAACTGACACCTGCCGGTGAATTACTCTTACAGCATATTGAACCTGCCATGAATCTGATTCGTCGTGGAGAGGAACAAATTCAAAATGTCAATGAAACCAGACTAGGTCAGCTCCATATCAGTGCCAGTGATACCATCTGCCGCTACTTTTTAGTACCATACATCCAGCGCTTCCATGAAGTTTATCCGGATGTACCGATTCGTATCACCAATGCCACCAGTAAATCCTGCGTAGATTTATTGGAACAGGGAAAAGTTGACATCATTATTACCAACCATCCCAATTCACGCATGAACACATCCTATATCACACAGACCTTAACACTGTTTCAGGATGTTTTCATCGCAAACCCAAAACATTTTCCGCAAACAGAACAGGAAATGACGTTAAAAGAAATCTCTACCTTGCCACTTCTTATGCTCGACAAAAACAGTACAACAAGCGAATATTTGCATCAGTTCTTTCTGGAAAACAGATTGGATCTGGTACCAACATTTCAATTGTATTCCAATGACCTATTAATGGATCTTGCAAGAATCGGTCTTGGTATCGCCTTCATTCCGGATTTTTGCATGACGCACAACTCATCTGATTTAAAGATTGTAACAACAAAAGAAAAACTTCCACGAAGAAGCCTTGTAGCAGCGACACATCCTTCCCTGCCCCTTAGCGCCTCCGCAGAAGCCTTTTTATCGTTTTTGCCAAAAGTCGTCCAGTAAACGCTCTACCGATTGTTGGTTACAGACCTTTCCGTCGCTCCACTCACGCGGGAAGGTCTTTTTATAATCTCTGCGCACGAATCTCTCATCCAGAAGTGCAATGACGCCCTCGTCGTTTTTTGTACGAATCACTCGTCCCGCAGACTGGATTACCTTATTCATGCCGGGATATAAGTAAGAAAATGCAAAACCATCACGTCCTGTCTCGTCAAAATAACGCTTCATCACTTCACGCTCATTTCCAATCTGTGGCAATCCCACACCTATAATAATCGCACCAATCAGTTTTTCTTCCGTCAGATCTATACCTTCCGAAAAAACACCGCCCATGACACAAAACGCTACCAGACTTTTTTCACGGGCATTCTCAAATTCCTGTAAAAATTCTTCCCGCTCCTGCTCACTCATGCCACTTTGCTGCAAAATCACATCATATTCTCCTACGCTTTTTGCCAGAAATTGCTCACTGATCTCTTCTAACATTTTATAGGATGGACAAAACACCATATAATTTCCTTTTCTTTTTGAAACAATGGTAACAATGTAATTGGCAAAAGCTTCATATTCCTTTTGCGTTCTTCTGGTATACTTGCTGCTGACATCCGTTCCAATCAGCAATGCCCGTTTTTCCTGTTCAAATACAGCGTCCGCATAAATGGCATAGACATCCGTATCGCAGCATAAAAGTTCTTTATAATACTGGATTGGCAAAAGTGTTGCAGAAAAAAACACACAGGCTTTTGACCTGTCCAAGCGATTCTGTAACATATACGATGGATCCACACAAAAAAGATGCAGGCAAAACTGTCCTTTTTCATCATAATCGCAATAAATCCGATAATGGTCGTCAAAATTCTCTGATAAATTCAAAAAATTCCTTACCTTGAAATAGAATTCCAACACTTCCTCACGGTCTATGATATTTCCCTCGCGCTGCAGCAGTTCATCCATAGCGGCCGCCGCTCGCATAAGCGCAAACAAAAAAGAATCCATCTCATATAAAACAGACAATCCTTCACACGTACGTTTATATGCCAGCAATTCCCTGTTGCATCGTTCCAAGGTGCTTTCCAACTTTTTCCCATAGACTTTCAGTTTCTTTTTCATCACAAGAAACTCTTCCTTGATTAAGGTCTCGGAATACATATCGCGCGCACGTTCCACAAGATTATGTGCTTCATCCACCAAAAAGATATAATCCCCTCGTATCCCCTCCGCAAAAAATCGTTTCAGGCATACATTCGGATCAAACACATAATTGTAATCACAAATAATATGATCCACCCAGGAGGCTATATCCAGACTATATTCAAATGGACAGACGCGTCTCTCTTTTGCCCAGCGTAGGATGCACTCACGATCTATCATATATTCTTCCTGTAATATATCGAAGACAGCATCATTGACGCGATCAAAATGTCCCTTTGCATAAGGACACTCTTCCGGATTACAGGCGCGTTCTTCCAACAGACACATCTTATCCTTTGCCGTCAGAGCCACCGTCTTTCCTTCATACCCCTGCTGCCCCATCAAAAGGAACGTATCATGTGCCACAACACCTGTTGCATTTTTTGCCGTCAAATAAAAAATCTTATTGCCTATGTTCTGCCCCATTGCCTGTATCGCTGGAAAAACGGTTGCCAATGTCTTTCCTGTACCTGTCGGTGCCTGCAAAAACAGTGTTTTTTCCCGCATAATACTCCGGTAGACATCGGTTACAAGTTTTTTCTGCCCTTCGCGATAAGCATAGGGAAATTCCAATCCACGAATGGACTGCTGACGTATCATATTATGATGAAACAAAAAATCTGACCAACGCTTATACTCTGCAATCAGCTCTAAAAACCATGCTTCTATTTCTTCATAGGAATAATACTCCTGAAACCGGCGGATTTCTTCCGTATCCATATTGCAATATGTCATCTGAACACCAATACGTGGCAGATGATTCTGCGTTGCAAATATAAACGCATAACATTTTGCCTGTGCCAGGTGAACGGGATTTGGTTCCGTCATTTTTTCTACGTCAAAGTACACTCCCTTGATTTCATCAATCAAAATCTGTGACACTGGTGATTCTGCTTCCTGCTCTGACGCATCATCTATAAAATGACTCATTTCTTCGAGTAAAGCCTCTTCATAAATAATACCGTCCGCCCGCCCTTCTATGGCAAGATCATAATCTTCATATGTGATGATAAATTTTAACGGAATTTCCGCATGGTAATCTGCCCCAGCGCGTCTTTGTATCTTGCGATGCATCCGGCTGCCCTCCTGCATAGCTTCCATGCGCATCCTACCGCCATGGCGGTCATCTATATCACCCGCATTTAGCAAAAACTCAACCAGATTTCGAACAGAGATAACAATCTGTGGTTTTAATTTTTCCTGTTGTACCAATTTACTGATTTTCATAATGATTAGTATAACACAAAATCCCCCCAACAGGAAAACCTGACGGAGGGACTTGCTGATACAAGATTATTATTTACGCTACTGCAAACTTACGTACAGACTGTACAAATACAGGATCATAATTCGAACACAGCACCTGCATTTCACGCTTCATTCCCATGCTCATAACCCCGAGCAATGATTTTGCATCCAAATATATAGCGCCACTTTTCAGATCAATGGCTTCGGGACAAACGGTTGCTGCCTGTACGAACTCTTGCACATCTTTTTCGTTCTTAAGCATTACCTTCAGTTCCATTTTCTTTCACTCCTTTTCATTCAATACAAGAAAACTACATTTAATGAAAACGTTTCCAACGTTTCATTCTTCGTATTAAAACACAGCTTTTTATGTTTGTCAAATCTATATTTTTTCGAAAAGGAGTTCATTTTCGGGGAATTTTTATAGGTTTTCCTATCACATTGTTTTTTAATTTGAAGGACAATACCCGCAATCTGTCGTATTGTTAACACTTTGTTCACATTGTTCTTAATTATGCATATAAAATCTTCTGTTTTTTGTCTTTTCTTATGCATTTTTAACAAAAGATTCTATTTTCAGCATATTCATCAATTTTTTTCTGTTTCATATCAGAAAATTGCATCTGCCAATGCTGAAAATGCTTTTCCCATACTTCCCTCGATAAATACATCTGTTTCCGGATGCAGACGAACATCCAGGGGTTCCCTATTTAAAACTACTCTATGCTTTCCCCGGAATTCATACACGTAAGACGCCGCAGGATAGACATGTAATGACGTTCCGGCAACAATCAATGTATCTGCCGCTCGAATGGCATCAATCGCGCCAAGTACCGCTGCTTCCGGCAATCCTTCTTCATATAATGTCACTTGTGGACGAATCATACCACCACATTTTGGACAGCGTGGTATTCCCTCCGTCTCAAAAATATAATTTTCGCCTACGCGCTCACCACAGGACATACAATAATTTTTATGCGTTGTTCCATGAATTTCAAACACGTTTTTACTGCCCGCCAACTGATGCAGTCCATCAATATTTTGTGTCACAATCGCCTTGAGTTTTCCTCTTTCTTCCAGTTTTGCCAGCACTTTATGTGTAACATTCGGTTCATACCCTCTGCTATCCATCTTCTGCCGGTAAAATTCAAAGAACACCTCCGGCTCTCTCATAAGGCACGTGTGGCTCAGTAGATACTCCGGCTGATACTTTTCAAACTGCACATCATGCTGATTGTACAAACCATCCTTGCTGCGGAAGTCCGGTATCCCACTTTCAGTCGATACACCTGCACCGCCAAAAAATACAATCTGATTCGATTCCTTTACAATTTCTATAAACCGCTTCATTTTTTCTTCCATCCAAAACCACCCTTTCCCTGTTAACACATCTTTCTCTTCGTTTCTATGCGTGCAGATTCCATCATAAAATTCTTTCAGTTTCCATATATAAATTCCATCATAAAAGGCACAGTATGATTACATACTGTGCCCGCTATCTTACTTTAAGAATCCGGAAATAATTTGTTCTTCTGCTTCTTCTTCCGTAAGTCCTAATGTCATAAGTTTAATCAACTGCTCGCCGGCGATTTTACCGATGGCTGCCTCGTGAATCAGACTAGCTTCCATCGTTGCTGCTGAAAGCTGTGGCGTAGCTAATACATACGCCTGATCCATCAGAATAGAATCGCATTCCGTATGTCCTGCACAACGATTGTTACCATTCAGTGTACTTGTATAATGCTGCTTACTATTTCCTTTTGCAACGGTACGGCTGATAATATTGCAGCTGCAATCCTCACCATTCAGATCCGCTGTAAACTCTGCATCTGCAGTCTGGTCGCCGGTTGTCATAATACTGTCATGAATCTCCAGCTTCGCGCGGTCTGCAAGATCTGCCTTTGTGATACGAAGGGTATCGTCAATTCCTGCAATCTGTGATGTCTCCATAACCATCTGTGCATCCTCTTTCAAATGTACCACAGTGGTAGGATTCATCAGGCGTTTCCCTGTTGTTCCAGGATCTCCCTCACCATAATGTTTTTCAACATAACGCACTTTTGCACCTTTTTCCAGGTAAAATGTATGAATACCGTCATGTCCGCTATCTTCGGTTCCACAGTTGTGAATACCACATCCAGCTACGATCGTTACATCTGCATCTTCTCCAATAAAGAAGTCATTGTATACCATGTCTTTGAGTCCGGCCTGCGATACCACTACCGGAATATGAACACTTTCGTTCTTTGTTCCCGGCTTGATGATAATATCAATACCAGGCTTGTCCTCTTTTGTTACGATATCAATATTTGCCGTCGTATTTCTGGCGGATGATGCGCCATTTGTACGTATATTGTATGCTCCAACCGGAAGTGCATCCAGACCGGCAACTTCTTTTAAAATATTCTGTTCAATCGTTCCCACGTCCTTAGTCCTCCTTCATTTTCTCTGTCAAAACACTGCACGTACTGTTCTGCATGCCCATAATCTGCGGCAAAACCTTGTCCTTAGTATCATACATAGCAACTTTACCATCTTTCAGATAAAGCACCTTGTCCGCAATATCAAGAATTCTCTCCTGATGACTGATAATTAAAATATTACCATCGCTGGCTGCTACCATTTTTTCAAATACACGAATCAGCTTCTGAAAGCTCCACAAATCAATTCCGGCTTCTGGTTCGTCAAAAAGCGTCAAATCGGAATTTCTCGCAAATGCCATAGCAATCTCGATACGCTTTAGCTCTCCGCCTGACAAACTGCCATCTAAATCACGGTTGATATAGTCCTTTGCGCAGAGTCCTACCTCGGAAAGCAAATTGCACAACTCACTCACAGATGCATCTTTTCCTGCTGCAAGTGACATCAAATCCTTAATGGTTAGACCTTTAAAACGAACCGGCTGCTGAAACGCATAAGAAATTCCATGCTTCGCACGTTCTGTAATCGACCAGTCCGTAATGTCTTCTCCGTTTAATAAAATTCTACCCTTACTTGGCTTATTGATTCCCGCAATAACCTTTGCCAGTGTTGACTTTCCACTACCATTTGGTCCGGTAATCACTACAAAATGATCCTCGATAGTCGCATTGATATGATCTAAAATCAATTTACCATCTTCGGTCTCATAACAAATATCTTGTAATTCTAACACTTCTTATATCTCCTCTTCTCGCAGGGACGTTCTTTTTTCCATCATGAGTGTCCCTGTAACACCCGAAGATATATTACCACATAAAGATAGGAAATACACCCTTTTTATGCCTTTTTTTACGTCCATGTCCTGTATTTTATACATTTCTGTATTCCTATATGCATATAGGGTGTACTTCCTATCACCTACTGAATCACTATGAAATTGAATTTAAATCTGTATACGATACTCTACATTTCCATGCACATGATAAACAGTATCGTCCGCACCTATGACCTGGACCACAATGCTCTCCGTAACAGAACGTTCATCTTTTGTGATAAAGATCTCCGTACCATCCTCTGTCTTTTGCATAGAAAAATCAATACCTCCTGCTTCATCTTCCAGACGATACTTTCCTTCTCCGGCATAAAAACGCACTTCCAAAGACTTAAAATCCTGATGATTACCCTGTTCATTTGCAAGAAGTGGTATGATACCGCCTTCCTTGACAAAGACCGGAATGCGGTCAAGCGGAACAAAGAGTTCATATGTATGATTGCCCACAAACGTCTCACCGGTAAAGAAATCCGTCCATCTGCCTTCTGGCAGCCAGACACTCACCGGCGCCAGACCTTCTTTATTTCGTTTATTCACAACCGGAGCTACAATCATTTCCGTACCAAAATAATACTGGTTCTTCGCTTCATAGGCTTCCTTGCAATCATGCAGATAGTACATCGGCATAACAAGCGGCATACCGTCTCTTGCCGTTCTTACATTAGCTGTATACAAATATGGAAGCAGACGATGACGCAGCTGTAAGAATTTCGTCACAATTTTTTCTGCCTCTTCTCCATAAAGCCATGGTTCCTTGCTCCATTTATCCCGCGTAGAATGCAAACGGTTAATAGGAGAAAATACGCCAAGTTCTACCCACCGGGTATAAAGTTCCGGATTACCTTTACTTCCCATATGACCGCCAATGTCATGTGACCACCAGCTATAGCCGGTATTAGACGATGCAATGGTAAAATATGGCTGATAGGCAAGGCTCTTCCAACGCACGAAAGTATCTCCGGAAAAGCCTAACGGATACCGGTGTGAGCCACAACCGGCATAACGGGAAAGAATAAGAGCTGTCCGTCCATCACGTCCGGCATCCAAAGTATGATAATGATTGAGCAGCCATAAGGGATCTAAACCTTTTTGGTTGGACTTTCGTCCCTGCTGCCAGTCAATCCACCAAAAATCCACACCCTCCTCTTCATAAGGATGCAGCACCAGATCAAAATAAGAATCTACAAAAGTCCGGTTGGTAAAATCAAATTCAACCGGTTCTTTACTCGCCGGATCAACACCATTCGCCTTCGCCATCGCAGGATATTGTTTTTCAAAATAACGGATGCCATCATGGGGATGCAAATTCATAGTAATGGCAAGACCACGTTCCTTAAGATCACGGAAAAACTGCTTATAATCCGGGAATAATCCGGTATCGAAAGTATACCCTGTCCAGCCCTTTCCCCAGAATTTACTATGGGCCGTTGCATCCTTTGGCACATTTTTCACCAGATGCCAGTCCATATCAATGGTAGCTACGGTAAGGGGAATCCCCTTCTTTTGAAACTTATCCATAAGATCAATATATTCCTGCTGCCTGTATGCATAGTAACGGGACCACCAGTTACCAAGCGCATACTTTGGCAAAAGTGGCGTAAATCCTGTCAGTCCGTAAAACTCGCGCAAACCGCCCAGATAATCTTTGCCAAAAGCTAAAACATAACGGTCAACATTGCCTTCTTTTCGGGCAGACAAAGTACCGTTTTCTTCCAAAAGATAAGACGCAGAATCATCAATTTCTGCCACTCCTTCCAAAGAAAATATACTATCCGACAATTTAACCTTTCCTTTGTTTTCGCCAAATAAAATACGGTCACCCAAACCATTATCCAATGTGCGGAAAGTACCGCCCATCAGATGCACTTGTTGAGTATCCACCCAATAGTCATGCAATCTGACTGCCACAAGCAACGTTTTTTTATCTACGCGAAATGTACGGTCTTTTGTCGTCACCTCAATATTCTGCTCATTGTCTTTTACCGAAAACGTCGGATTGCCGAAATCACGATGCATAACCTTTTGCGTAGCCGCATCCACAAAGGTACCGCTTTCCACGCGCTCCACACGTAAAATATGATCTGTAATCACACTCAGCCGTATCTGTCCGCTCACATAGGTTTTAGCATCAGCAATCGGGGCAGATTCTACAAAAAAACGATCCATAAAAAAGCCTCCTCATCTATAAATTGTCAGAATTATACCCCAACCTGTGTAAGACGTCAATCATTTCAAATTCTATTTATGATTCTTTTTTGCATAAGAAAACTGCTTCTTGTGGTTTTGCCTCCTCTTTCGTCACGGCAACGGATTTACGGAATAAGAAAAATCCGGCAATAAACAGGATGACCAAAGAACCGACACCTACATTTACGCTTTCGGTCAACTGGCTTGCTACTGACACCAGCATAGTTCCGATAAAAGAAGCCCCTTTTCCGCAAATATCATAAAGTCCAAAGTATTCTCCGGATTTTTCCGGTGGAATAATTTTTGCAAAATGAGATCTGGACAGTGCCTGAATACCGCCTTGGAACATACCTACACAGACGGCCAGTACCCAGAATTTCCACTGTGAATCCAGGAAAAATGCAAAAACAGCAATCACAGTATATGCCGCGATACATACCGGAATCAATTTTCCGGATTCCTGTTTCTGTGACAATCTTCCAAAAACAAGTGCTGATGGGAAAGCCACAATCTGTGTTACCAAAAGCGCTAAAAGAAGCCCTGTCGTATCCAGTCCAAGTGCTGTTCCATACGCCGTTGCCATATCTATAATTGTATAAACGCCATCAATATAGCAGAAAAATGCCAACAGGAATAAAAAGACTGCTTTTTCATCCTTCATACCCACAAGTGTTTTACCCAAACGCTGAAAACTTCCTTTTACAATCCCCTGCTCTTTTTTAACGTAATACACCTGTCTATAATTTTTTAACAAAGGCAGTGTCAAAACCACCCACCAGACAGCCGTAATCATAAATGCCAACGTCATTGCATGCATCTGTGAAAGACCGAGTTTTTCTCCAAACAAAACCAATAACAATCCAAGGACAAATGGGATACAGCTTCCAATATAGCCCCATGCAAATCCACGCGAAGATACATCATCCATACGTTCTTCTGTGGTAACGTCGTTGATCATAGAATCATAAAATACAAGACTGGCGGAATAACCACATTTTGCAACAATAAAAATAACCAAAAATACCAGCCAGGATGAAGTCATCCCCAGCATACAGCAGCCAATAGCACCAATCACCAGACTACCGATAAAAATCGGTTTTTTATACCCTTTAAAATCAGTTATGGTTCCCAGCACCGGTCCTAAGAACGCAACAATCACCGTTACAATTGAGGTTGCATATCCCCAATAAGCAAGGTACTGCACATCGGAAAGACCAGCATTTTCTGATATTGCATTAAAATAAATGGGAAATAAAGTAGACACCAGTAATGTGAACGCAGAATTGCCCACATCATATAAGACCCATGACTTTTCCAGTTTCGTTAATTTCAGTTTATCCATTTTTACTTTCTACTCCTTTTCGTGCATGATCCATACACATTGTTCATTGCTACAAGAAGGAATGATGTCATGCCAGCATCTCCCCTCTCATAACAAGACAATTATAAAAGCACCCCGAAGGGTGCTTCTATCGAAAATTCGTTAAAAAAATGTTAACTGTCTGTAAAATCGTGGCAGGCGATATACGCTCCACTGCGGAAAATCCCAAAGGATTCTGCCTACATAATGCGGTTTATTTGCATAACACATGGTTGCTGATAAAATCATCGGTAAGATATAAATCAGATCCATCTCAACCGATGGATATAAATTTGCATAGTTTTCATGTTGTTCGTGCAATAATTGGCTATCAAACGATGTCAAAACCTTTTTCTGCAATGGCAACTGCTTACACAAGCAACGGTGCAGCGCATTTTCATATTGTACATGATCTGCAAGAGTCCCCGCGAAATATCCATTGTGTACATGCGTAAAACTATCCGCAATATAATGGGTCAGTTTACCTAACCGGTAGAAATATACCCATCCACCCAATCTGGAAGATTCCAGCTTTGCAATTAAATGATCCATCGTTCTTTGTATATTCTCATAATTGTGACCAAAGAACTTCTTGTGTCCTACCCAGCCATGTAAATATGTAATTTTGTTCACATCCGGTGCAATAGAACCATAAATATATGCACTTTTTTCCAGAGGGGAAAAACCTCGCAAATATTGTTCTGCAATATGTTCTGCCAGATACTTATGCGTCAATGTTTTCATGTCTTACCGATCCTTTCACAATGCGACTGCATTTATACATATCTTTCTATATTTATTCTCTCTTCACATATATTATTATCTACTTTTTTCGTAAAAATAATACTCTTTTTTCTGAAAAATATGTGTTAAATCTGTGAATGATGTTATGACTTAAAATAGGATAATGCCTGATCCAAATAGCTGGCCTGGTCATTCATTTGTCCTGCCATCTCTGCTACTCCATTCATCATCGCATTCAGCTCCTGAATATTTGCTGTCATCTCTTCCGTTGCAGCTGCATTCGAAGAGCTAACATCGGTAAGCCCATAGCTGTTTGTGGTAATATTCTGATTCAGATTTACCATCTGGTCTACCATCTGCTTAATCTCTTCTGCTTTCTGCGCTGTCATACCAATCTGTCCGTCTAAATTATCAAAAGATTCCAGTACTACTTTTATTTCTTCTTTTTGCGCAGCATTATCTGAAACGACCTCATCGGATGCCTTCACGCAGGCTTCGCATTCCTGTACAAGCTCTGCAATGATTTCTCTTATGCTGTTCAATTCGTTACTGGTATTGTCAGAAAGTACGCGAATTTCTTCCGCAACTACCGCGAATCCTCGTCCTGCCTCTCCTGCACGTGCCGCCTCAATAGAAGCATTGAGTGATAACAGATTCGTTTGTCCGGAAATATCTTCGATTACACCAATGATATCACTTACCTTCTCAACCACCGCATTTACTTTCTGGATACGTTCTGAGATCACGGAAATACCACTTTCCATCTTATCACTGCTCTCCTGCATATGATGCATTCTGTCACTCATCATTGCACTGCTCTCTAAAACAGCATGTGTCTGCTTTTCAATATCGGATACGGAAGAATCTATCGTCTGTGTCTCTTCGTTCATACTGCCAAGATCTGTATTGATATCAGAGATGGAATTTGCCATATTTGTAGATCCTAAAGCAACGTCTTCTACTGCTTTACTGATTTCTCCATTGGCTGCTAATGTCTGTTCGCTGGTATCACTTAGTTTATTACTATGCTCTGACATAGCATTGCTTGTCTCACGAATCTGTTCTACAATACCGCCCAATGATCTTGTCATATCCTGCACACTGGTAGCAATCAAGCCAATCTCATCGTTCGTCATCTTAATACCAGAAAAATCTGCATGCATATTTCCACCAGCAACATCCTCAATAATATTGCTCAGTTTCACGAGCGGTTTTACTAATTTTTCGGCAAGCGCATACGCAACTAAACTTGATACAACAATAATAACAAGAAGTACTATCACAGCTCCACTCGTTGTCTTATTCACACCGGCTAAAGCATCGTCCTCATCTGCACTGATCACAACAATACTATGATTACTGATCACGGAATAACTTGCATATTTCGCAACTCCATTAAAATCATATCTGGTGACATTGTCTTCTGGTATATCACCATCTGCAATCTGACTGACAAGACTTTTTACTACAGAGTTTTCTACGGAGTTTCCAACTTTTTCTTTTGTCGGATGATATAACATTGTTCCATCCTCGTCAACCACATAGACATATGAGCTTTTCATTCCATTGACACCTACACCGTCTAAAATCTCTGCATAGCTGTCGTAGCTTAGATTCTTACCACCTTGCTTCTCTACCTCTGCATCAAGTATCTGCGAATAGCAATGAGCCATATCAAGCATACTATCCTGCACTGCTTCACTGATGTATTTACGGCTGTTTGTCACTAGAATCACCATACAAATCACATTGGAAACAATAATCAGCATGACAACAAGCAAATCAATCTTGATGGCAAGTGTTCCCCTTTTTTTTCCCTTATTCTTCACGTTTACGATCTCCTCTTTTTCTTTTGTATCATCCTTTTTCATAGGTCTCCTCCTCATACTCCTTTCGCTTCATCAAAAGAATAATTCGTTTCCCATACCCGTATAATACTTATATTATACATCTCCTACTAGGAAACTCCAATATTTTTTCGACAAAGGTAGTGTAAATTTACTGTAGGAAATTAATAGACAGAGTATCCGATTCATTACCAGTCTTCGCCTTCACCACTCCAGTTGGAAGAGGTGTAGCCTTAATGGTAAGCGTTTCTGGCTGTACCTCTTTAGAATCCTCATTGGTCTTGCCCTCGTTTCCCGGTCTGCTGACAGAGCAGTTATAAAGCACATGTCTGATACGCTTCACATCCCCATCAAACTCGAAAAGCAATGCAAACGCATTCAGTTCTGCATAATAAAAGCACCAACCATTTCTGATTGGTGCTCTATTTCTATCTTTTTTGATTTACTGTTACTACAAATTTGTATCAATCACAGCATAACAAATCATTTATTCGTCACCTCCATAACGAGCCTGACGAATTTCTTCATTAATTTCGTCCAAAGCATTACTCTAATGTAAATTTATTTACAACATCTCTCAGTTCATTTACACACTGATAACATTCTTTTACCTTATCCGTTGTGGACGATGTCTTCTCAACCATGTTAGAAGTTTTTTCTGCAATATCCATGACACCGACAGAAGATTCGCCTACCGTATCATTGATACCGCTTAAAGCACTGGCGATCTGTTCGATTGCCCCTGCGAGCTGTGCCATGGATGTCTTGATTCCTTCCATACTGTTCTTAAATACATTCGCATCATCCTTATATTGTTCGCTTACCTGTTCAAATTCTTTGTAATCAACAGATACGCTCTTCTCAAGGAACTCGGTTGTCTCTTCCAGACATTCCGACATATTGCCGACTGCCTCATTTATTTCTTTGACGATTTCACTGATATTGGCTTTTGTCAAAAACATTTGACAAATCCATCCCGCCCTAAGAAATCTGATTTTAGAAGCGGCATAATCCTTTTATAATGTCTGTGCTTTTCTTTTTGCAATTTCTTCTTTCATTGCAGGAAGTGTTTTTTCCAGATCAAACTTGCTTACAAGAATAAACATAATAACAAATATCACTAACGGTGTTACAATAGCGAATCCGTAAATTGCCATTTTTGTAGCTGCCGGCGCTACAGTCTGTGCAGCATCATAGCCGACTGCCGCAAGGAACCAGCCGATGATAGATGTTCCGAGTCCGCTTCCCACTTTACCGCCAAAGCTGGATGCACTGTTGGAGGTTGCTACCATTCTTACACCATATTTATATTCATTATAATCAATTGACATTGACGTCATAACTCCAACCAGACACATCATCGGAATGGTTGCAAATGTTGTAATACTTCCGAATAATGCGTAGCAGAAAAAGATGTCTTTTGTGAAGAGAAGCAGTATATTTGCTCCTGCACCCATTGCAAAGCTCACCAGCAGTGTTTTCACAACACCAAGTTTCTTAATCATCGGTCCTACAAGTATGAATCCTAACAGGGTCGGAATCATTCCGATTCCTCCGAGAACGCCGACCAGGTTGTCATTGCCGAAAATCCATTTACAGTAATATACTCCCGCACCCGCTGAAAGACCATATATAATGCATGAGAGCAGATTCACCACAAGAACAATCACCCAGTATTTGTTGTGGAACAGCTTTCCAAGCGCTTCCTTAAACGGAATCACTTCTTCATCCTCTTCTTTCGCTTCTACTACCGCTCCTGCCTCTGTTGCTGTCTCACGGCTTGTTACATAACAAATCAAGGCTGCCAGTATTACAATAATTCCCATAATAAAGCCAAATTTAATCCATGCATTTTGGTTTCCGCCCAGTGCATTCGTAATCGGAATCATACAGATTGCAAATATCATACCTGCCACATAACCGGTCGCCGCTCTCCATGTTCCCATGATGCCTCGTTCTTCCTGGCTGTTCGTACGAACGGTCATAAGCGAATTATAAGGGATTGCCATTGCCGTATATAATACTGCTGTCAGAAGAATGTTCGTTATTGCCACGTAAATAATCTGTCCCATATCTCCTATTTTCGGCACCGTAAACATCAGAACCATTACAATACCTGCCGGAATTCCCGCTTTCAAAAGCCACGGACGATATTTTTCTTTTCCCGGTTTTGTATGGTCAATGATATTTCCCATAATCAGGTCTGTAAATGCGTCAATAATCTTACAGACAATAAACATTGTTGCAGTCGCCCCAGCAGCCATGCCAACCTTATCCGTATAGAAGTATGTAAGCTGTCCTACCAGTGCGGACATTGCATTCAATGCGAACTGTCCCATAGCATCTCCGAAGTAATCCTTCACGCGCATTACTTTCTGAACGCCAAATTTGTCTTTTCCTAATGGTTTTTTACTCATTGTGTTCCTCCTTCATTTCGTATCACATTTCCTTGATATCTTGTAAGCTTAAAATATCACATTCCTATTTGTCCGTATTTTAATTTTAGCTTAATTTTTATAATTTTGAATTTGCAGACCTGAACTATCCTTCGGCAGCGTTCAGCGCATCAATGACTGCCAGATACATCGGCTTTGCCTGTGCATCCTGCACAAGCAGATCGGATATGGTCATGGACAATGCAAACTGAATCAGCGGGTCTTCCAGCATTCCCGGCATCATTTCTTCAAACATACTGCGGCCAAGTTCTTCGGCGACCAACTCTCCGAGTGTTGACTCCAACGAATATTTTTCGAATTTCAGATTGGTATCCGTCTTGTACTCGTAATGATATCTGCCGGAACCAACCGTAAATTCCGCTTCTTTCTCCGGAAGCTGGATAACAGCCGTTGTATTCACCGGAATCTGCACATCCACACAGATTTTTCCTTCTCTACAGCTCCATGCACTTACGATTGTTCCATATATGGATTCATAAGTTGCGGACACCTCTGTCATTCCCTTGGTCAGAGTCGGCTGAATCCGTATTTTCTTATATCCCGGTTCCATACAGCGTATTCCTGCAACTTTTTCGTACAGCCAGCTTCCAATCGAACCGTACGCATAATGGTTCAGGGAGTTCATACCTGATTCGTCAAAATCCCCATTTGGCAGAATGGAATTCCAACGCTCCCAGATTGTCGTTGCGCCTTTCTTTACTGCATAGAGCCAGCCCGGAAAATCTTCTTTCATAAAGATTTCATCCGCCAACCCGTGAAGACCGTTTTCTGACAAACAATGACACAGATACGGTGTACCCACAAAACCTGTCGTCAGATGATTATGGTGTGCCCCGATATTTAACTCCAATGTCTCCAAAATCCGATTACGAAATTCCGGTTTTATCAAGTCAAAGTACAGCATCAGCACACAGGCTGTTTGTGTCTCACTGACCATTCGTCCGCTTCTTGTCACGTATTCCACATGAATGGCTTCTACTATTTTTTCATATAAGTCACCGTATGCTTTTGCTTCCTCTGCATACCCCAATGCATCCGCAGCATCCCGCACAATCCTGGTCGAATATGCATAATAAGCATTTGCCACCAGATATTTGTCCGTTCCTCCTGTCCGGTCGGTGCTTCCGAATTCTATGTCCAGCGCCAGCCAGTCTCCATACTGGAATCCACTCTGCCACAATCCGTTTTTCGAGACTCTCGCATGTATATAATCCACCCAGTTCTTCATCATCGGGAATTGCTCCGCAAGCATCTCTTTATCCCCGTAAACCTTATAAATCGTCCACGGAATAATTGTCGCAGCATCGCTCCATGCCGCTGCTCCCGCTTGATTTCCGAGAATATTCGGAACAACATGAGGTACGCCCCACTCCGAATTGGTCTCTGCCGCCATATCCCGCAGCCATTTTCGGAAAAATAGTGCTGTGTGAAAATTGTAGGCGGCTGTACCACAGAATACCTGTGCATCTCCGGTCCAGCCCAACCGTTCATCTCTCTGTGGGCAGTCTGTCGGAATATCGAGGAAGTTGCTTCTCTGTCCCCACTGTATATTACTCTGCAGTTGGTTCACCAACGTGTTGTCGGATGTGAATGTTCCTGTCGGCTGCATGTCTGTGTGCATTGCACATGCCGTAAAATCCGATGCCTCTGTTTCCGTTCCTGCGCCTTCCACACAAATATAACGGAATCCGTGGAAAGTGAAGTGCGGCATCACAAGCATTCCCACCTGCTTTTCTCCGTATACGAATGTATCTGTACATCTTGCCGTCCGCAGATTCTCTGTATAGAAGTTTCCATCTTTATCCAGTGTTTCTGCATATCGAATAACTAATCTGTCTCCAATAAGTTTTGGAAGTCTTATTTCTACCAGTCCTGCCATATTCTGTCCGAAATCAAACACCAATTCTCCTTTTGGAGTCACGATCCTTTCCTTTACATCAAACCGTTTCGTTACCCGGACCGGCTCGGATTCCTGCGCCACAATCTGCCCGATATCATCCGTATGTTCAAACAGAACTGCCTTTCCCACCTGCCTTCTTTCTTTTGTATAATCCTGTATCTCACCGTGATAAATCTCGGAAAACAGAATTTCTCCTGTTTCCACATGCCAGTCCGTATCAGTACCGATGCAGATAGTTTCCCCGTCTTCGTACTCAATACGCACCATTGCCAGCAAAGCAGTTCTGTCGCCGTAAATATTCGGTCTTGCATCAAACCCGAGTTCTCCCTTATACCACCCGTTTCCTACAGTAACCGTAATATCATTATCTTTTTCCAGGAGTTCCGTAATATCATAAGTCTGATACTGCAGTCGGTGATGATAAGATGTCCAGCCCGGAGCCATGAACAAGTCTCCTGTTTTCCTTCCATTAATAAATGCCTCATATACACCACAGGCGGTCGCATACAGCCTTGCTCTCTTCACCGGTCTGTCCAGAGAAAAGCTGCGGACAAATACCGGACATGCCGTCTCTTCAGCCGGAAGTGTATGGGTAATCCATTTTGCATTCCAGTTTTCTTCGCTCATCAAACCGGTTTCAAAGTTTCCTGTCACCTGTCCCAGCTCTCCGTAATTATCCCATACACTGACCTGCACCTGATAAACAGTCATCTCTTTCAATGCAGCACCATTATATGGCACCAGAACGGATTGGTCGCTTTCCACCCGGCCACTGTTCCAGATAAGTCTGTCTCCGCTGACAACCTGAATCTGGTAGTTTGTCTGCACAACATCCTGCTTTTCACTCTCCAGCTTCCATGAGAAACGTGGTTTCTCATCGATTCCTATCGGATTTTTTCTGTATTCTATTGTCAAATCACGAATCATATACATTTCCTCTCTTTCTTTTTGTTTTTCTGATTCTTTCTATTCTATGAAAATTTTGCCATTGTACGAATCAGAGCGGTAACATTCTCCTGAAGTCTTGCCGTGTCTATGGTACCGTTCTCCAATCCTTTCTTTATCTGACCGGTATATGTATCATCATTAGAGCCCGGCGTAATCCAGCAGTTTCCCGCCTGTACCATTGCTGCCACATCTACACTGTCATAGGTTGTCCAATCCGTCATTACAAAACCGGCAAACCCATTTTCTTCTCTGAGAAGCCCCTGTAGAAGTTCTTCATCCGCTGCTGTCGGGCAGCCGTTTACCGCATTATACGCCGTCATAAAGCTGGCTGGCATATGAACATCCATCGCATATTCAAAAGTTCGAAAATAAATTTCCCGGATTGCACGTTCGGAAATCAGACTCTGATTTCGCTTTCTGGAAGATTCACAGTTGTTCCCGATAAAATGTTTATAGCAGCTTCCAACCCCGGCTCCTTCCAATCCTTTTGCATAAAATCCGGCCATGACACCGGACAAATACGGGTCTTCCGAAAAATATTCCGGCTGTCGTCCATTTAGCGGATTTCTGTGAATATTAAATGCCGGGGCAAGAACCAGCGGCATGCCCAATGCCTTCGCTTCTTCCCCGATTACACACCCGATTGCTTTCGATAATTCTTTATTGAACGAAGCACAGATTGTAACGCCTGACGGCATTCCAATATTTTTGATGTTCAGATTGACTCCGCTGTTTCCATCGCTCACCGGAAAGTCCGGCAAATCATATCCTTCTGTCTGAAATACACGACCTGCCTCACCGATACCTTCCATTCCCCATCCTGCCGAGGCACAGACGCTGATGCGGGCAAGTTCCTCCGTTGACATCTGTGCCACAAACTCAGCCGCACGTGACGGATTTTTTCTTACAGCATCAAATGTTACCTTCTCTTCCGGTTTATCCATATCAAACTTTGCGGGATAATGTTTCCTCTTCTCATAAGGCAAAAATGTCAACTTATTTTTGACCACTCCGGAATGCGCTCCTGTCGGCCATGTATCATCCGGATTTGTTTTGGATAATCTTGTAAATTTGTAATCGCAGCAAAGCAGATTGGTTACCTGTTTGATTATTCTTGTTTCTTGTTCATCGAATCCGCCGCATTCCGCTGCTTCAATACTGTTTCCCACATAAATACGGTAATATCCTTTTGATAAAATATACGCCGCTTTTTCTTCCGAATATGAAGTCAATACTTTCACCGGAACATGAACAGGAATCTTCTGTTCCTCTCCCGGAAGCAGTTCCTTTGTTTTTTCAAAGAATACCAGTTCTTTTTCCGGCTGCTCCAATTCTGATTCCGGTTTGCCTGCATAAACCTGAACAACTTCTTTTCCGGCTTTTTCCCCGACATTCTTCACATATACATCCAGTTCCAGTATTTCCCCGTCAAATCGAATATTCTCCTGCCTGATACAAAACTCCGTATAACTTAATCCGTAGCCAAACGGATACGCCGCTTTTTTCCTGAATGTTGTAAAATAACGATATCCCACATAAATGTCTTCCTCGTAACAAGTATCCACATATATATTTTCATCTGCTGTCAGACGTGTTTTATCCACACAGTCATAGAAATTTTTCGACGACGGAATATCAAAATAATCCTTTGCCCATGTATCCGGCAGCTTCCCTGACGGATTTACAGCCCCGCTCAGGATATCCAAAAGTGCCGGTCCTGCAAGCATTCCACCAAATCCCGAATATATAAGTCCTGCAACTGCATACTTTTCTGCAAATGTCACATCAATCGGATATCCGACATTTAAAATCACAATTGTCTTTGCAAATGTATCCGTTACTTTTGCAATAAGTGCTTCTTCAGCCTCGCTCAGATAGTATTCCCCTTTCGCCGTGGAAGCATCCTGGTTTTCTCCTGCTGCACGTGTCAGGAACACGATTGCCATATCGGACAATTTCTTTGCACGCATCAACATCTCGTCCTCCGGTATCTCATCCCTGTCGCAACCGTAAAATTCAACCAGTTCTTCATTCAGTGAATAAGCTTCTTCTTCCCTGACAGCCTCCACAAAATTAACACTGTAGCGAGGATTGATTTTGCCTGCCCCCACTGCTCCGATACGAAATTCGTGAACACCTCTGCCAAACAGATTCAATACCGTTCCCTTCTTCAGTGGAAGAACTTCCGCCTCATTTTTCAAAAGAACGATTCCCTCCCTGGCGGCTTCCAGTGCAATCTGTTCATGTGCTGCATCTTCCGGCTTCGGTTTCACTTTTTCCACACCTCTGACCGTAAAATCCTGCGGATTCATTTCATTCCCATCCATATCCACAAAGCCTTCCACGTGAAGTTGATATTCCCGACCGTACTCTGTCACAAGTCCCCGAAGCGGAATTCCAAGCACCCACATATTCCCCATAACTTCCATATATTGGTTGATACAGCCGGATACCACCCTGCTATCTAAGGTGACGGTTCCCTGAATATCCGGATTCATCGGCTTTGCCCACATCATAAGCAGACAGCCGGATAGCCGACGATCCAGCATAAAATACAATCCGTCAATATCATGAAAATCGTACTCCAGCGGTCCCATTTCAAAAAGCAAAGGTTTATCTTCTTTTCCTGTCGGAAGCTGTTCCCAAAAATCTTCCATTCCCATGTTGAGTCCTCCCTTTAAATACTTTCATTGAGTTATCTATAAAATATCAAACCATATAGTTTTTGTATTACAATATTGATTGCAATATTTCAATTTTGTCCTTGTTTTCATAAATAGAACGCCTTATAATTAGTATTACATCCATTTCAAAGAGAGTTTAAAAGTACATTTTTACCTGGAAAGGAGTCTTCCATGATCACTGATTTAAAGGCATTTTGCGAATTATTTTATGCATCAACCTCCATACCGATTGGCTATTACCACGCCTCACACGACGATGACTGTTCCTTTCCTTCGATTTTGGAAGACCCGTCTGTTTTCAAAGGCATCCTGTCCGGTTTCCTACATATCACAAAAAACCCGGACTATTTTATCTCGCAGTCCTTCGGCTATTATGGTTATATAAAGCCGGAGCATGCTGATTGCGTAATCATCATTGGACCTGTATTCAGCACACCTATATCAGACCTTACACTTCGCACTTTCATGCAGGAATGGGCAATCAGTCAGGAACACAAACCGGATATCCTCCAATTTCTGGTCAATATTCCTCAGATTTCCTTTAACCGGTTTCTCCAGACACTTGCCTGGCTTCACCTGTGTTTCAACGATGAATATATTTCTGTTGGACAGCATTTTAATCTGGAAAACACAAGCAGCATCAGCGAGTTTTCCAATGTACATTCCAATCAGGTGATGAATGCAAAGGAAGAACAGCATTTTCATAATACCTATCGGTTTGAACAGAAACTTTTGCAGTATATTCAAAATGGAGACGTCGAAAAAATGAAAACATTGTTAAAAACCCCCTCCGAATTATCGGGTGGTCTTATAGCTGACAACTCCCTCCGGCAGGAAAAGAATATTTTCATTACAACTGTCGCAATTGTTACAAGAAGTGCCATTGCCGGAGGAATGGATATGGAACAGGCTTACCAGCTTGCCGATGTATATATCCGTGAATGTGAAAAGCTGCAGAATATTTCCCACATTGAAACCTTGTCTTATTCTATGCTGATTGATTTTACGGAACGGGTTTCGCAAAATAAAATTCCTCGGGGAATGTCTCTGGAAATATTTGAATGTATTCAGTTTATTACTCGCCACATCAACGAATCCATTCAGGTTGGCGATGTAGCTGAGCATATCGGAAGAAGCCGCTCTTATTTGACAAACAAGTTCAAAAAAGAGCTCGGCTTCGATGTCTGCAGCTTCATTATGCGGTGTAAGCTGGAAGAGGCAAAAAGTCTCCTGACGTATTCGGATAAGACATTAAGTGAAATCAGTAACTATCTTTGTTTTTCCAGTCAGGCTTACTTTCAGACTGTATTTAAGAAAAAATATGGTCTGACTCCGACACAGTATCGAAATCAGACTCATAAAATCTACTAATATACCAGGCGGGGCATCTTTCTATTTGATGTTCAGAACGATTTTTTCTTCTGCAAAATTTACCGCTGAAATGGTTACGACTGCCTTCCCCGGACATTTTGCAGCCCGGATTACTGCCATTACACTGCCGTCATAGGTATTCCATGTATGAGACTGGTAACTTCCTTCGCAACTCGGGTCTGCACTTCCGAATCCCTGCAATGCAGCACATCCCTCTACTTTAATTGTAACTGCTGCACTTTCCCGACGATTGAAATTTCCTGCTGCGTCTTCCAGTCTGATTTTTACGAAAGTAAGACTTTCTCCGTCAGCAGGAAGTTCATTCCGGTCAGCTTCAACCTTAAGTTTCACCGCTTTCCCTGCTGTCTGTAAGACAGTCCGGCCTGCCTCCACTCCGTTCAGATAACTGACTGCCTCCAGCTTTCCCGGATGATAAGGTACCTCATACGTCACAACATATACTCCGCCAATCGACTTTCGTCCCAGACTTTCCCCATTCAAGAACAGTTCTACCTCATCTGCATTGGCATAAACATCCACACTTGCTGTTTCCCCTTCATATCCCGGCCATGTCCAGCTTGCAAGATTATCCTTCCACATCCACGGTGTCTTTCCGACTTCAATTCCTGCCTTATCCATCCGAAGCACACCGATAGACGGTGCATGACCAAGTCCGAACACTGCCTGCCGCAGATAACTGATTGGTTTACGATCACCAAGAATATCAATGTCACCAATACCTGCCAGTCTGTCCGGCCAATGCGCTGAAAAATTCACTCCTCCATTATAATGGAATATACCGCATCCGGCTTCTCCCAGATAATCATATCCGGTCCATGTAAAGTCTCCTAACACATGTGGATTGCGCTTTACGATATCCCACAAATGAACAATGTCCGCCGGAAAAGTCTCTGTGCCAAGCACAACCCGATTCGGATGACGTATGTGATCTTCTTCATGTAATGCCGTCAGATAATTATATCCGGCAATGTCATTTGCCGCAGCAAATTCTCCTATCATTTCTTCCAGAATCGGACTGGTGGCAATCGCATCTGCCAACGGTCCCACCATAACCTCAGCCATCCCATTGATTTCATCTGCGCCTCCACGCTTCTGCTCATCCGGCTGCTGCATCGCTTCAAGCTGCTCCGGAGTCATCCCTGTAGCCTGACACATAATTTCGCCCATTCGGTCATTTCCTGCCATCAGACCATTGATTCCGTTCGTTGTATAGCGTGTGGCATCCAGCCGTTTCATTTCTGCATGAATCCTCCGATTCCATTCTGCCCCTTTTGGAGTGCCCGCCTCCGGAATCTCATTTCCGGTCGAATACAAAATCACGCATGGATGATTATAGTCTTTTTCCACCATGTCCCATGCATCCTGCTTCCAATGTGTCGGAAAATAATTTGCATAGTCATGGGGATTCTTTGTCCGAGTCCACATATCACTCAGTTCATCCATCACCAACATGCCCAGCTTATCACAGGCATCCAGCATTGCCTTACTCATCGGATGATGTGCACTTCGAAGAGCGTTAAATCCGGCTTCCTTCATCTGGCGGCAGCGCCGATACTCCGCATCCGAAAATGTTGCCGCTCCGATAATCCCATTATCATGGTGAATACAGGTTCCCCTCAGTTTCGTTGGTTTACTGTTCACTAACAGACCATCTTTTGCATTCAGTCGAAGTGTACGGATTCCTGTTGAAATATTTACACTGTCTATTGGATTCTCATCCTCAGAAATTGTAATCCGGCAGGAGTATAGATTTGGTGTTTCATCACTCCACAATGCAGGATGTTCTACAAGCAAACGCTGACAGCACATCTGCGTGCTTTCTCCAAAAACAGTTACCGGTATGTGCTCTGCGGCTGCTTCTGCCCCATTCGGTCCGGTCAATGTAATTTCCACCTGTACCGTTTCGGAAACTATTCCCCGATTACAGATTGGAACCTCTACTTCCACGACTGCCGCCTCACAGTCAGCTTCTCTTGTTGTAACACGCACCCCCTGAGCAGGAATATGCACAGTCTTTCCCACCCATGCATACACAGGACGGTATAACCCCGCGCCACTATACCAGCGGCTGGACTGCTCTATACTGCATACTTCTACTTTCAGTTCATTTTCCTGTCCATACTTCAGATAACCGCTGACGTCTGCAAAAATGCCTGTATATGGATTCACATGCTCTGTTACAAGATCCCCGTTCATATAAATACGGCAGGTATCTGCAACACCTTCAAATTCCAAAACAACTGTACATCCCCTCCACGCTTCCGGAATCTCCCACTTTTTCATGTAAGTATATTCACCGCCCGGATAAAATCCTGTCTGATGTGCATTCGCAGTTGCCGGAGTTCTTTCCTGATAAATCATGGCATCATGGGGCAAATCAATATTTTCTATATTTCCTGCGTTTCCCATCATTAACTCCATCATTGTTATGGTTCCTTTGGCAAACTGCCAATTCTGGTTTAAAGATATTTTTTTCATACAGGCCTCCCTAATGCAGCTTGTTCATTTTTTTACTATTCTAACAGTTGAAGAGTATTCCGTATTATAAATATAAATTTATTATTATAATTTTGTAACACAATTTTTCAAAAAACCTCCGGGTGAACCTTTGCTGTCACCCGGATGTTTATTCTGCTGCGTTTAGCGCTGCAACAAGCTGGTTCAGCGCTTCCTTTGTCACTCCCGGTACAAAACTCAGCATCTGTCTGAGCGGCATGGCTTCCATCATTGCCGCCATCATTTCGTCGTTGATCACTCCGGAATCATCATGCATCTGTTCCTCTGCACTCTCGCCGTCCATTCCTTCCATTTCACCCATTGCCTGTTCCAATATGGCTTTTCCTTTCGGGTCCGCCATGATTTCTCCCATTGTGGAATTGAGGGTATACACTTTCGGCAGGACGGTTTCTGATTCTACCTGTACTTCCTCTGACAGAAGCACTTCCTGTGCATTCCGGCAAATCTGGATTTCATAGGCTCCGGTCTCCACATGCCAGTCATGGATTTCCGTATTCCAGTATGCATAGGCTCTGCTGTCAAGTTCAAAGGTGACAGTTTTTGTCTCACCCGGTGCAAGTTCTGTTTTTTCAAATGCTTTTAACTCCCGTACCGGGCGGATGATTGTTCCGCCCTTCGGCGCTACGTAAAGCTGTACGACTTCCTTTCCTGTACATGCGCCTGTATTTGTTACGTCTACGGATACCAGCAGTTTTTCGCTTTCCTTAAACTCCTTTTTGTCCACCGTAAGATTGCCGTAAGAAAATGTCGTATAAGACAATCCGTATCCGAACGGGAACAGGACTTCCATTTCTTTGGATGTGTAATAGCGGTATCCCACAAATACGCCCTCTGAATAAACCGATTTGTCATGTTCTCCGCCGTAATTCAAATAGCACGGCGTATCCTGTATCCGAAGTGGGAATGTTTCCGCCAATCGTCCGCTTGGATTTGCATTTCCGTAAAGCACATTGACCACTGCGCCGCCCACAGCCTGTCCGCCCAGGTAGGCTTCCAGCACGGCTTTTACTTTTCCGAGCCACGGCATTTCTATCGGAGCGCCGTTGTGAAGCACAACTATGGTGTTCGGCTGTGCTTCCGCCACCGCTTCAATCAGTGCGTTCTGGCAGTTCGGCATCCCAAGATGCTTCCGGTCATACCCCTCGGATTCAAAGCTGTCCGGCAGTCCGGCAAAGATTACCGCCACGTCCGCATTAGCAGCAGCCTCTACGGCTTTTGCAACCAATGCTTCATCCGCTTTATCCTCAACATCATCAAAGCCTTTGGCAAATGTGATGTTTTCCTTTTTTACAGTTGCGAGAAATTCTACGGCGTCCATTGCAGATTCTGTTTTAAAGCTGTTGATGTGGGAACTTCCGCCGCCCTGATAGCGTGGTTCCTCGGCGTATTTGCCGATAAAAGCCACCTTTTTGTCTGCGGACAACGGGAGAAGCGCATCCTCATTTTTCAGAAGCACAATACACTCCTCTTCGATTTCCCGGGCTGTCTCATGGTCTTTTTCATGCTGAAATACCGCGTTTTTGTCTCTGTTTTCCTCAAATTTGAAAATAACATTCAAATATTCTTCACAGGACTTGTCTAGTACAGATTCATCCAGTGTTCCGTCCTGTACTGCGGCAACGATTTCCGCATCCGTAGCGCCTTCACAGGACGGCATTTCCAGATTGCAGCCTGCTTTCAGAGCTTCCACACGGTCATTCATCGCACCCCAGTCTGTCATTACATAGCCGTCAAATCCCCATTCCCTGCGGAGCACATCTGTGAGCATTTCTTTGTTTTCACAAAGGTATGTGCCGTTCAGCTTGTTGTATGCGTTCATAATGGTCCACGGCTTTTCCTTCTTTACCATTCCTTCAAAAGAAGCAAGGTAAATTTCACGCATGGTGCGTTCATCCATTTCTGAAGAGCTTGTTAAGCGGTGATATTCCTGGTTATTTGCCATAAAATGCTTCGGACTTGTTCCGATATGTTTGCTCTGGACGCCGTGGACAAGCGCACCTGCCATTTCCGTTGACACAAGCGGGTCCTCTGAATAGTATTCAAAATTACGTCCGCACAGTGGGGAACGCTTAATGTTCATAGCCGGGCCTAAGATTGTGCTTACATTTTCTGCCTGACACTCTTCCCCCAGTGTTTCTCCAAGTTTTGTCACCAGCTCACGGTTAAAGCTGGATGCGGTTGCACATCCCGCCGGAAAGCAAACAGCCTGAATGCTGTCGTTGATTCCCAAATGGTCTGCTTTATCGTCCTGCTTGCGGAGTCCGTGAGGTCCGTCTGAGACCATTTCCGAAGGGATTCCGAGACGTTCCACTCCTTTTGTGTGCCAGAAATCAAGCCCGGAACACAAAGATGCTTTCTCCTCCAGAGTCATTCTGGAGACCAATTCTTTTATTTTTGCTGTTTCCATGTTTCATCCTCCTGCCAATCTTTCTCTTGGGGATAAAGATAGCATATATTTTTCTTTTCGTATTATAGTTTTGAGTTATTTATTGTAAAAATAGGCAATTTTTTCTACAAAAACTTTACCCTACGTTCAACAAAAAATACTATATTTTGCGCCCTTCAAACATATCGCTCCAAACTTTTTGTGCATAAAATTTCTTCTACTTGTTAACACTATAAAGAGACAACATGAGTAGGAGGGCATTTTCTTGAGCGCATATAAAGTTGAGATTTGTGGCGTGAATACTGCCAAATTACCATTACTGTCAGAAGAAGAAAAAGAAAAACTTTGGGAGAAAATCAAAGCTGGTGATACTGAAGCACGCGAAACGTATATCAAAGGAAACCTTCGTCTGGTGCTTAGTGTTTTAAAACGATTTTCCAATCACGGAGAAAATCTGGATGATCTTTTTCAAATCGGATGTATCGGTCTTATCAAATCCATTGATAATTTTGACCCTACGATGAATGTAAAATTTTCCACATATGCTGTACCCATGATTATTGGTGAACTGCGCCGTTATCTGCGCGACACCTCAAGTAGTATCCGTGTCTCCCGTTCCCTGCGCGATACTGCTTACAAAGCAATCGTTGCCAAGGAGGCACTTCTAAGAAACTGTACGACAGAACCGACTATGGCTGAAATTGCAGACGCCGCCGGAATCCCACTTGATGATATGATTTACGCACTGGATGCCATGCAAAGTCCGCTATCTCTTTATGACCCGATTTACAACGATGGCGGTGACACCTTATATGTCATGGATCAGATCAGTGACAAAAAAAATAAGGAAGAGAACTGGATTGAGTATCTCTCCCTAAATGATGCTCTTGATACACTCTCGCCGCGCGAGTCACACATCATAAAATTGCGTTTTTTCGAAGGCAAGACCCAGATGGAAGTGGCTTCTGAAATCCAGATTTCACAAGCCCAGGTGTCCCGCCTCGAAAAAAACGCATTAAAATCTATGGAACGCTATCTTACTTGCTCCACTTGTCACTCAGTGCATTGATCTGGTCTGCAAACTTTGCAAGTTCTTTGTTTGGCATTCCCTCGCATCCATGTATAACGCGAAGCAAACGTTCTCCCGCTGCCAAAAGCCTTGCAAAGACATTTGTAGACGCTTTGGAAGATTCTTTCTTTTTCTGAATAAGTTTGCGATTACCTTCCTCAATACACATGCCTGTAACAAGATCAAAGCGGTCTCCCGAATATGGTGCAAGCGCATCGTATCCATACTGTTCATGGATGGCTCTTGCAAACGAGTCACATACTGCATCCTCCCCATGTACAACAAAGATTTTTTCCGGAGCTGAGGTATAATGACCTATCCAGGTAAGCAGCTGATTCCGGTCTGCATGTCCGCTGATTCCCGGCAAATTTTCAATACGTGCTTCGACATGTACGGTCTCGCCAAAAAGCTTTACCTCCTTAGCACCATTCAGCAGATGAAAGCCTAATGTCCCTGGAACCTGGTATCCAACAAAAAGAATGGTACATTCCGGCCGCCACAAATTGTGTTTCAAATGGTGGCGGATACGACCCGCTTCGCACATACCTGATGCAGAAATGATCACCTTTGGTTTCATATCAAAATTAATCATTTTAGATTCATCACTTGTAACTGCCATTTTCAGTCCCGGAAAACGAATCGGATTTTTTCCTGCCGCAATGATTTCTTTTGCTTCCTCACTAAAGCATTCTGCCACATTGCTATGAAAGACAGCCGTAGCCTCAACTGCAAGCGGACTATCCATATACACTTCAAAATCTTCTATATCCGAGAGCATGCCCTCTTCCTTAATTCGACGGATAAAATAAAGCATTTCCTGCGTTCTGCCAACGGAAAATGCCGGAATGACCAGATTTCCTCCCGCCTGAAAAGTCTGGCGCATCACATCTGCAAGTGCTTTGGCAAAATCAATCGGCACTTCATGTACACGATCCCCATATGTAGATTCCACCAATACATAATCTGCTTCTTCTATATATTCCGGTGCCTTAATCAGCGGCTTATTCCCCTGTCCAATATCACCGGAAAAGACAATTTTTTTCTGTTCTCCCTCTTCCGTCAGCCAGATTTCAATGGATGATGAGCCAAGTAAATGTCCTGCATCCACAAAACGTACACTGATTTCATCACACACCTGGAATTTTTCATGATAGTGCATTGGCACAAACAATTCCATAACGCCAGCCGCATCCTCAACGGTGTACAGTGGTGTAATTTCCGGCCTGCCTGCACGTCTCGCCTTTCTGTTTTTCCACTCTGCCTCAAATGTCTGTATATGTGCACTATCCTTTAACATAATATTACACAATTCCGTGGTTGCCTCAGTCGCATAAATCTGACCGCGAAATCCATGCGCATAAAGCAGTGGCAGCAAACCGGAATGATCGATATGTGCATGTGTCACAAACACATAATCTATGCTGCTTGCCTGTACCGGAATCTCTTGATTTTCATAAATATCCGGTCCTTGTTCCATACCACAATCGACAAGGAACTTCTTGTCTCCCACCTCGACATAATGGCAGCTTCCGGTCACCTCATGTGCTGCCCCCAAAAATTCAATAATCATATGCCCCTCCAATCGTCAGAAAATGTCATTCATGTTTTTCTTATTATACAACATTTTTCATCGGTTTTACACTATTTTCCAACTATTCTCCTGACGTATCATCTCCCGCTGCAGTCGCTTCATAATTTTCTTTTCCAAACGGGAAATATACGATTGCGAAATCCCCAGTAAATCCGCCACTTCTTTTTGCGTCAGTTCCACACCATCTTTATTATGTAATCCAAAGCGTAACTCTATGATCATTTTTTCGCGTCCGTTTAATGTCTTTAATGCCTGGTGCAATAGCTTCAAATCTGCCTGTGTCTCTAAATCCCGATAGATGATATCTTCTTCTGTCCCTAGAATATCGGATAGAAGCAACTCATTTCCATCCCAGTCAACATTCAAAGGTTCATCAATTGATACCTCCAGTTTTTGTTTATTATTTTTTCGTAAATACATCAGAATTTCATTTTCTATACAACGGGATGCATATGTCGCCAACTTGATACTTTTTGATGTATCGAAAGTATTAATTGCTTTCATCAAGCCAATGGTTCCAATCGAAATCAAGTCTTCCGCCCCCACCTTGGTGTTATCAAATTTCTTTGCAATATAAACAACCAGACGCAAATTATGCGCGATCAGCTTTTCCTTTGCCTCCTTGTCCTTTTGTTCTTTCATTGCTTCAATACAGCGTTGTTCCTCTTTCGCATCTAACGGTTCCGGCAGCACATCGCATCCGCCAATGTAAAGCAGTTCCATTTTTTCCCGTGTAAGCCATCGAAACAATATATGCATTTTCTTACTCCCAACAAAAATCTTTATGTAATATCATCTGATAATTTTTTCCCTGAAACAGCAAGTCTTTACCAAATCCAATCATCACCTTTTTTTGACAAACCATATCTCCTTGCTCCTGTATCAAAAAACGATCCGCCACAACTGCTTCCATAAGTGCACTGCCTGCTACTGTCTCATAAGGAACATAGCGTACCTTTTCCTGTGGTATTTCCCACACATCCCGATATTGCTCTGAAATCACACAGACCGGCATACCACTATATGGATCCTGCAATAAATTTCCTGTATCCACAAGTGCAACCATCTTTTCCACATGACCACAGACGAAAAATGCAACTTGTCGCAGATGGCGTCGCTTTTTTTGACGCCATGATACCAATACCGTTGTGATGCATAAAACCACACAGCTAAGCGGCAAACATATTTTTTCCATTCGTTCCGGAAGATATAAAAGAAGCAGCGATGCCACCCCTCCAAGCACCCAATAGATGAGAATCAGATAAAAATAGCAGACAAAACACTCTTTTGGATTCTTTTTTCCATAGGCAATCCAGAGCATGCAGGGATTCACAAGCAAAGCAATCCCCATCACATAGATGTAAAACTGATGCACGCAAAGAAACATCGCACTTCCCAAAACACACCCTACAACTGCCGCCGGAAAAATACGATACCAGCACACTCTTTTTTTCTGCCAGATTCCAAGTGTCAGCAGACTTGCTAAGTCAAGTAGCAGGTTTTGCAAAACCAGCACATCCAAATAAACGACATAAATAAAAAGCCACCTCCTTTTTGATAGTATCATTATAAGGAAGTGGCTTTATATAATATGTCGAAACAAGCCCGCTTTATTATTTTCTTGTATTCTTTAAAAATTCAGGAATCTTGATATCTTCCTGCTTTACCGTACTTGTCGGTGTCTGTGGCTTTGCTAAAGATGAAAATCCCGCCATTGGATTTGATGTAGCACCTGTAGTCTGTGGTGTCACAGCTGGTCTAGGTGTTGGTGTTACGCTTGCCTGTGTATGTACTCCTGCGCCAAAACCGGATACTGATGGCTTTGGTGTTGTAACACTACCTGCATACTGCATATTGTTCAAAATAGAACTTCCCATGGATGGCTTTGGAGCTGCAGTTGCAGCCTCTTCCAAACCAGTTGCAATAACTGTAATGGTTGCTTCATCCGGCATAGATTCATCATATTTTGCACCAAAGATAATATTAACAGAATCTCCTGCAAGATCCTTAACATAGGTAGATGCTGCATTAGCATCCATAAGAGAAATATCTCCGGAAATATTGATGATGACATGGGATGCACCATTGATTGTTGTATCCAAAAGTGGGCTTTCCACTGCCATACGAACGGCTTCTGTTGCTTTCTCATCACCCTTAGCTGTACCGATACCGATATGGGCAAGACCCTTGTCCTTCATAACGGTCTGTACATCTGCGAAGTCCAGATTGATCAATGCTGGCAGATTAATCAAGTCTGTAATTCCCTGTACTGCCTGCTGTAAAACTTCATCCGCCTTCTTTAATGCTTCCGGCATTGTGGTTCTACGATCTACAATCTCTAATAATTTATCATTTGGAATCACAATTAAAGTATCCACGTTTTCCTTGAGTCTCTCAATACCAGACTCTGCGTTCACCATACGTGTCTTTGCTTCAAATTTGAAAGGCTTTGTTACGACACCAACGGTAAGGATTCCCTGCTCTTTTGCAATCTTAGCAACAACCGGTGCAGCACCTGTTCCGGTTCCGCCTCCCATACCACAAGTAACAAATACCATATCAGCGCCTTTGACATTAGCAGCGATCTCTTCTGCTGTCTCTTCTGCTGCCTTCTGTCCAATCTCAGGTTGTGCACCTGCACCTAACCCTTTTGTCAACTTCTCACCAATCTGAATCAATGTTGGTGCTTTGCAAAGTGCTAATGCCTGCTTATCGGTATTAATTCCGATAAACTCCACACCCGCAATATTTTCATCAATCATTCTATTTACAGCATTATTACCTGCACCACCTACACCGATTACGATTATCTTAGCGCTGGTATCTGCTTCATTCGTCATAATTTCAAGCAAGGTCTTGATCCTCCTTCTATTTCCTATCTCAAAACAGCTCATGGCCTGACCCATAAAGCCTATTCTACAAATCCATATAGTCTATAATATCTATTTTCCTATAATTTATCAACCTATTTTTCAAAAAAATTGAAATTTATCAACACTACTCTTTGGCTCTTTCAAACACAATATCTGTGTTGTCCGGTGTCCAGTTTTCTAAATGTAGTATTCCTGTCTGTCCTTCTATATTCGGCAGAATATGCGGCAGTCGCATAATTTTTTCTTCCAGATAAGATTTGTCTCCTACATTAATAACAATCCCTCCATATGCAACCAAAATCCGCCCTCGTTCATCAAAACTGAGACTGTTGATGCCAATCTCATATTTTTTCATTATTTTTAACAGATTCAGCATAAATGACAACTGGTCTTTTTTTAACCCCACTTTGCTGCCAACATTTGCTTTTTCCAGCGTCACACCGGATACCTGCATCACATTTTCAACGACGCGGTCTGAGATTTCAACAACTTGTCCATTCTCATCAAAATATGCCAATTGGTTATCTGCAAGCAAAATACAGCCAAACAGTTTCTTTTCTGTAACATCAATCTCAAGTGCATCATATCCTTTTAATTTGACATTCACTTTTTCCACAAATGGAATGTCTGTTTTCGGCTTTACAAGATTTTTTATGAAAGCATATACCGTGTTCTTGGAATAAGAATCATCCAGCACCTGCTGCTTGATTTCGTCCTCCGAACAAATGGTATTTCCTTTTACCTTCACCGTATGAACCGTACAAAAAGCATAAATCGCCATTGCAGCAATGATGCATACGATAACAACCGCCAATAGTATATTCAAAAAATAAAATCGAAATTTGGAAAATCTTCTTTTTTTCTTTTGCGGACTTTTTTGTTCCTCATGCTTTTTCTTCATTCCATATTACCCCTCTATGTTTCCACATGTGCATCCTTTGATACACTCAGCGCAACACCCATTTCTGCGACCAAAAACATAATCGACGTACCACCATAACTGATAAACGGAAGCGTCACACCAGTGTTTGGCATGGAATTTGTTACAACGGCAATATTTAAGATCACCTGTAATGCGATATGAATCATGATGCCAATCACCAGATATGAACCAAACATATCCTTTGCATTTGTCGCAATCAGAAGCAATCGCCAAAGTAACATAATATACATGAGAATCACGCAGATTGCCCCAAAAAGACCAAGCTCTTCGCATATGATTGAGAAAATCATATCATTCTGTGCCTCTGGTACAAAGCCCAGCTTTTGTATACTCTCCCCTAGTCCTTTGCCAAATAAGCCTCCCGATCCGATTGCATAAAGTCCTTGCAATGTCTGGTAGCCTTTATCAAAATCTTCCGGATGTAACCAGATCTGCAAACGTTCCTGACGATATGTACCAAAGACGAAAACCAGTGCAAGCGCTGCAAGCCCTAACACCCCAAGAAGAAATGGTGCTGTTTTCGGGCTGGAAATAAAAACCATAATAAATGCAATACCGGCAATAATAATTGCTGTACTCAGGTTATTGTATGCTACCACCAAAAAAATCGGTAAAATCGTTGCCAGCAGCTTTACATTCCCCTGAAATGTACGCATTGCCATAGGTCGTTTGCTAATCACCACTGCAAGATACAATATCACCGCAATCTTTGCCAACTCAGATGGCTGAAAGGAAACGCCAAAGATATTGAGCCAACGGGACGAACCATGACTACTGCTTCCGACAAAGTTAACCGCCAGACAAAGAATGGTTGCCGCAAGATAGGCAATGCCTGCAAAACGGGCAAAAAAATGATAATCCACTTTAATACAGAAATACATCACTGCAAAACCCATACAGGCTGCTATCACCTGTTTTTTCAAATAATAAATAGAATTTCCGTACTTCAAGGTTGCATTGTAGGCACTTGTACTATATAACATAACCAGCCCAAATCCCAAAATACACACGATGATCAGAAGTAATGTATAATCTATAAATTTCTTTGATCCGCTTCGCTTCTTTTTTTTCTTTTGCGCGGTGACGGTTCTTTCCATATACTACTCCTTTAGATTTCTGACATATTCCTTAAAGATATCTCCACGTTGTTCATAATTATCAAACATACCCCAGCTGGCACAAGCTGGTGACAATAGCACCGCTTCGCCCGGTTCTGCTGTCTCGTATGCTATTGTAATGGCTTCTTCCAAGGAATCTGCAAACACATAATCCGTAAATCCATGTGCCTTAGCACATGTCGCTATCTTTTGTGCTGTCTGCCCAATCAAAATCAATTTTTTGACTTTTCCATGAAAACTATCTATCCATTCATCATAGGTAGATTCCTTATCATATCCTCCACCAATCAGAACTGTTTTTCGGTTCATCGCACAAATCCCCTTGATTGCCGCATCCGGATTGGTTCCCTTAGAATCATTGTAAAAAGCAATATCGTTCTTTTTGCAGACAAATTCAATACGGTGTTCTACCGCATGGAATGCGCGAAGTCCATCGCAGATTGTTTGCATTGGCACGCCCATGCCATCACATAGTGCAATCGCAGCCATCGCATTTTCATAATTATGTGCACCCAGAATATGCAGTTCTTCTACAGAAATAATTGCCTCTCTGCCACCATTTCTTGCCCACATAATTTCATTGCCATCCAGATAAAGGCCTTCTTCTAAAACCTCTGTACTTGAAAAATAGATGACGTTTTGTTCCAGGGTTTTGCCAAAGTCACGCAGCACTTCGTCATTATAATTCAGTACACAGACATCCTCTTTGCTTTGGTTTTTCACAATGCTCTCTTTTGCAGCAATATAATTCTCCATCGTATGATGGCGGTTCAAATGATCCGGTGTGATATTTAAAATTGCTGCGGCTTTCGGTGCAAATGTCTGAATTGTCTCTAACTGAAAGCTGCTGATTTCCGCAACTACAACGGTATCCTCCGTCGTATCCTCCACCACACTGGTATAAGGTATGCCAATATTTCCTACGACCTGCACCTTTGCAAAATGTCTTGCCATAATCTGTCCGACAAGTGTCGTTGTTGTAGTCTTTCCATTGGTTCCAGTAATTGCAACAACCTTTCCTTTGCCAAGAACATAGGCAAGTTCTATTTCGCCCCAGATGCAAATCCCCTGAGCTTTCATTTGTTCCACAACCGGAATATCAAGTGGAACTCCCGGGCTTAACACAGCGATATCAAGCGTCGTTTCGATTTCTGCAGGGAGTGTTCCCAAAATCAGTTCTACTGCTTCCAGACTTTGATGTTGCTTACGAAAAGCTGCCACATCAAGTGCTTCGTTTCCATCATATAAATAAACTTTTTTTGCATGACGCAGCAAAAGCTCGGCTGCTGCGACACCACTTTTTCCTGTCCCTACTACGACAAATGTCTTATTTGAAATATCCATAATCTGCCTCCATCTTTATCCTATATCTTACAATGCTGCATAACCAACCAGGCAAAGCAACGCTGTAATAATAGAGAAAACAGCAACTACTCTTGTCTCTGACCAACCGGAAAGTTCGAAATGATGGTGAATTGGCGCCATCTTAAAAATTCGTTTTCCATGCGTAATCTTAAAGAAAGATACCTGAATGATTACAGAGAGAACTTCCACAAGATAAATCAAGCCCACAATCAATATAAACAGCGGCATCTGCAGCATATAAGCTGTTGCAGCCACGAAACCTCCAAGAGCCAGAGAACCGGTATCTCCCATAAAAACGCTTGCCGGATAAACATTAAACAATAAAAATCCCAGAAGCGCTCCCACAACAGCGCAGGTAATTGGTTCAATACCACTGTGCATACCGACAGCTACAGCCGTAAAGAACACAGCTACAAGCACGGTAACAGACGATGCCAGACCATCCAGACCATCTGTAAAATTCACACCATTCACCGTTCCAATTACTGCAAAATATAGCAGTGGAATTGCAAGCCAGCCCAGATCAATATACTGTCCACCCGAAAATGGCACCAGCATCGCAAGCGATACATCCGTATAACGAACAAGATATACTGTAAAAATGGTTGTAACCACAATCTGAAGAAGCATCTTCTGCCATGCCAGCAAACCATCGGAACGACGTAATACAACTTTTAAATAATCATCTAAAAAACCAATTACGCCAAACCCTACCGTTAAAAATAAGATAGGAATGATCTTTGGATAGCGCGATATATAAAACAGTGATGTAATCACAACTGCTGCCAAAATAATCAGTCCACCCATCGTCGGTGTTCCTGTCTTAATCTGATGTGATTCTAATTCTTCACGTTCTGTCTGCCCTACTTTGAGTCTTCTTAAAAACGGAATAACAATCGGACCTAAAAGCGTTGCTATTCCAAATGAAATAAGTACCGGAAATAAAATTTTTTCAACCATAACGACTCCTTGTTTTTTATGCATTCTTTTGCAATTTTTTCATTTTTTCTCAACTTAATAGTATAAGCGTTTTACGTTTATTGCGCAACCGCGCCATCCGTATTTTTTTCTATTTGCTCCACCCCAAGATATGGCAGAATATTTTCAAACAGCTCGCTACATACCGGAGCTGCAATTGTACCTCCATAATATATGCCTTGTGGTTCATGGATAATTACAATCGCCAGAACCTGCGGATCGTCCGCCGGCGCAAATCCGATAAAAGATGCAATGTACTTGCCACTGCCACGCGGAAGCATCTGCGAAGTAGCTGTTTTTCCACCCACGGCAAAACCTTCTACCTGCCCGTTTTTCCCTGTTCCCTCTGCGACGACCTGATATAAAAGTCCGCGTAATGTCTGCGATGTCTTTTCTGATAACACACGACCTTTATCATCCGGGGTATAACGTTTATGAACCTCCCCATCTCTGCTTCTGCTTGTCAATGCAATGTGAGGACAAATACGTTTTCCACCATTAATCAACGATGATACCGTTGTTGCCATCTGCATCGGTGTCAGCTGAAACGATTGCCCAAATGATATCGTTGCCAATTCCACCGGTCCTACATTCTTCTGCTGATGCATAATCGTTCCTGCCTCTCCCGGCAAGTCAATTCCCGTTGTCCCAAGCATCTGAAATTGATCAAAATAGTGAAAAAATCCCTGTGCTCCCAGACGCAATCCCAACTGAATAAAGACTGGATTGCAGGAATTCATGATGGCATGAGTAAAATCCTCACTTCCATGACCTGTTGTTTTATGGCAGCGTATTTTTGTATCTTCCACCATAATACTCCCATTGCAGAAAAAGGGTTCCTCGGGTGTTACCACCCCTTCCTCCAATGCTGCTGCCGTTGTGATGATCTTAAAGGTAGAACCTGGTTCATACGTATCACTGATACAATCATTGCGCCACATCTCATTCAAAAGATCGGATTCCTTTTTTGTATCATCCATTTGTTCTTCGGGCAAAACAAATGGCTCTACCAGTGAAAACTCCGGTACATTGACCATCGTATATATTTCTCCATTTTGCGGATTCATCACAATCATTTCCACCGCTGATGCTCCATGGCGCTGCATGGTCTTCTCTGCAAGCTGCGTTGCATAGCGTGAAATATTATAATCCAATGAAACATACAGATCATCTCCGGCTTCCGGCTCTAACCGAACCTCGCCTAATGCTTTCACTTCTATCCCTCTGGCATCGGTATAGGTAAGGATTTTTCCATCCTGTCCCTGCAACACCTCATCATAATAGCTTTCCAGTCCGATAATCCCCTGATTATCGCCACCGGTAAATCCTAACACCTTTGATAAAATTTGATGATAGGGGTAATCTCGCTTATAATCATCATCCACTTTCACACCGGCAAGATCATATGCCCGGATAGACTCGCCAATTTTCTTCGGCACATTTGTCTTTATCTTTTCAATCGAAGAAACCTTTATTACTTTCTTTCGTATTTCCTCTTCTGAAGCCCCTAATTCCTTTGTCAAACAGGCAATCACAGCATCTTCATCCTGTATCTGACTATGTATCACAGAAATCGTACACACTGTTTTGTTTGACGCAAGAACGATTCCATTCCGGTCTATAATACGGCCTCGTGCCGCCTTCACCTTACGTTCCCGCTGTTCTACGTCTTCTGCCAGCGCTGCATAATGATTCGCTTGAAAAACCATCAGATATCCAACACGCACCCCCAGCAAAATCAGAACTACAATAAACATCCCACCGACTAGTTTTGCTTTTCGGTGGGAATATACACGTAATCGCTCCACAAATCAACTGCCTCAATCAAACGCTTTATCACATTTTATTCTGTTACAGCAGATTCCATACGTTCAATATTCAAATACGGCAAAATCTGTGAAAAGATATTTTTTGCAATGAAAGAAGACTGCGAACAGTGATCCTGCGCTTCTACATGCGGCACATCAACAACCACATACACCACGACCTGTGGGTCTTCCACAGGTGCATAGCCAATAAACGACACCACATAGTTTCCGGAGCCACGTGGAACCTTCTCTGCTGTACCGGTTTTACCGCCAATCGCATAACCCTCTACCGCTGCTTTTGCACCGGTTCCTTCGCTGACAACGGTGTACATATAGTCGCGAAGGGTATCACTTACTTCCTGGGAAACCGTCTCTTTCAATACTACCGGGTTGATTTCCTGCACCGTATTGCCGGAATCATCCACAACTTTTTTAACAACATGCGGCTGATACAAATCCCCTCCATTGATGAGAGAGCAAAAAGATGATGCCAGCTGAACCATCGTCACATTAAAGCCCTGTCCAAAGGAAGAAACTGCAAGGTTCGATTCCGTCTGTGCCAATTGTTCTTCGCTAAAAATCAAAGAAGCTGTCGATGCCTCTCCCGGCAAGTCAATACCGGTCTTCTGACCGAAGCCATATTCCCGGCTATATTTTGCAAAATTCGCCGGTCCAATGGAGCGTACCATCTGCATCATCGCATCATTACAGGAATCTCTGAGTGCGCCTCGCAAATCCTCCGTTCCATGACCTGTCCGCTTCACACAGCCAATTTCATGACCACTCACCCATTCTCCACCGTCACAGATGTAGGTTTCGTCTCCGTGTAATGTTCCGGAATCCAGTCCCATTGCTTCTGTAAATGGCTTAAACGTGGATCCTGGCTCAAATGTCTTTGAAATTGCATAGTTCTGCCAGAGATTATTCAGTGTATTCATTTTGTCTTCATCTGACATCGCAGATAATTGTTCCTCTGTAAAGTATGCACTGAGATCCTTCGGATTATTCAAATCGAACGATGGATATGATGCCATAGCAAGCACATCTCCATTTTTCGGATTCATTACAAGCACTGCCGTATTATCACTACCTGTCGTAGCACCTTCTGTCTCCTGCTTCATTTCCTCATTGGCTTGTAAAATAGCACTTTCTACAATGGTCTGTATGTTTGTATCTAATGTAGTCACCAGCGAATACCCATTCTCCGGCTCGATTACGGTCTGTTCAACATTACTGTCCGCGTTGAGATACCCATAAGCTCTTCCATTCGTGCCGTTCAATGTATCATTGTACTGATTTTCCAACCCAATCACACCTGTTGTTGCATTGGAAAATCCAATCAACGCACTTGCTAATGATTGATAAGGATACGTTCTTGTATATTCTTTTTCAAACCAGACACCTGTAATCTGTCCTTTTGTATCTTCCCCTTCCATCAACGCTTCAAAAGCTGACTTCTGCTCATAAGATACATGTTTTGCCAACACCGTATATTCGCGTTCCGGATGTTCGTTCATCTGCGCATTCACTTCGTCAGCCGTAATCTCCGGAAAACATTGTGTCAGATATGCTGTGGTTGATGCTATTTTATCTTCATTTGCATGCAAAACCTTATTATCCAAAATAACATTATAGACATCTACACTCGTAGCCAGAACCGTCCCTTTACTATCCATAATGTCTCCACGTTTATAAGGAATGATTGTACTATCGTATTCCTGCTGCGAAAGCACAATCTTTTCGTACTTCTCACCACTCGTATATTCAATGTACATCAGACGGATGATCAGAACCACAAAAAGAATGCATAATACGACAAATACGAGGTAAAGTTTATTATGCATTCTTCGAAGTAATTTTTTAGGTTTCTTTGGTTTTATTTGTTTTTTATTTGTTCTGCGCATTGTTCTCGTCAATCAAAAAACTCCTGTTCTACGGAATATTGTGATACTGATTCATGTAATCACTGCTTTCCATATCATAATATACGATTTGATCTGCACTTGCATAAACCATTCCCATTTCGTTCACTGCAACTGCCTTGATTTCGCCCAGATTCGTCTGACTGGCAATGCGGCTTTCGGTTGCATTGTTCGATGCCTTCAAATCAGAAATATTCTGTTCTAAGGCTGAAATATTATCCATATGTGTCGTAATACTGTTGGTCAGATTGATGTAACCAACAAATAACCCTACCACAGCAGTAGCGACCATTGCAACATATATAGAATAAATGCGTTTTTTACGCATCATTCTCTGCATTTTACGTCTTTCCTGGCGTTTTCTTCTCTCGCGTTCCTCTCGGATTTCACGTTCTCTTGTATGACGATCTGGTAACGGCTGTGCTACCTGTCGAACTGTATTCCCTTCTGTATAATAATATGTCTTTACTTCTGTCATAGCCGTTCTCCTTTTCTAAATTTCAAAAAGTCTTTTTATCGTTGTCTTTCAAATACACGCAGTTTTGCACTTCGTGATCTTGTATTTTGCTTCAATTCCTCTTCCGTCGGCAAAATCGGTTTTCGGGTAATCACACGTCCCTTTGACTTTTTCCCGCATACACATACCGGAAAATCTTTCGGACATGTACATGGATCCTGATTCTTCTTAAATGTGTTTTTAACGATCCGATCTTCCAGGGAATGGAATGTTATGATACAGATTCTTCCGCCATCATCTAACAAATCAATAAAAGCATCTAAATTCTGTGCTAAAACATCCAATTCACGATTCAGTTCAATTCGTATCGCCTGATATGTACGTTTTGCCGGATGACCACCCGTCATCTGCAATTTCTTAGGGATGGACATTTCAATGATGCGGTTTAATTGTCCCGCTGTCTCAATGCGCCCGTTCTTTCGTTCTTTTACAATGTTTTTTGCAATGTTCTTTGCAAAACGGTCTTCTCCATAATCACGAATCATGCGGTAAAGTTCTTCTTCCGCATAGTCATTCACGATATCAGCAGCTGTCATTGGATTGTCCTGATTCATACGCATATCTAGCGGTGCATCCTCCACCATATAGGAAAATCCGCGTTCTGGTGTATCCAACTGGAACGAAGAAACACCGAGATCTAACAAAATACCATCCACCTTGTCCATGCCAAGTTCGTGTACTCTTTCTACCATTGCCTCATAATTGCTATGTACAAAAGTTACGCGATCTTCAAATGGTCGTAACCGCTCGCCTGCAGCCTCAAGCGCATCATAATCCTGATCAATACCGATCAGACGTCCTGTTGTCAGACGCTTGGCAATCTCAAAGGAATGTCCGCCGCCTCCGAGTGTTCCGTCAACATAGATGCCATCTTCTTTGATATGTAATTGTTCGATTGTCTCCGGCAATAACACCGAATAATGATTGAATTCCATCTACGTCTCCACTCCTAAATACTAAGGCCAAGCTCAGCCATATGTTCTACAATTTCATCCATATCATCATAAGAACTTGCATCTGCATAACGATCCTTGTCCCAAATTTCGATTTTGGATAAAACACCCACAAGAACAACGTCTTTTTCCAAGCCTGCAAAATCACGAAGTACCGATGGAATCAAGATACGTCCCTGCTTGTCCACCTCACACATGGCAGCACCCGCAAAGAAAAAACGCATGAATTTACGCGCATCTTTTGTCGTTAAATTCACTTCACGAAACTTTTCCTCAATGCGTTTCCATTCTTCCTGGGAATATACGTACAAGCAGCCGTCCACGCCTTTTGTCACAACGAATTGATCGCCTAACTGTTCGCGAAATTTTGCCGGAACAATAAGTCTTCCCTTGGCATCTACGCTATGACTATATTCGCCCATGAACATATCTGCTGTACCTCCTTTCCCTTGCTGTATTTATCCACACATTTATCAACTTATCCACCACTTCGTGACACCAAGTACCACTTCGCGCCACTTTTAACTACATTCTATGGTATAAAAGGGCAAAAATCAAGCCCGAAAACCTTGTAAATACAAGGCTTTCGGGCTTGTGGTGAGTAGTGGAGGGCTGTCCCACTACAACTTCTAGTATCACATTTCAAACAACTACAAGACCTAGTAGTCCCCCTCCTTTTCTATACAATTTTCAAAGTATATGTAAAAATTCGCACAAAATTTGCCTATATTTTTTGTGCATTTTTATTTTTTTGCCTGCTGCATCCCCTTCTTTTTTTCAGAACGATATCTTACGACAAATAAAACAGCCGACACTGCCATGAGCACAACAGCAAGCGCCTGTGAAACAGGAAATCCCGTAATCCACATTTTTAACTGATCCGTGCGCAATCCTTCGATCCAGAATCTTCCCATGCCATAAAAGAACAAATAAAAACAGAAAAATTCTCCATGGAATTTTTTATGCTTTGTCATAAGCAAAATAAATACAAGCAACGCCAGGTTCCACAATGATTCGTACAAAAAAGTCGGGTGTACCTGTATATAAGAAACACCATCTACAACGCGGGCATGTGCAAGCATTTCCTGTGTGACATCATCCATAGAGCGTATTGCATTGAGTGGCAATTCCATGGCAAACAGACCGTCTGTATATTGTCCAAACGCTTCACGGTTAAAAAAGTTGCCCCAACGTCCCAAAATCTGTCCAACCAGAAGTCCCGGTGCAGCCAGATCTGTAAATTGTAAAAAGGAAATCTTTTTGATACGGCACATAATGTATACCGTCAGAATTCCTGCTAGTACGCCTCCATAAATCGCAAGGCCGCCCTGTCTGATATTGAAAATAGAAAGCAAATTATCCTTATAGTAATCCCATGCAAATGCAACATAATAAATTCTCGCACCAATCACTGAAAAAATAATGGTAAAAATACATATATCAAGGCATTGATCCGGGTCCAGTCCATCCTTTTTTGCACGATGCAAAATCAACGATACCCCAAGCACCATCCCTAGTGCAATCACCATGCCATAAAATGCAATCGGAAACCCAAATATTTCCACACCTTTACCTACATGTTTCAGATATATATGTAGATTAGGGAAATTAATATCCATATTCATTCCTTTTTCCACCTTTCTTTTTCTGTTTCCTACTGTAGCACATTTTCATCCATAGCAAAAGACCCGCTTTGTATCACGGGTCTTTCTCCTTTTCTTATTTTAAAGAAAAACTTGCACACATTGTCTGGCCTACACCATTACTATCGGCAATATCAACACTTCCTGCCTCACACTTACCACATGCATTATATTGACAATTCTTTGCGTCACAGGTAATTGCTGTCACTCCATCCGGCTCTCCTGCCTTATTGATGGCACTTCCATCCAAACCAATTTCATAGTTACCACAGTAGGTTTCCTCGCTCTTTTTCGCGCTCTTCCCCTCTACCGTGATTCCTGCTCTTGCGCACATTTTTTTCTCATTGTAGCGGCATTCTGTTGCTTTACAATCCAATTGTGTCATATCAAAACTCCTTCCTTTTGCCTGTTGCAAATAAAAAAATAGCAGCTTGCACTTATGCAAGCCACTATACTATTATGTCCGGAAGTCTCTGTGCTATGCACGTATCTTTCCTGTATTTTTTTACATTTTAAATGATTAACATAGCATCCCCAAAACTGAAGAAACGATAACGTTCCTGAACGGCTTTTTCATATGCTGCCATAACATGCTCTCTGCCGGCAAGTGCACTGACAAGCATCACCAGGGTGGATTCCGGCAAATGGAAATTTGTAATCAGACCATCGATTACTTTAAAGGAGTAGCCCGGATAAATAAAAATATCCGTCCAACCGCTCTTTTCATGTAATGTTCCATCTGCTTCCGCTGCTGATTCCAAAGTTCGCGTACTCGTTGTTCCAACAGCAATCACACGTCCACCGTTTTTCTTTGTTGTGTTAATCTGCTCCGCCGCTTCTTCCGAGATTTGGAAAAATTCAGAGTGCATATGATGATCCAGCACGTTGTCCACTTTCACAGGTCGAAACGTACCAAGGCCAACATGCAGCGTTACTTCCGCAATCGAAACGCCCATCTGTCGGATTTCATCCAGCAATTCTTCTGTAAAATGCAATCCGGCCGTTGGCGCTGCTGCAGACCCATCATACTTCGCATAAACTGTCTGATAGCGGTTTTTATCTTTCAATTCATGTGTGATATAAGGTGGCAGTGGCATCTGACCCAGCTGATCTAAGATTTCTTCAAAAATCCCATCATATGTAAAACGAATCAGGCGGTTTCCTTCATCTACAATATCAATCACTTCACCTTTTAACAGACCATCTCCAAATGTAAGTCTGGTGCCTACACGTACTTTTTTCCCAGGTCTGACTAAAGTTTCCCATACATCATCACTTTTGCGCTTTAAAAGAAGAATTTCCACTTTACCGCCTGTCTCTTCACGTACTCCGTATAATCTCGCCGGAATCACCTTTGTATTATTAATCACAAGGCAATCGCCCGGTTTCAGATAATCCTTAATATCATAAAAATGGCGATGCGTTACATCGCCACTTTTTTTATCCAGGATCATAAGTCTTGAATTAGATCTTTTTTCCAGAGGATCCTGTGCAATCAGTTCCTCTGGCAGATCATAATAAAAATCTTTTACATCCATGCTTTTCCTCAATTACTTTCTAAGCTGTATACCCATTGCTTCTAGTGCTTTCAAAATACGGTTCATAGCAGATGCAATATCTTCTTCCTCTAAGTTCTTATCCTTTGCTCTAAAGGTCAAAGAATATGCTACTGACTTATGACCCTTCATAATCTGATTTCCTTCATAAATATCAAAAAGTTCATAAGACTCTAAATAGCTGCCGCCTTTTTGTTCAAAGACATCTTCAATCTGTCCAACCAAAATATCCTTTGGCACAACCATACTGATATCTCTTGTTGCAGCCGGGAATTTTGCAATACCTTCAAACTTTTTGTCAAAGGAAACAAATCCCATGACTGCAGGCATATCCATCACTGCAATATATGTGCGCTCTTTCATGCCATAGTTTGCGCACACCTTTGGATGTACCTCTCCCAAATAGCCGATTACGGTATCCTGATATAATACATTAGCCTGTCTGCCCGGATGTAAGAATTTCTTTCCTGCCGCCGGATCATAAGAAAGTTTTGCTTCCATGCCAAGCTGTGATGTAATTTCTTCTATCACACCCTTCATTGTAAAGAAATCGCCTTCGCCGTACATACCGAGTGTCAACTGCATTCTTTCTTCCGGAAGCTCCGTCAAAGGCAGCTGCTTTGGCAGATAAATGTTGCCCATTTCAAATAAACGGACGTCTTTGTTACGACGGTTTGCGTTGGTCGCCAAAGAGGTCATCATACCATTGAGCGGCACTGTACGCATAATACTAAAATCTTCTCCAAGTGGATTCGAAATAACAATCGCCTGACGAAGCGCATCATCCTTATCCAAAAGCAGTTTATCAAATACCTTTGGACTTTCAAACGAATACGTCATACCCTGTGAAAATCCACAGAACTGTGCTACATTGCGTACAATTTTTTCAACTTTTAACTTTTCAGAAAGACGACCTGTAGTTGCCTCACCGCTTGGAAGCGATGTTGGAATCTTATCATATCCATAAAAACGTGCCACTTCCTCTGCTAGATCAGCGTAGCTTTCCAAATCCTGTCTCCAGGATGGCACAAGCACCTCACGTGTTTGTTCATCATATCCCAAATCCAAACGCTTAAAATACGCAAGCATTTCTTCTTCTGCAATGGCAGTACCTAACATATGATTGTACTTCTCCGGTTCAAATGGCAAACGTCTGCCTTCCATTTTTGTTGTATACACATCAATGGCACCACCAACAACTTCACCGGCTCCCAATTCCTCGATCAGCTGGCAGGCACGATTCATAGCTTCCATTGCATTGTTTGGATCCAATCCCTTTTCAAATTTTCCGGAAGCATCTGTACGCAATCCCACACGTTTTGATGACAGACGAATATTCGTTCCATCAAAACAAGCTGCTTCAAATAACATAGTAGATACGTTGTCTGTAATCATGGAATTTTCACCACCCATGATACCAGCAATACCAATTGCTTTCTTACCGTCACAGATCATCAAAACATTTTCATCAACGTTTCTTTCCTGACCATCCAGTGTTACAAAGGTATCTCCTGCATTTGCGCGGCGAACCACAATTTCCTTACCTTCAATGGTATCCATGTCATACGCATGCATTGGCTGTCCGTATTCTTCCATCACATAGTTTGTGATATCAACGATATTGTTGATTGGACGAATTCCCTGCGTACGCAATCTCTGCTGCATCCATTCTGGAGAAGGTGCAATTTTGATATTTTTTACCACTCTTGCGGTATAACGAGGACAAAGATCGGTTGCCTCTACGCTTACTTTAATATAATCGTTAACATCCTCATCATTTCCTGTCTCTGTGACAACCGGTGGTACAAATTCCTTTTTAAATGTTGCTGCTGCTTCTCTTGCAAGTCCTAATACAGCAAAACAATCTACACGGTTCGATGTGATTTCATATTCGATTGCAGTATCGTCCAGTCCTAAAACGGCTACTGCATCTGCGCCCACTTCGGTATCTTCCGGGAAAATATAAATACCATATTCCGGTGCTTCCGGGAACATATTGCGATCTGAACCAAGTTCTTCAATCGAGCACATCATACCATATGACTCCACACCACGAAGTTTTCCCTTTTTGATTTTGATGCCGCCTTCTGTCTTTTCACCATTGTGTCCACCAGCTACATTACCGCCGTCTAATACGACCGGAATTTTGGCTCCTTCGTATACATTTGGTGCACCGGTAACAATCTGAATTGTCTCATCACCAACACACACCTGGCATACAACCAGCTTATCTGCATCCGGGTGTTTTTCAATTTTTTCAATCTGACCAACAACAATCTTGTCGAGGTCTTTGTTCATGCATTCATAGAACTCTACTTTGGAGCCTGACAAAGTCATAGCATCCATAAATTCCTGAGGCGTAACAGAAAGCCCCGGTACTAAATCTTCAATCCATTTCAATGATGTTCTCATGCTATTTCTTCCTCCTACTCCTAGAACTGTTTCAAGAAACGATCATCGTTCTCGTACAGCATTCTCATATCGTCAATTTCATACTTCAAAAGCGTGATTCTTTCCAGACCAAGACCAAAAGCAAATCCCTGATATTCATTTGGATCAATACCACTCATCTTCAACACCTTTGGATGTACCATACCACATCCCAAAATCTCAATCCAGCCTTCGCCCTTGCAGAAGCGACAGCCCTTTCCTCCACATTTAAAGCAGGAAACATCCATCTCCGCACTTGGTTCTGTAAATGGGAAATGATGTGGACGGAATTTCACCTTGGTATCTGCTCCAAACAGCTGTTTTACAAATTCCTGTAACGTACCTTTTAAATCAGCAAATGTAATATTTTTATCAATCACCATACCTTCAATCTGGTGGAAAGATGGTGAATGTGTTGCATCCACTTCATCTGAACGGAACACTCTTCCCGGTGCAATCATACGGATTGGCAGCTTGCCTTTCTCCATCACACGCACCTGTACAGGAGAAGTCTGTGTACGAAGTAAAATATCCTTATTAATATAAAAGGTATCCTGTTCATCCTTTGCCGGATGATTTGCAGGAATGTTTAACGCCTCAAAATTGTAATAGTCATATTCTACTTCCGGGCCTTCTACCACTTCATATCCCATACCAACAAAGATATCTTCTACTTCCTGCAAAACATTTGTATTCGGATGCAAATGTCCGATTTTTGCTTTCTTTGCCGGAAGTGTCACATCAATAACTTCTGATTTCAAACGCAATTCCATCTCGGCTCCTTCCAGACGCTCTTTTGCCTCTGCAAGTTTTTCCTCAATGGCACTTCTTGTCTCATTTACAAGTTGTCCTACCGCCGGACGATCTTCCGGTTTTACATCCTTCATTGATTTCAAGACTGCGGTCAACTCACCTTTTTTTCCAAGTATCGCCACACGTACATCATTGAGCGCTGTCATTTCATCTGCAGCTTCAATTTGTTCCATGGCTCTTTTTGTGATTTCCTGTAACTTATCCTTCATTTCTATCTCCTTTTCTTTATTTTTCTCATCGTCATAAGTCGCCGCCACCCTTAAAAAGGGTGGCTCGGGGCGCTGGGTGTAACCCCT
>URCQ01000005.1 GCA_900546435.1 uncultured Pseudobutyrivibrio sp. | reverse complement strand
GACGCGCGCATCAATTCTTTTGTAGAGATTCGCGCGGTCATCATTCAGCACAAAATAACGGAAATCATATGGCGATTCTTTTTGTCGCTGTGTCTGATTATGTAAGGAAATTGGCATGCCATGCATCTCATAGAATTCAATTGCACGAATAACGCGCTTCACATTATTCGGATGAATGGTATCCGCACTTTCCGGATCCACCTGACGCAGCCTTTCATGTAACGCTTTGGCGCCGTGATTTGCTGCAAAAGCCTCTAATTCGCTTCGAATCCTGCCATCAGATACTTCTTCTGAGAAATCAGCATCATATAAAAGAGCCTGTATATAAAATCCTGTTCCACCAACAGCAATCGGTATATGCCCATTTGCATAGATTTTTTGCATTGCATCTTTTGCCATCTCTACAAAGCGTGCCACATGAAATGGTTCATCCGGCAATAATGCATCCACCAGATAATGAGGCACTCCCTCCATCTCGTGTGGCTGAATTTTTGCAGATCCGATATCCATATAACGATATACCTGCATAGAATCACAAGAAATAATCTCTCCACCAATCGCTTTTGCCAGCGAAATCGATAATTCTGTTTTTCCCACAGCCGTTGGACCGGCTAAAATAATAAGCGGTGGTTTTTTTGTCATTTTTATACAATCCTCTTAAATTTCTTTTCTAACTCATATTTTGTCATTGCGATGATGGTCGGTCTGCCATGCGGACAATGATAAGGATTCTCCAGGGAAAGCAGTTCTTCTAACAATGCTTCTATTTCCGGCCTCGAAAGCTGGTTATTTCCTTTGATTGCGGCCTTACATGACATAGATGCTATTTTCTCTAAGATCATATCATGACCATCATTTCCCTTCAAAGAATCACAAGATGCCAACAGTTCCATAAAAAAAGTTTTCACATCAAAAGAAAACAGATTTCCCGGAACGCCTTCAATTGCAAATTCATTGCCACCAAACGGTGATATCACATATCCCAATTCTGCAAACACATCTGCAAAGCGTTCTAAGATATCCTGTTCTGCTCTTGTAAGTGACAGTATGATTGGCGGACTGACATATTGTGTTGTCATTTCTTTATTTTTTAATTGTTTCATCATACGCTCATACAACACTTTCTCATGTGCTGCATGCTGATCAATAATGTATAACTTATTATCGTGTTCAATCAGCCAATATGTGTCAAAAACCTGTCCGATAATATGATGTTTTGCCCTTGCTTCTCTCGTCAAAAAACTTGTCTGTTCATATGTGGCAGGTTTTGATGTTTCTGGAAGTTCCTGCTTTGGCGCATGTGCATTTGTGTCGCTTTCACGTTTTTGATAAAATTCCTGATATTTGCGTTCGTAAGGTGTATCTGCATGAATTTGTTTTGTGATTTTTTCACGCATCTGCTGTAAACGTGCCTTTTCAAAAGGTTCTGGGGTACGTTCTTCTGTAACGGGTTTGCTTTGCTCTTTCTCTTTCTCTATCTCCTCGTCAAGTGTCACTTCCGCAATATCTTCCCGCTGATGCAAACGTTCAAAAACAAGTGTTTTAAAGATATCTGCAATTGCAATTTCATCATCAAATCGTACTTCCTGCTTTGTCGGATGCACATTGACATCTACAGCCGCTTCTTTTGTTGTAATCTGTAGCACACAAAATGGATACTGATGCTGCATCAGATATCCCACATATCCTTCTTCTACTGCTTTCGATAACAAAGGACTTTTTATATAGCGGCCATTGATATAAAAGTTTTCCAAGCTGCGATTTCCACGTGCAACATTTGAATTTCCAATAAATCCGCTTACCATCAGCAAATCTGTTTCCTTTTCTACCGCTAATAAATTCGATGCTATTTGTCTGCCATAGATCTGATAAATCGTATCCATCAGATTACCATTTCCCGAAGTATGTATTTTTTCCTTTTTATTTGAAATGAAAAGAAACGATACATCCGGATGTGAAAGTGCTAATCGCTCCATCAATTCTGAAATATAAGAGGCTTCTGTCATATCAGATTTCAAAAATTTCTTTCGTGCAGGTGTGTTAAAAAAGAGCTGATATACCATAATGGTTGTTCCATCCGGTGCTCCAATTTTATCCATGGAAACCTCTTGTGAGCCCTCAACAACATAGCGAACCCCCATCAATTCTGTTTGCAGCTTGGTAATCATTTCCACTCTTGATACGGCACTGATACTTGAAAGTGCTTCCCCACGAAAGCCTAGTGTATGAATATCAGAAAGTTCCGATGCATCACGCAATTTTGATGTAGAATGACGCAAAAAAGCAACCGGCAATTCCTCTTCCGGTATGCCACATCCATTGTCTGTAATACGGATATAGGACTTGCCGCCATCTTTGATTTCCACAGTAATTGCATCTGCCCCGGCATCAATGGCGTTTTCCACCAATTCCTTAACCACGGAAGCTGGTCGTTCCACCACTTCCCCAGCGGCAATTTTGTCTATGGTTGCTTTTTCTAAAACTGCAATTTTATTTCTTACCATCGATTTCTAACCTTTACTTGTAATTCATTGAGTGCATTCATTGCTTCAAGTGGTGTCATATGGCTGATATCCAAATGACGTAATTCATCAATGATCGCATCATCACTAATTGTGTCAAAGAATGACATTTGTGCTTTATCCACGTCGTCTAATGGCTTCGTTTGTTTTCTGCTTTGGGTCGTCTGTCCTTCTACTGCAATATTCTTTGCCAGATCTACAATATCGTTTTCACAAAGCTGTGTCACAATGCGGTTTGCACGGTCTATTACCTCATCTGGAAGTCCTGCCAATTTTGCAACGGCAATTCCATAACTCTTGTCCGCTCCACCCGGTACAATTTTTCGCAAAAATACAATGTCATCGCCATTTTCTTTGACTGCAATACAATAATTATGTACCCCTTCTAGTTTGCCTTCTAATTCTGTCAATTCATGATAATGTGTCGCAAATAATGTTTTTGCACCAATCAATTTTACATTACTGATATGTTCCACAACCGCCCAGGCAATACTCAAACCATCAAAGGTGCTGGTACCTCTTCCTATTTCATCTAAAATCAGTAACGAATCCTTTGTCGCATTGCGCAAAATATTTGCCACTTCATTCATCTCTACCATAAAAGTACTTTGGCCGCTTGCAAGATCATCCGACGCACCCACGCGTGTGAAAATGCGGTCTACAATGCCAATATTTGCAGATTTAGCCGGGACAAAACAGCCAATCTGCGCCATCAAAACAATCAGGGCACTCTGTCGCATATACGTTGATTTTCCTGCCATATTCGGTCCTGTGATAATAGATACTCTTTGCTTCTTATTATCCAGATACGTGTCATTATCAATAAACAATTGCTGATCCATCATCTGTTCAACCACTGGATGACGCCCACCTTTGATATCAATAACGCCACGCGTATTAATCTTTGGTCTGCAATAATGGTTTTTTTCCGCAACGTAAGCAAGAGAAGCATACACATCCAGACGTGCAATGGCTTTTGCTGTCTGCTGGATACGATACACCTGGGATGCTATCCGATTGCGCAATTGACGAAACAGCTCATATTCCAATGCAATCAGCTTATCTTCTGCCCCTAATATGGTATCCTCCAATTCCTTTAACTCCGGCGTAAAAAATCGTTCCGCATTTGCCAGAGTCTGTTTTCTCTGATAATCCTCCGGAACAAGGTCCTTATACGAATTTGTCACTTCCAGATAATAACCAAATACCTTATTATATTTCACTTTTAAATTCTTGATGCCGGTGCGTTCACGTTCCTTTGCCTCCAGCTCTGCCAGCCACTTTTTTCCATCGGTTTTCGCTTTTCGTAACCGGTCAACTTCTTCGTGATATCCATCTTTTAGAATACCGCCATCACGTGCTGAAATTGGTGGTTCTTCGCAGATTGCCGCATCAATATCTGCACAGATATCCGATAAACTGTCAATATTTTCTGCCAGTTCTACCAGATTTTTTGATGTAAAATCTGCTAAAACCGTTTTTATCGCCGGTAACATTGCTACTGAATTTTTAAATGCCAGTAAATCTCTTGGATTTGCTGTCTGATAGACAATTCTGGTGTTAAGTCTTTCCAAATCATAGATCGGATTCAGATATTCACGTAACTCTTCCCGCTGAATCATATGATGCAGCAATTCATCAACGGCATCTAATCGATCTCCAATTAACGTTGCATTCGTCAAAGGCTGTTCTACATCACTTCGCAGCATACGCGCACCCATTGCAGTTTTTGTTTTGTCTAAAACCCAAAGCAGAGAACCTCTTTTTTGTTTCTCACGAAGTGTTTCCACCAATTCTAAATTACGTCTTGTGGAAGAATCCAGAAGCATAAAATTACCATTCAGATAAGGCTGTATATGATTAAACTGTTCGAGCGCACTCCTCTGGATTTCGGACAAATATTTCATCAATGCCCCCGCTGAAATACTTCCCATTGGAAATTCTTCCAAGCCAAGTGCAGACAAACGACTCGTATGAAAATGTTCAAGTAATACGGCGACAGAAAGGCGATCATCAAAGTAATGCGCGTCAAGCTTTGCTATTGAAATTTGCATACGCTCCCGCAAATCATCCAAATCAATCCCACTGATGGTAAAATTCTCATTACAAACAATTTCCGATGGGACGTATTTGTTAATTTCGTCCATACAGCTTCGATTTGAATCAACTTCTGTGACAAAAAAATCTGCAGTCGTGACATCTGCAATCGCAAGACCATATTTATCGCCATCAAAAAAGATACCCATGATATAATTGTTTTTTGTCTCATCCAGTGACATGGCATCCATATTGGTTCCTGGTGTAACAATGCGTGTCACAGCACGTTTTACCATTCCTTTTGCTTCCTTAGGATCTTCCACCTGTTCACACACAGCAACTTTGTATCCACGTTGTACCAGACGCGTCAAATAGGTTTCTGCAGCATGATATGGTACACCACACATTGGTGCACGCTCGTCTAAGCCACAGCTTTTCCCTGTCAATGTCAATTCCAATTCTTTTGATACAACTTCCGCATCTTCAAAGAACATTTCGTAAAAATCGCCAAGACGATAGAATAAAATACAGTCCGGATTTGCATCCTTCGTCTGTACATAATGCTGCATCATAGGCGTTAATTGTTCAAAATCTACACTTTTATGATTCATAATTCACCCGATATTTCCTAATAATTTCTTCTGCTACCTTCATTCCGTCCATAGCAGCAGAGGTAATACCTCCTGCATAACCTGCACCTTCACCACATGGATAAATTCCCGTAATGTTTGCATTTAAGGATGCATCTCTTTCTATACGAATCGGGGAGGATGTCCGGCTCTCCACACCAGATAAAATCGCATCTTCCCGATCAAATCCTGTCATTCTCTGACCAAAAAGTTCCATCCCTTCCATAAAAGAGGTATTGATATCTTCTGAGAACAATTCCCGCAAATTTGCAAATTGTGTATCCCCTTTGATTACAGAGGAAAACTCTCCATAGGACTGACTTTTTTTATTTTGACAAAAATCTCCATATAGCTGTTGTGGTATGGCTCCCTTTCCCAACTCATATGCTTTTTTCTCTAACTGCATTTGAAAGTCGATTGCCCCCATTGGGTCATCTAGTGCATATTCTCCTGCTCCAACAGACACAACAATGGCACTATTTGCATTTTTCGCATCACGTGCCGCATAACTCATACCGTTGATAGCAAGATGTCCTTCCATAGATGATGCGTTTACCACATAACCACCAGGGCACATGCAAAAAGAATACACGCCTCTGCCATTTTGCAGTTTGGTAGCCATCTTATACGGTGCAGCGCTCAAAAACTCCGGTGGATTTTTTCCATACTGTGCTTCCTGAATCATCTGTTGTGGATGTTCTACACGAAAACCAACGGCAAATTCCTTTGCTGCCATTGCAATGCCATGCGCGTGTAACATACGAAAAGTGTCGCGTGCGCTATGCCCTAAAGCAAGTACTGCCACCTGAGTATCAATTGATAACGCAGGCATTCCTGGCTGCGATACCGTAATTGCCTGTAATGCTCCATCTTTTTCTACAAAAGATTCAAACTTTGTTTCAAAATAAACAAGACCACCCAGACGCAAGATCTCCTTGCGCATATTCTGAATTACCTTTTGCAAAATATCGGTTCCAATATGGGGCTTTGCATCCCAAAGAATCTGTTCCGGTGCACCAAATTCCACAAATGTCTCTAAAACAAATTGATTTCGTCCGGTTTTATCTTTTGTCAATGTATTTAATTTGCCATCAGAAAAGGTTCCTGCACCGCCTTCCCCAAACTGCACATTCGATTCCGGATTCAGACATCCGGTGCGCCAAAAGTTTTCCACATCCTTTTGTCGATCTGCAACGGCACGACCTCTCTCTATCAAAATCGGTGCATACCCTGCCCTAGCTAACAAAAGGGCGCAAAAAAGACCGGCCGGTCCCATTCCTACGATAACCGGACGTTCCTTTAAGGCAATATCTCCAGATTCCGGCATTTGAAATATCATCGGCTGATAGATAGAAATATCAGAATCCTTGGAAAATTTCTTCAATATCTTTTTTTCCAGATTTGTATCCATTGCAATTGCTACCGCATAAATATAAAAAAGCAGTGGTTTTTTTCTGGCGTCAATGGAACGTTTGATAATATGTACCTGTTGAATTGCCGTATGGGATATACGCAATTTTTTTGCCACTGCCGGTATCAAATCCGGTGTTTCACACGTTGCTTCCACTTTTAACTGTCTGATTAAAATCATGTTATATTCCTTTTACTATGCATTCCTGCAATTGCACCACTACTCCATGCCCATTGTAAATTGTAACCGCCACAAATACCATCTACATCAACAATTTCACCGGCAAAAAACAATCCCGGAACAAGTAAAGATTCCATCGTTGTCGGAGAAATTTGCTTTGTATCAATACCACCAGCCGTCACTTGCGCATGCTGAAAGCCATGCGTATCTATCACTTTGATCTTATAATGACGCAATGCGCCTAAAAGCATTGTTATCATATCTTTCGTACACTGCGATGCGTCTGAATCTCCCTGTAAGTGTGCCCTTTTTAAAACAGGTGGAATCAGCTTGTCCTGTATCAGCCCCTCTAATGCCTGGGCAAGTGTTTTTTCTTTTCCATAACAGCACAGACGTCTTTGCAGCATTTTTATCGCTTCGTCATCTCGATATTCCGGTAGAAAATCAATTTCACAATATACTTCTTTTCCCGCCGCACAGGCATATGCGGCTTGTCTGCTTGCCTGAAAAACAACAATGCCGGAAATACCATAATCTGTAATTTGTAATTCCCCTTGCCAAAACGCAACACGCTCTCCTGCAATCCATGTGGATATACCGGCATCACAACGTACACCATTTGCCTGTGCCATCAGCGCATCCTCACAATGAAGTTGTACCAATGCCGGTGCTTGTGACACAATTGTATGCCCCAGACATGATGCCAGATAATAGCCATCACCGCGGCTGCCTGAAATAGCCGACGCCTTGCCACCACAGGCTAAAATTACATTTCTTGCCTGATATGTTAATTTTTCCGCTGTTGTTACGCAAAAGCCTTCTTCATTTTTTTCAATACGTTTTACCTGTTGTTTCAAAATAGTCGAAATAGAAAGGCGTTTCACTTCACGTATCAATGCCATCTGTACGCTTTTTGCCTGATAACTCCTTGGATATAAAAGCCCATCTTTTTCACTCGGTTCAATACCAAGTTCCAGGAAAAACTGTTCCGTGTCCTTTTCTCCAAATGTCGCAAATACCTGCTCCAAAAAAGATGGCTTCGCTCCAAAATAATGTTCCAGACGCAAATTGCGATTTGTATAATTGCATTTACCGTTGCCTGTTGCCAGAATTTTTTTTCCAAGCACATCATTATATTCAATTAGTAAAACATCTGCTCCACGTCGTGCAGCAACAATCGAAGCAACCAGTCCGGCTGCTCCACCTCCTGCCACTACAACGTCATATACTCTACTTCTTGTATTCTTCATAAAAATCACCACATGACATTGTAGCATAACACCTGTCAATTCTCAACACTGCCGCTATTTTTTCCGTTTTAACTGCTGTAGTTTTCCAAAAAAGAATACAATTCTTTTTCATTGAAAAAATCTATGCCATCACGCAGATCTTCAACAACAGCATCGGGCAAAGTATCTCTCGTAATATCGGTTGTCAGATATTTCTTCCAGTCTACAATTTCATAGACAACAATCACATCATCTTCAAGTAATACCATAAATTTTGGCGTTGCAGCATTTACACTTGGTCGTGTTTCATTCTGCGTCAGTAGAATGCGCTCCTCCTCTAAATTTTCCTCGCTTTCTGATGATTTATGCTCAAGCATAGCTACCGTAAACAGAATGATGATTGCAATGCATACACCCAAAAAAATACAAATACCGTTTGTTCGTTTCATTTTCATCACCACAAACAGTATTTGCATTTTCTTATTTTTTATTCTGTTTCCTGCAACAAATGCATTTTCTTTGCCACACGGATTAAGGTAGTTCCTTTTGGCATACGCTGCAATTCAACCTCTGTTAGTCCTTTCATCAGAAGCAACAGGACAAAATAAACAACGACACCAATACAGATACTTACAATCACAGCAACGGCATTGGAATTTAAAATCTTATGCACAATTTCATAGGATAAAAATACTCCAATTCCCATGACAATCGAAGCAAACAATGGAATAATATATGTTTTTTGTAAATCCTGGGTTGCTCCACTATAACGCCGTAATGCAATGTCATTTAAAATACAGACACATAAGCCATAAATATTATTTGCAATCACTACAGCATAAATATTTAAATCAAAGAGTTCCATTAAAAGGAATAAGGCAATCACATGAATCAACAGTGAAATAACAGCATTTACAACAGGTGTTCTCATGCGGTCAATTCCTTGCAGCAGACCATTGGTCAATGTCGATAAGCCAAACAAAGCGATGGATATCGTTCCTAACAACATGATCATCATTGTTGTTTTATCTCCATCATGGAATAAAAGCAGATTAAGCGGTCTTCCTAAAATTGCCATACCAATGGTGGATGGAATTGCAATCACCATGATAAATCGCGTTGCCAGCGAAATTTGTCGGTTTACCGTATCATAATCTTTTGCATGATACGCTGTCGATAAACTCGGTACGCTCGACGCTGCAAGCGATGCTGCAATGGAGATAGGTACATTGGTCAAAACAATAAACTGTCCGGAATAAACGCCCCACCATTCACTAATTTGTTTTGCCGAATAGCCCTGTAAAGATGCAATGTTTTTAAATACACCCTGATCGATCAGTGTACTTACATTGTAAACAATGGTACTGAGCAAAATCGGAAAAATCGTCATCAAAAGCATTTGCAGCACATGTGCATAGGATTCTTCCTGCCGATGATGATCCCGCCGCATACGCTTTTTGAATCGTTTCCGGTAAACCAGATAGACAAACAGAACAAACAAAAATGCCAAAAAAGCTCCGGCGGCCGTACCTAAAGTACCACCTGCCGCACCATATGCTGCCGCATAACTATCCGGATCACCTAAAACTGCACCAACCTTTTTCCCGTAAGAAAACAACATATAGGCAGCAACAACACTGACAATCGCATTTAAAATCTGCTCAGCCACCTGTGAAAAGGCACTTGGCATCATGGTATTTAAGCCTTGAAAAAAGCCACGGAACACGCCTAATAGTGCAACAACAAATACTGTCGGTGCAAGTACTTTTAATGCGATGGCACTCAATGGTGTTTTTAAAAGTGTACCTGTGAAATAATCTGCTCCAAAATAAAGAAGCAATGCTCCTAATCCACCACTGACTATCGCGAATCCCAAAGCGCCCTTAAATACACGAAACGCATCTTTGACTCTGCCATTTCCCATACGGGATGCCACCAGTTTTGACACCGCAAGCGGTAAACTAAAGGATGACATGATCAATATGATATTGTATATGCTATATGCCGTTCCATAATAATCGTTACCGGTCTTACCAATAATTGCCGTAAGTGGGATGCGATAAATAAGTCCCACAATGCGGCTGATAATTGACGCTATTGCAAGGATAGACCCCTGCATAATAAAACTGGCATCACTGTTCTTTGACTTACCCAATTTTTACCTCTTCACTGTTACTTTGCCTGCGAAAATTCTTCCTCAGTCGCATAGAATTCTGAATCATCTGCATATTGATTCTGGATAATACATACCCATGTTTTTCCTTGATTTAAGACAATTTCATTGCCATCCACGTCATAGTAATGGGTAATACCATCATTTCCCTTCTTCCAGGTAATATCAATCATTTTACCCTGTGTAAAAAATTTACCTTCACCAGAACCGGAAACCGTGATATTTAAGTACTGTGTACCCTCATAAATACTATTGTTCACGTTCTGGAAAATAATATTCGATACTTCTACCTGTTTACCATCTACGGTATCAATCTGTTTGTCGCCAAACTGGAAACGTGCATATGTCTTTGTATCTGCATTATAAATAAAATAAGGATGATTGTAGAAGTAATAAGGCTTTACAACAGCACAATCTGTACCATTTTTTAATGTATTTGGCTTATCATCTTCTGCAAACGTATAATGACCTTCATAAGATGCATCATACTTTGTGTCATATCCTTTTTTCGCGATACCGCTTGCTAAACCTTCAGCACTTGTATATGCATTATGTGGTGCAGGATGCTCATTTGTTCTGTAGAAAGTATCTCCCAAGGAACCATCCAAACCGCTCAAGTTGTCTACAATACCTGTCGCAAGCAATTGTTCTCCTTGCACGCTTTGACCAAAATGAACATAAATTGCATCAAATTCTGCCGCAAACTCTGCATAATAAGGACGACAGCTACGAACATTTCCTATCTGTGTCAGATCTGCATAGTCTTCATAAATAGCCATCATTCTGGTAATGGAACCCTCTACCGGTGCTTCATATAACACGCCAGCTGAATTGATTCCATACTGTGGCAATGCTTCCTTCGTGTTCTCTGTCATCACTGCAACAGCACGATTTCTTCCGATTTCCGGATCTACCCATTCTCCAGTCAGATAACTTTTTACCTGTCCATCGTGATTTACTTCTTCCTCTTTTGCTGCTGTCTGCTTTGGTGTCGTATCTGCTTTCTTCTGGTGTGTTACAGCAAATGCTACTGTACCACCTGTAAGTGCAACAACAACAGCGCAAATAATACCGATCCATGCTTTCTTAGACATTTTTTTCTTCCTCCCTCGTAATATGTAATAAATCTAAGATATAAGATTGTCTTTCTTCCATAATAGAAGCTTCTTCAGGGCTCATGTGATCATAACCCATCAAATGTAACATACTATGCGCAATCAAAAAAGCATATTCTCTCTTAAAAGAATGACCATATTCTTTTGCCTGCGCCATAACATGTTCTACAGAAATCACAATATCTCCCAAAATCAATTCCTCATTCTCAGAAACTGCTGACAAATCAAGCAACGAAAAATCTCCCGGTGCCGGATAATCCATCATCGGAAAAGATAACACATCGGTAGAACGGTCAATTTCACGAAACTGCTGATTTAACGTATGGATTTCTTCATCATTTGTAAGTACCAGGCTTACTTCCACATCATATGGAAAGTTTTCCACTTCCAGTGCCTGTGAAATCACATCTTCTGCCACCTTTCGATAATCAAAGGTAAATGGTATCTCTACCTCTTCTTCCAATAATAATGTCATAACAACGAATCCTCCCGGACTAATTTCTCTCGAATATGCAAAAACTGATTGATACTGATACCCGCTTCATCATACATACCATTTTGCGATAATTCATTCAACGTCTGATATATTACCATATCCTGGTTCCATGTGCTAGACATTGTATCCTGATCTAATAATTCAATCTTTGTCACTAACGCATCTACCATATGTACAATGGCAGATTCCGGGGTCTGCGGCAGTCGAAGAATTCCACCATATTCTTCCATTATTGCCATCACATCCATCGGAAAACAATGATTGTTTGCAAGGCGAAGTGCATTATCAATCTCTGGTTCCCCTTCCATTTTGCCCAGCCGGTAATAAAAACCGGCCATCATGGCACATGGCACGTTCGCTCCAATTTCATCTGCACATACACCTGCGAGTCTGGATACTCGTTTTCCATGATTATACTCTGCCAAGGAATAATGGCGAATATCCTGTACAAGCGGATACGTATCTTCCAAAAAGAGCGTATAACTTTTTTCCAATTCCAATTGATTTCTTTGTAAGAACCAGGGAACAACGGTAACAAGCAGCAGACTATAGAGGATGCCATCCCCTAATCCAAACAAAACCTGTTTCATAGTTATTGTATGGTTTGCCAGATAATAAAAAATAACCGGTAACAAAAATCCCAGCAAAAAGTAAATCACATGTATGCCAATCAGAATATCTTTTTGCTTTTCTTTGAGATAATCTGCTAATAAAACGCCACAAATAAGCAACAAGCCATAGCAAACCACCTCATAAAGGCTGCTGCTTCGTGTAATGGAATACAGAAGAAGCATAACCATGCCTCCCCCTATCGCTAATCCTTCCTCCATTGACGGATACAAAAACACACCTACCAGTAACATAGGTGCAAAACATGCAGGACAAAACATACCCAGAAGTATCACGCACCACGCAAGAACAAACGATAAAAAAACTTTTTTATAGTTTGCAGAATGCTTTTGCGGCAGCTTTCCTGACAAACGATGTTTTAACAGCGCCAAAACGAACACAAGGCAAAAAACAATATCTATGATGCATAGGCAAAATAACCGGTCCAGAAGCATCTCCTGTCCCAAACACAGCCCTGCTTCACCAAGCAAAAAGAGTACAAAAACACCTATGCTATATGCCAGTCTTTTACTGGAAATACTATTTTCTTCCACGGTCTTTTCCATGTGTCTTTCCAACCTTTTTCTTTTTGTCTTTTGCTTCTTCTTTTTTCTCGTACACTTCATATGCATGCACGATCTTTTGCACAAGTGGATGGCGCACAACGTCTGCTCCACTCAACTTGCATATGCGAATCTCCGGCACAGAACGAAGTACCTCAACAGCCACATCCAATCCAGATTTTACATTCATAGGAAGATCTTTTTGTGTCGCATCTCCCGTAATTACCGCTTTGGAGCCAAAGCCAATACGCGTCAGAAACATTTTCATCTGTGCCGGCGTTGTATTTTGTGCTTCATCTAAAATAATAAATGCATTATCTAATGTTCTGCCTCGCATATAAGCAAGTGGTGCCACTTCAATCAGTCCCTTTTCCATATTGCGTGCAAAACTCTCTGCCCCCATAATCTGATACAGTGCATCATAAAGCGGTCGCAAATATGGATCCACCTTACTTTGCATATCGCCTGGTAAAAACCCAAGTTTTTCCCCTGCTTCAATCGCTGGGCGCGTCAAAATAATCCGGCTTACTTCTTCACGTTGAAATGCAGTGATTGCCATTGCCATCGCCAGATATGTCTTTCCTGTTCCTGCCGGTCCAATACCAAACGTAATCATTTCTTCACGAATGGCATCTACATATGCCTTTTGTCCGATTGTTTTCGGTTTGATCGGTTTTCCGGACGTCGTATGGCAAATACAATCATCCACCAGATTTTCTACAGCCTTTGTTGGCTGCTTTTGTTTTGCAAGTCCTAACAGATAATTGACTTGTTGTGTTGTAATAATTTCCTTCTTTTGTGAAAGCGCATACAAACGTTCCATAACCTCGGATGCGCATTTTATATTTTCTTCACTTCCGATTACTTTTAATGTATCATCTCTTGTAATAAACGTAACCGATAATTCCTGCTCTATGATTTTTATATTAGCATCAAACTGACCAAAAATATTTTCTAAATGATCTGCCGGTATCGCAAGAATACATTCTTTATCACTCATTTACCATTTCCTTTATCAAAGATATTTCCGGTAATTCTGTCATACGTTTCTCTGATGCTGACACACGAAGTATAAGCGTCCCCTGCATTACGCATGAATCACTACCATATTCCATAATAACATTTTTATCCACAATTTGAATACCTTTTTCCTTAAAGTTTTTATTCAGGTCAAAAAGGTGTTTTTGCATGATATCCTGCATTTCTTTTTTTGAATGTGTCGACTGTTGCAATATATAAGATTTTTCTGTCAAATGGTTACAATATATGGGTAGTGGCAATACTCCACCAAATCGCAATTGTTTTACCTTTGTCATGGTTGTGTGTGTTGTTCTCCCCAACATATAGGGAATCAAATTCAAGTTGCTATGATTTGTTCCAACGATGATATATTCCCGCTGTTCCCCAGTTGAAATTCTTTTTTCATATGCCAGTTTCTCTTCATAAGAAAACACATAATCCCCTAAAATCTGTACATCCCCATCTGCATTTTTATTGATATATTGTAAAACCTGATCTCCGCTATCATTTAATATAGGAATCCAGCCATAAATCAAAACATCCCCTTTTTTCACAGCATCTCCCTGTTTTACAGCTGCTGTTCCATCTCGCACATACATCGCATCCACAATGCCATCGATCGGTGCTAGTAAATCCATTCCTTCTGTCATTTGATCTTCTGATGCAGCACTTTCCTCTATTTGCTCTTTAATTGCAATATGTAGTGTGGAGCCTTTGAAATGCGCTGATACCCAGATCATCTGTGGAAAATCCTGCAGTAATTGTTTTTCCAGCATATCTGTATCTATGCTTTTCTTTTTTGCACCAATCCCCTGCTCATTATGATTTAAATATTTAGTGATCGTTTCTTCTGTAATTGCTGCATTTCCATGAACCTGTATGATCCATATAAATCCGGAAAGGTAAAAAAGTAACAACAGCATCGCAGAAATGCCAAATACATAGCCTGCTTTTTTACGATATTTGTAATAAAGAAAAGGCAGTCCGATTTTCTTACGAATTTTTATTTTCGTTCTTGTTTTATGCAAAATTTCGTGCAATTTCCACACGTCACATCCATATAATTTAGCTTGCATATGTTCTGCATCTTTACTAACGACATCCCATAAAAAAATCCCCCGACTAATGCATATTCTGATCAGACGGGGTAACTCATCTCCTGTAAGAAAAACGCAAACGTAGCCTTTCAAAAAACGAAATACATTCAATGATTTTTTTCCTTTACTTCAATTTTTTCAATATCGCCAGCAATTCTCATCTCTGTTCGTGTATAGTAACGAATTCTTAGATGTTCTCCAATAATACTGATTTCCTCCTCCTTGGATTGCACAACAATCAGTTTATCATGATACTCTATCAATCCTTTATAGTTTTCTATCAATGCATTACGATTTCCAAGCAGGGTCAGTTGAATCATCCCAATCATCAGTGGATTTTCCAACGGTTCTTCCCGTCCCAAAAGATTGCCAATTATCTTATCATTATTTTTCATCATATTTTACTATATGAAAAATTCTTCTGTATATAACCATGTAAAGCAATTTCTATTTATGGTATGGTTCCCCTCGCATGATTCGATAACTACGATAAATCTGTTCCAATAAAATCACACGCATCAGTTGATGTGGAAATGTCATTTTTGAAAAACTAAGTGCATAATCACTTCGCTTCAAAAGCGCGGTATCTAATCCAATGGATCCACCAATCACAAAAACAATATTTGAATTTCCCGTCACACCAAGACGATTCATTTCCTTGGATAATCCCTCAGAATCAAGCATTTTTCCACCAATTTCTAACGTAATACAATAGTCCGTATCCTTGATATGTTTCAGCAGTCGCTCGCCCTCTTTTTTTCGAATCAAATCACACTCTGCTTCCGATGCGTTTTCTTTTGTTTTTTCATCCGCGACTTCAATCACTTGCAATTTACAATAACGACTCAGCCGCTTGCTATATTCTGCAATAGCATCACGAAAGTATTTTTCTTTGATTTGTCCAACACATAAAACCGTTATATTCATAGATTTTTCCTTAATACTTTTTCCTATTGCGGAATATATTTATAATTATATTCGGAAACATTACTTGTCTTACCGTGTTTATCAACCAGAAGCAACGATAAAATATTATTCCCTTCCATCATATCAATCGGTGCCGTATACTTTGCAGATGACTGCGTAGGTGTCGTTCCATCCCATGTGTAATATACACTCGCACCTTCCGGCACTTCCACTGTAATGGTCGTTGGAGTGGTAAAACTTCCCCCCGCTGGTATTACAATCGGTGCTTCCGGGTCTGCGTAGGAAATCTTATATCTCTTTGCAATGACTTCGCTGACTTTTTCACCATCTTCACACACCGCCTGCACCGTTGTTGTACCTTCTTTCAACGTGAATGGTTCCGTATAAAGGATTCCTCCTTCTGTCGGATCACTTCCATCTAAGGTATAATAGATTTTTCCTGTCTTCGCATGTAATTCTATAATGACATCATCATCATACTTGCCTCCGTCCACAGAAAATACTGGTGCTGACACCAAATGATCGTTAAACAAATCTATGATTTTTTGATTTGTTACCTGTGCCTGCAAAAAATCCAGCTTATCATAAGAGTCTGTTGTCAGATACAGCACAATCAATGACTTATACGCAGATACATTATCGGAATCTTTTTCTATAACAGATAACAGTAGTTCTTCCGCCTTATCATATTCTGTCAGCTTCATATAATCATTGGCAGCAAGTATTTTGGCTTTCGCCTTAGCATCATTTTTTTTGATTGCGCGATTGTAATACGTCAAAGCTTCTGTATATTCTTCTTTCGTATCAGCAGCTTTTCCCTTTGCCACATAATGATCATACGATGTCAAATACAGTACAAGAAAAACAATAAGTATCACCAATGCGATTATGCCTGCTATGATGCCACCTCTTGCTTTTTTATTTTTCCAAAGCGCAGCAAAACCATTTTGTTTCTTTGTACTCTCTTTTCCAGCACGATTTGACGTGTTTTTTTCACTTTTTACTGTTTTTTCTTCTAAGGTTTTTGATTCCTGTTTTGCGTTTTGCTGCTCATCTAACAAAGAAACCAAAAAATCATCTTCTAAAATATTGTAATCCGGAACCATCTGTACCGGTTCACCACATTTTTTGCAAAATACACTGCCTACTTCAATTTCAGCGCCACATTTACTGCACTTCATCGTCATCTCCTATTTTTGCAATTCCACAGATTCTACACAATTATGCATCAGCATTGCAATTGTCATTGGACCAACACCACCTGGAACCGGTGTTATTGCTGCACATTTTAAAGCAACCTCATCGTATGCCACATCTCCACATAAATGATTATTCTCATCACGATGCATTCCCACATCAATGACAACCGCACCATCTTTCACATAATCAGCCGTAATAAATTGTTTCTTTCCAATAGCAACAATCAAAATATCGGCTTCTTTTGTAATGGCTTTTAAATCTTTTGTCTTAGAATGTGTAATGGTAACCGTTGCATTTTCACGTAACATCAAAAGTGCCATCGGCTTTCCTACAATATTACTTCTGCCAACAATGACACAATGCTTTCCTTCCATCGCAATATGACTTCTCTTTAAAAGCTGAATAATTCCTGCTGGTGTACAAGAAACAAAGCCAGGAATACCAATGGAAAGTGCTCCCACATTTTGCGGATGGAAACCATCAACATCTTTTATTGGATCAATGGCTCTGGTTACTTTATCCTCGTCCATATGCTTTGGAAGTGGAAGCTGTACCAAAATACCATTTACATCTTCTCTATGGTTTAGTTCATCAATCAAAGACAGCAATTCTTCCTCCGTCGTCTCCTCTGGTAATTCGAAGGACAACGAACGGATTCCGATATATTCACAGGCTCTTTTTTTGTTACGTACATAAACACAGGATGCTGGATCTTCACCCACCAAAACAACTGCAAGTGTCACTTCTTTTCCGTCTATCTTCATGCATTGTACTTTTTCTTTTAATTCATCCTTTATTTCCTGTGAAATCTTCTTTCCATCAATAATTTCCGCCATGTTATAATCTCTCTTTCCGTTGACTTTCTTAGAATAATCCGGTAATTACGCCTTCATCCGATACATCAATGCCAAACGCAGCTGGTTTCTTTGGCAGTCCAGGCATTGTCATAATAGAACCGGTAACAGCAACAACAAAACCTGCGCCAGCGCTTGCATACACTTCGCGCACATTTAACGTAAATCCTTCCGGTCTGCCAAGCTTCTTTGCGTCATCCGACAAAGAATACTGTGTTTTTGCCATGCAAACAGGAAAATCTTCCATACCAAGTTCTGTGATACGCGCCAATTCTTTTTCTGCAGCAGGTGCATAAGAAACATCCTCGGCACCATAGATTTCTTTTGCGATCGTTGCAATTTTATCCTTCAAAGGCATATCAGATGGATAAATCGGTGCAAAATGACTTTCTTTATTCTCTAATACATCAAGCACAACCTCTGCTAGAGCAATGCCGCCTTCACCACCTTTTTCCCATACTTCGGATAACGCAAATGCACAACCTCTCTGCTCACAAAATTCACGTACAAATGCCGTCTCCGCTTCCGTATCTGTGATAAAGGAATTCAGTGTAACCACAACCGGAACACCAAATTTCTGCAGGTTTTCGATGTGTTTTTCCAGATTGACAATACCCTTTTTCAGTGCATCTAAATTTTCTTCTGCCAAAGCGTTCTTTGCAACACCGCCATTGTATTTTAACGCACGAATGGTCGCAACTAAAACCACTGCATCCGGTTTCAATCCCGCTTTACGGCACTTGATATCAAAGAATTTTTCTGCTCCAAGGTCTGCACCAAATCCAGCTTCCGTCACACAAATATCTGCCATTTTCAATGCCATTTTTGTTGCACGCACACTATTGCATCCGTGTGCAATATTTGCAAATGGTCCACCATGCACAAGGGCTGGTGTATGCTCTAATGTCTGAATCATGTTTGGCTTTAGAGCATCTTTTAAAAGTGCCGCCATAGAACCTACTGCCTGAAGATCTGCTGCAGTAACTGGTTCTCCATTAAAGTTATAGGCTACGATAATACGGCCTAATCGTCTCTTCAAATCAGCCATATCATCAGCCAGACATAAAATTGCCATGATTTCAGATGCCACTGTAATAACAAAATGATCTTCACGAACCATACCATCCATTTTATTTCCCAGACCAACAACGATATTACGAAGAACGCGGTCATTCATATCAAGACAGCGTTTCCAACGAATCTGACGTGGATCAATTCCCAATTCATTTCCCTGCTGAATATGATTGTCCAAGAGTGCTGCTAACAAGTTATTTGCAGAGGTAATAGCATGGAAATCCCCGGTAAAATGCAAATTCAGATCTTCCATTGGAACCACCTGTGCATATCCACCTCCGGCAGCACCACCCTTGATTCCAAAACAAGGTCCTAAGGAAGGCTCACGAAGCGCAAGAATTGCCTTTTTTCCAAGTTTGCCAAATGCCTGTCCTAAACCAACGCTGGTCGTTGTCTTACCTTCTCCCGCAGGTGTTGGATTGATGGCAGTAACCAATACCAATTTTCCATCTTTTTCCTTTTCCAAACGAGCCATACACTCATCCGATAACTTTGCTTTGTACTTTCCATACATTTCTAAGTCATCTGGACTAAGATCAATCTTTGCGGCGATTTCTGTAATTGGAAGCATGGTTGCTTCTTGTGCAATTTGGATGTCTGTTTTCATGATTCTCTCCTTACCATTCATAAATAATTTATAACTTGTACCTTATACCCTAAAAGTCATCACTGACTGGATATTCTTCCTCTACTGCGGAACTATTTGCTGTAGGATTTAACAATTGTTCAAATTGTATCTGTGTCATATGTACCGTTCTTGGTTTTGTCCCCATTTCCGGGCCGACAACGCCAGCCTCTTCTAACTGATCCATAATTCTGGCAGCACGATTAAAACCGATTTTAAAATTACGCTGCAACATACCAATGGAGCCTTTTTCCTTAGATACAATTAATCTGCCTGCCTCTGCAAAATAAGCATCTCTTGTGTCTTCAAATCCACTACCACCACCAATAGCAGTAGCTCCCTCTGTTCCATTTGTACCGGATTCAATATGGTTTGTCACGCGTTCATCATAATTTGCTTCATCGTTATTGCCTTTGATGTAATCTACCACATCCTGCACTTCCTCATCCGAAACAAATGCCCCCTGTACACGAAGTGGTTTTGTATATCCTTGTGGATAATACAACATATCACCATTACCCAATAATTTCTCAGCGCCAAACATATCCAGAATCGTTCTGGAATCCACACCACTATTTACAGCAAACGCAATACGTGATGGCATATTTGCTTTGATTAGTCCAGTCACAACATCAACCGATGGTCTCTGTGTTGCTAAAATGAGATAGATACCTGCCGCTCTGGCTTTCTGTGCCAGTCGGCAAATAGATTCTTCCACTTCTTTTGCCGCCACCATCATCAAATCTGCAAGCTCATCTACGATAACCACCATTTCTGGCATTTTTTCAAATGTCCCCAGCTCTCCATTGGAATTGATTGGAAGTTTATAATCATGTTCTTCTAATTTTTTATTATAAGACTTAATGTCACGCACACTGGCATCTGCAAATTTCTGATAACGATCATCCATCTCTGTCACTGCCCAATGAAGAGCTCCAGCAGCCTTCTTTGGATCTGTCACAACTGGAATCAAAAGATGCGGTATCCCATTATAAATACTTAATTCTACGACTTTCGGATCAATCATAATAAACTTTACTTCGTCTGGTCGTGCCTTGTATAAGATACTCATAATAATGGTATTAATACAGACAGACTTTCCTGATCCTGTTGTTCCTGCAATCAAAAGATGCGGCATTTTGGCAATATTAGCCGTAATGACATTACCTGCAATATCACGTCCTGCACAAAAAGTAACTTTTGATTCACATCCCTTAAATTCTTTTGAAGATGCTAATTCTTCAAAAGATACCATCACTTTATCTTTATTTGGAACTTCAATACCAACTGCTGCTTTCCCTGGAATCGGTGCTTCAATACGAATATCTGTCACGGCAAGATTCAGTTTGATATCATCTGCTAAATTCGTAATTCGATTTACACGCACGCCAACTTCCGGCTGTAATTCATAGCGGGTTACCGTCGGACCACAGGTCACATCGGTCACTTCAACATTGATACCAAAATTACGCAAGGTCTGTTCCAGCTTATCTGCTGTTTTTTCCAATTCTTCCTTGGAATTCCCATTTCCTGTTGTAGCCTTTTTCTTAAGGAGCGAAAGCAGTGGAAATTTATATGCAACATTCGGCTTCGCCTCACTCTTACTTTTTGCAATGGAAGCCGCCACTTCATCCGCACTTTTTTGTGTTTCCTGCATACTTGCAGCCGTTTTCCTTGATCGTCTTTCCGGCTCTTTCCCCGGTATGGTTTCTGAAAGCGGTTCCTCATTTTTTATTGTAGCCACAGATTGTGTAGCCACTGGTTCCGTAATCACTGGTTCTAAAACCCCTGGATGCGGTCTGCTTTCTTCTGCCGTTGTTGCACTCGCAACCGAAGGGTTCGACACATTGATACGTCTTGCCACTCGCTGTGGTTTTTCTTCGGTCGCCATCATCTGTTCTGACTTTTCTGCGGTTATTGCAGTATGTTCTAACGGCTTGTCACTTCTCGGCTCAGCTGCAGTTGATAATGATTTTTTTGTACGATTCTCATCCTGCGCAATCACAGAAGCTGAACCCATACGTTTGGATGAAAGCGGAACACGTTTTACATTCTTTACTTCCACATCCTGCTGCGGTGCCATACGCACTTCTTCTAATTCATCCGAAGAAGCCTCTGCTACGGGCATTGGTGATTCCATTTGTGTATCAAAAGCAACGCCAGAGATCTTACGATTTCTGCGCGGTGTTGCTTCATCTACTTCAGCAGCTTCCTGTTGCCTTTTTTTATCTGCGCGAATTCTCGCCAGTCTTTCTTCACGGGATTCATTTGGGTCTGTATAACGTCTTTTATTTCTATGTTTTACACCGGTTCTATGTAACAATGTCCGCTCGGTAATCAAAACCAAACAAACAATCATGATCACAAACGTAATCACATAAGCTCCAACTAACCCAAATCCTTTGACCAGTCCTGTCGTAATCAGTCCACCGAGCCATCCACCACCAGCTTTATTCTCCCGACCGTAATAAAATGCACGCATAGCAACATAAGGGGCTCCTCCATGCGCAAGCAATTCCATCAGAACACTAAGAAAAGCCGTTGCGACACCACCGGCAATCAATTTGATTGTTGCCACATGATTTCCATGATTGGAAATCCCAAAAAATGTTGCAATTAAAAGAAGGATTGGGAAAAAATACGCAATCAGCCCCAGTATTCCAAAAAAGAATCCACTGACGGCATTACCCACAACACCACCGATTCCCAGGTTACTAAGGAATAACAATACGCAGACTGCAAGAAAAAGCCATAAAAAGACTTCTTTTATGGCTTCTACCTTTGCTACATCAATCACTTCTGCCTCTACTGTTACATTTTTTGTTTTCGTCTTTGCTCCAGTAGATTTTGTCGTGTTTTTTTTAGTAGATGATTGTTTTCTCGTGGCTGTAGACTTTTTGCCTGTGGAAGATGCTGTTCTTTTCCGCTTTGCTGTTGTCGTTTTATTTGCCATAATCTATCATCCCCTACTATTTATAATCCCATACATCCTGCAATGACTGCAATCACACCTACAATCATGCAATATACAGAGAAAATCGTAAATTTCTTCTTGCGAACAACAAGCAGCATTGTCTTAATACAGATATAGCCAACAATTGCTGCAACAGCCATACCTACCACATAATTGACAAGTTCTGATGTTGCTGTGCCACTGAGATTAAAGTCCTTCAGTTCCAATACTGCAGCTCCTAGCACTGCCGGAATTGACATAATAAACGAATATTTCACTGCAAATGTGCGGTCAAATCCGCTCACCAGACATGCTGTAATCGTTGTTCCGGAGCGCGACAAACCTGGTAATGTCGCAAATCCCTGGCAAACACCAATCGCAACTGCATTTCCATAGGACACATTTTCTTCTGTCTTTTTCCCTGTCTTCACGCGGTCAGAAACAAACAGCAGGATACTTGTAATGATCAGACAAATTCCCGGAATCAGCACTGTCGCCGATGCTGCTTCAATCAAATCCTGCCCAAGTACACCCATAATTCCTGTTGGAATGGTAGATACAATAATAAGCATTACAAAGCGCCTGTATGGTGTTGCTACCATTTTTCGGTATGCTTTTTTCTCCCTCGAAAACAGATTGCCCAAAAATAGCCCAACATTCACAAAAAAGTCAATGATGATTGCCACTCCTTCACAAATCAGTTCCCAGATATCCTTATAATAAACTACAAAAATAGCAATCAATGTTCCCAGATGTAATAAAACATCAAACATAATACCTGTATCTGCATTCACATCAAATAATGCTTTAAAAAGTGCCAGATGACCTGAACTACTTACTGGTAAAAATTCTGTCAATCCTTGAATCAGTCCCATTAAAATAGATTGTAATAATGACATAATTGCCTCCAAAACATGTATTTCTAACTTTTTTATATTACCATATTTTAGATGACGTGTCATTATTACTTTTCTACAGATTCCTTAACATTTTAAGGCTTCTTTTTTCTCTTCCACTTTCTTTTCCAGGCTTTCTATCGCATCCTGTAAATCACCAACGTGTGCAATTAAACCCTCCTCCACCGCATTTTTCCCAACGAGTATCGTTCCTAAATCTTTTGCCATGGTATCCTTTGCTAGCATCAATGATTCCAAGCGATCTTTTTCGATTTTCGTATGTGAACTGATAAACGACACAATCCTATCCTGCATCTGATTGAATTGATAATAAGTCTGCGGTGCACCAAGTAGTGTACCATTCATTCGCACCGGATGAACCAGCATGGTTGCTGTCGGAACAATAAACGAATCATTTGTAGCCACTGCCAAGGGTATGCCTATCGAATGGCTTCCACCAATTACAAGAGATACCGTCGGTTTTCGTAGGGATGCTATCAATTCAGCCAATGCAAGGCCACACTCTACATCTCCACCAATCGTATTTAATACAAATAAAACGCCATCCACCTGTTCATCGTGATCAATTGCAATCAAAAGCGGTATCATGTGTTCATATTTTGTCGTTTTTGTACTGTCTGTAGCAACTGTATGCCCTTCAATTTCACCAATCACTGTCACAATACGAATGCGATTATCTTTTTCTGTTGTAATGATATCTTGTCCATACTCTTTGATCGTATCCATCTTTTACCCTCACCTTTTTTCTACTATTGTGTACAAAAAAGATTTCTATCATGCAAAAAGCGCCTGCGTATATAAAATACACAGACGCCTTATGTTTCATACTATGTGGCATTAAGCTTCTCCCATCAGATATGCATATAAGCCCTCATAATTCGTTTTTGAATTCTTCCATGAATAATCTTTCTTCATACCGCGATCTACCATCTTATTCCATTCTGCTTTCTTTTCAAAGAAAACATATTTGGAATAATTCACCGTATTCAGAAGCTCATCCCCATTATAATTTGCAAAGGAGAAGCCATCTCCCGTATGTTCATACTCATTGTATGGTACAACGGTATCTTTCAGTCCACCTGTCTCACGGACAATCGGAACCGTTCCATAGCGGAAAGAAATCAGCTGTGTCAAACCACATGGTTCAAAACGCGATGGCATCAAAAATGCATCTGCCGCAGCATACAACTTATGTGCGAGATCTTCCGAATAGCAAATATTTGCTGAGATGCGATCTGGATATTTCCAGGCAAAATGACGGAACATATTTTCATATTGAGACTCGCCAGTTCCAATCACAACAAGTTGTGTATTGTCATCCACGAGTCTTTCGATACAATAATTTACCAGATCCAGTCCCTTTTGATCTGTCAATCTGGAAATCAGACCTATCATATATTTTTTCTTATCCACTACAAGTCCTAGCATTTCCTGCAGCTTTTCTTTATTGACCTTTTTATTCGTTCTAAAATTCGATACATTATAATTTTTGAAAATCAGATCATCTTTTTGTGGGTCATACATAGCATAGTCAATACCATTTACGATGCCCCGCATATCAAAATGTCTTGCCGATAACAGTCCATCCAAACCTTCCCCATAATATGGTGTCTGGATTTCACCTGCATAAGTATCACTTACTGTTGTGATATAATCAGCATAAACCAGGCCTCCCTTTAACATGTTTGCGCCTTTTTTAAACTCTAATTTATCCGGTGTAAACAAAGAAAGTGGTAATCCTGAAATACCTTGTATTGTTTCAATATCCCATACACCCTGGAATTTCAGATTGTGAATGGTCATAACGGCCTTCATTCCCCAGAAAAATGGGTTTCCGGCAAATTCGGTTTTTAAATATACAGGAATCAGACCTGTCTGCCAATCATGACAATGAATGATATCCGGTTGGAAATCAATCAATGGCAGCATGGACAAAACTGCCTTATCGAAGAAAATGAATTTTTCGATATCATAGCGCGTATCACCATATGGATAAAAGCACTCAAAGTACTCTAAGTTATCAATAAAATAATATGTAATGCCCTGATACTCATACTGCATCACACCAACATAGCGTTCTCCTATATAAGAACCCATTCCCATCTGGAAATTACATACATATTGGAAATGATCCCGATATTGTGGTGGTATACATGTATAATTTGGAACAACCACACGGATATCCCATTCCGCCTGATCAAATTCTTTTGGCAATGCTCCAACAACATCTGCCAATCCTCCGGTCTTAACAAATGGCACACACTCACTTGCCGCAAAAAGCACTTTCTTCATTGTAGGCCCTCCCTAATACATCAAACGATTACTCGTCCCAGTTATGATACACTTCCTGTACATCATCATCTTCTTCAAGCAACGATAAGATCTTATTAATATTATATAAATCCTGCTCATCTGTAAGTTCTACATACGTCTGAGGCAGCATCATTACCTGTGCATCTGCCATAGCAATATTCTCTTTTTCAAGTGATTCACGAACAGCAGAAAAATCATCTGGATCTGTCAAAATAATGAATGAATCTTCTTCTTCTGTAAAATCTTCTGCTCCGGCATCTAATGCCATCATCATCAGATCATCTGCATCCAGCTCGCACTCTTCTTTATCAATGATAATCTGTCCCTTTTTATCGAACATATAAGATACACATCCCTGGGTTCCAAGGCTGCCTTTACCCTTTGTAAATGCACTTCGCACGTTTGCTGCTGTACGGTTCTTATTATCTGTCAATGCATCTACGATAATTGCGGTACCATTTGGACCGTATCCTTCATATGTAACTGTTTCGTAGTTTACAGCATTCGCATCGCCAGCCGCTTTTTTGATACCTCGTTCAATGGTATCATTTGGCATATTGTTGGCCTTTGCCTTGGCAATAACATCACGCAATCTGCTGTTATTGTCAGGATCTGGACCGCCCTCTTTTACTGCAACTGCGATTTCACGTCCGATAATGGTAAATACCTTACCTTTTGCAGCATCATTTTTTTCCTTCTTATGCTTAATATTAGCAAATTTTGAATGTCCTGACATAAAATAAATTCCTCTTTTCTAATGTATTCTTTCTAAGTGTATCATTTTTTGAATCATATAGCAAACACCTGAACTTCGCGTATCATTTTTCCTTCCACATCCATGACTTTAAAACGATATCCCTCATATTGTACTTCAAATTTTTCATGTTCTTCCGGAATTTTATCAATATGTGCTATCAAAAAACCGTTCAGTGTCTCATACTCATCCGGAAATGTGATTCCAAGAACTTCCGCTGCTTCTTCTAAAGAAGTACTACCATCCATGCGATAGAAATCAGGTGCCACCTGCTCAATCGAGTTTTCTTCTTCGTCGTGTTCATCCTGAATATTACCCACGATTTCCTCTAGAATATCTTCCATAGAGATAATGCCACTTGTCTGGCCATATTCATCTACTACAATCATCATATGCTTTTTCTTCGACTGCATTTTTGCAAACAAGGTATTGAGACTATGCGTTTCTGGCACAAATTCTGCTGAATGCAGCAAATCATCAAAGTCACGCAGTTTCTGGTGGTAACTGCTGTGATCTTTTGCGTAAGAAAGTGCATCCTTGATATGTAAAATACCGATAATGTTATCCATATCACTCAAATATACTGGATATCTTGAAAAAGCTGCTTCCTGCATAAAAGTTAGCGCTTCCCCAAAGGTCATTTCTCCATCTAAGGCTACAATCTGACGTCTGTGCACCATAATATCTTTTGCATCTTTATCACCAAATTCAAAAATATTATGTATCATGGCCGCCTCACTTGCTAAGAGCACACCATGTTCATGTCCCTCGTTGACAATAGATATGATTTCATCCTCCGTGACATCATCCACTTCTTCTTTGGGATCAACACCAAACAAACCGCTCAACTTTTTACTCAAAAAATCATAAAGCAAAATCAATGGACGAAAGATAACTCGAAGTACCTCATATATTTTTAGATAGCGCAATGCAATTTTACAATGCTTTTTGGAGCTGACCCGGTACACCGTTCCAAAAAAGAACACGGCATAAAATACACAAAAAACTATATATACGATGATAAAAACAAGTAGTGTCATCGTCGGTGTCGTCAAAAACGGTATCACTACATCCTGCAGTAGTAAAAAAGAATTTATCACAATGCCAATCCCTGTAAAAATACGTAAAAACGAACTGCTGATTACCAGTAAATGATCATCACTATGATATTTCTCTAGTTTTTCTGCTTCCATAGGATTATTTTGTTGTAAATCCTCTAAGTCGCTATCATTGATATGATCAATTGCAATCTTAAAACTTGTAATGATGACCTGCAACAGACAGCAGACCAAAAGTGCTGCTATACAAATCAAACACCTGACTCCTTCATCCATGGTTCTTTCTTCCTCATTTTCTTTCTTATGTGTTTGTTTCTATGAAACTGCTATGTAAGCAATTCCAAACTGATTTCAAGTGCCTTATCAATTTCAAATAAGACCTGATTATCCAAATGACAGATTTTATCCTTTAATCGTGTTTTATCAATTGTTCGTAGTTGTTCTAACAGAACAACCGAATCTTTTACAAGATCATATTTCCCACTGTCTAAAGAAACATGCGTCGGCAATTTTGCTTTGTTCATGCGCGAAGTAATTGCCGCGCAAATCACTGTCGGTGAATGTGCATTCCCGACATCATTTTGAATGATTAACACCGGTCGTATGCCCCCTTGTTCTGAGCCTACAACGGGACGCAAGTCTGCATAATAAATATCGCCTCTTCGAATTGTCATACTACACTCTCCAAAATTGAATTTATAAATAGTATTTCCACAATTTTTAAAGCTATTCATATTAGACTATGCAAAAGTTTCGTTTTCGCCAATCATCTCGTGATTCTTTCGGTAAAATCTTGGAATACGCATCCCAAGATCACATGCCAATTCATAGTTAAACCGGCCGGATTGCTCGCCTAATGCTTCCATGGTAATCGTCTCTTCTCCATCCGAACCAATCAATGTCACACGATCCAAATAAGATGCCTGCGGAATATCCGTCACATCGATCATGAACTGATCCATACATACTCTTCCTACAATCGGTGCCCTTTTCCCCTGTACAAGCACATATCCTTTGTTTGACAAAGAGCGTGGATAGCCATCACCATATCCCACTGGGATTGTTGCAATACGACTTTTTCTTGTTGTAACGTATGTTCCGCCATAACTAATAGGACTGCCTTCTGGCAGCGTTTTGATATGCACAATGTGACTATACAACGATAATAACGGAGATAACGGAAATTGATGATTCATCTCTTCGGAAGGCCACAAGCCATATAACGTGATACCTGCGCGTACCATGTTTTGGTGATACTGTGGCAGTTCTAAAATAGCCGCACTATTACAGCAATGACAAATTGGGAATCGAATCCCCTGTGCTGCTAATGCATTTACCATTTCCATAAAGGCTGTGTATGCCTTTTTTGTAGTCGTTTTATCCACTTCATCTGCCCGCGCAAAATGTGTGAAAATGCCTTCTAACATCAAATGCGAAAGACCAGCGATTTTTTTTATTTCTTCTACGGATGCTTCCTCTACCGGAAAACCAATACGATGCATGCCTGTGTCTATTTTTATATGTACATATGCCTTTTTATTGCATTTTTTAGCAATGTCGTCCAGCTGTTCTGCCATATCATAGCGATACACACTAAAGCGAACATCCTGCGCAATCAATGCTTCGTAGTCTTTTTCAAACACATAACCCAGAATCAGAATCATCTTCTTCATACCTGCTGTCCGCAATTCTAATGCTTCCTCCGCAGTAGCAACCGCATACCCTATGATGCGTTCGTCAGACTCTAAATGCCCAGCAATCTGTCTGGCGCCATGACCATAGGCATTTGTTTTAATAACTGCCATGATTTTAACATCCGCTGAAAGATTCTGTTCCATCGCTTTTATATTAGAATCCATGGCATCCAAATCTATAACTGCATACACACGCCTTTTTTCTATTTCCACTGTTATCTTCCCTCTTTTCGATATATTTCTTTGATTCCCATAAGCAGATCTGATGCACATACGCTTAAACTACCCTGTTGTTTTGCCACTGTTTCTCCAGCCAATCCATGTACATACACGCCAAGTGCTGCCGCCGTTTCAGGACTTATATTCTGTGCCACCAATCCGGTAATCAAACCTGTTAAGACATCTCCACTTCCGGCTGTAGCCATCGCACCACATCCACTTCCGTTAATATATGTCGCTTCGTAAGGAACAGACACAATCGTTGCCGCATCTTTTAACACACAAATCACCTGGTAATCGATTGCAAACTCCTGTGCAAGCGCAATTTTGTGATCCGTCACATACATCAAAGGACTTCCCGTAAGTCGAGCCATTTCACCCAGATGTGGCGTAATCACCATCTCCGTATGTGGTTTTTTCAGCCAATCCATATGCTTTGCCAGAATATTTAATGCATCCGCATCCACAACCATTGGTACCGCAGCATTTTCCAATGTTGTCTTTACTAAATTTTCCGCCACACTGCTTTGCCCGATTCCCGGGCCAATCGCAATCACATCAGCCCAAGCCATCTGTTCTAATAATTGTTTTTCATTCCATTTATCATAACAGACAACGATAGCCTCCGGAAAGCGCGTCAGAAGAATATCCCGGTTGCATCTATGCGTATAAATCTTAACCATTCCAGCGCCGGAGATCATTGCACTCATGGATGCTAAATATGCCGCTCCCGCCATTTCCTCGCTTCCGGCAATCACAAGTACTTTTCCACGGCTTCCTTTATGGTCATCCGCCGCTACTTTCGGTAATTGTGCAAGTTCCTCTCCTGTGTACATCTTACAAGGAAGTCTTCGATCTGTCAGGCTGCACTCCTCTATGCCAATAGGTGCAACTACCAGTTGACCACAATATTTTTTCCCTGGGTAAACCATCTGCCCCACTTTTGCAAAAGCAAAGGTCACCGTAGCATCTGCCATAAATGCTGTTCCAAGCACTGTTCCATCATCTGCCGAAATGCCGGATGGCATATCAACCGCCAGACGGAATGCCTGTATCGCATTTACCTTTTCCAGCAATTGTGCATTTTCTCCTGTAATATCACGTGAGAGACCAATGCCAAACAATGCATCTAGTACCACCTCACATGTTAAAATATCTGCCAAATCATCACTTATTTTTATGCCATAATTGTTACAGATATCAAATTGTTTTTTATTTTCCTGTGATTTATGGGAAGCATCCTTACTTTGAAAGACAGTCACTTTGGCGCCTTCTAAATACAAAAGACGTGCAATGGCTAGCCCATCCGCGCCATTGTTTCCTCCCCCACATAAAATGCCAATCTTTTTCTGATGCAACTCTTTTTCATGCAAAAATGAAACAACCGATAATGCAGCACGTTCCATTAGCACCATGGACGGAATTCCATAGTGCTCTATTGTGCGCATATCGCATTGTTTCATTTCGCGACTGTTTAAAATATATTTCATACGTCTCCTTTTTGTGTATCTTTAGATAATTGTTCATCCTGTGTTGTATCACCTGCGGGGCGATCTTCACCGGTAATCAGATCCACATCATCATTTCGCACATCAAAAAGATTTATAATATCTTTACCGAAAATGTCATGCATATAAGCATAAATTTCTTTGTTGTTGATTTCACGGTTTTGCTTGCGGATAATATTCTTTTTCAGTTCCACACGGACTTTTTTAATCCATTCCGCAATTTCTTCTGCTTCCTTGTAATTCGTACGCAGACGATCATAACAAAAAGTCATGGTTTCCATCATCAGTGCATCATTACAAGTCTGTATTTCTTTTGGAATATCTAAAAGTGCATCCTCATTTGCAGCAATTTTATCTTTCACTTCTTCAATCAGACGTTTGTTTTCATCCATTTGGCGATTGTGCTGCTGTTCATCATCCGCTTCATCCATATGTTCTACGATATTTTGCATCAACGATGACTTGACCTTTTTCAATTCCTTTAATTCCTGATTGAGACGACCTTGTCGTTCTAAAATTTCTTTTAGCTGGCTTTCCAATTCCACTACCCGCTCCGGCTTACCATCCAGTGCAAATAAACGATGCCACTTTTGATCCAATACTAAAATTGGTATCTTTGTTTTTGCCAGTGCTTCTGTAAACGCCTGTCGTTCCATATACTCACCTTCTTTTGAAGACTACTTTTGTTTATGGTTTGCCATATTGTAAGAAAGCTGCATCAAACTGTCTGATAAATGCACATTTTCTACAACCATATCATCATCCACATCATCCAAATCTACATGTGCAAAATTCCAAATAGCATGCACACCAAGTGCAGATAACTGCTTTGCTGTAGCTTCCGCATTTTGTTTTGGTAGTGTAAGTGCTGCAATATCTACCCTTATTGTTTTTACAAATTCGGGCAGTTCATCTAGCATACGGATTGGGATATCACGAACCATTTTCCCTTGCAATGCGGGATTTATATCAAATAACCCTACAATACAAAATCCTAATTTTTCGAATTTTACATAATTTGCAATTGCCTGACCTAAATTACCAATACCAATGACAATTACATTATGTGTCTCGTTCAGTCCAAGAATCTTACCAATTTCATCGTATAAGTATTGTACATTATATCCATATCCCTGTTGACCAAAACCGCCAAAATTATTTAAATCCTGTCGGATCTGGGAAGCTGTCACATGCATACGGTTACTGAGTTCATTCGAAGAAATGCGTTCCACGCTGGCATCCAACAATTCTCCTAAATATCTATAGTATCTTGGCATGCGCCGGATAACCGCCTGGGATATTTCTTTTTCCATTTTAAATTCCCCCTGTTTTTATCATATACTTATAGCAAATTATAAGTATTTTAAATTTATATGTCAAATTTTTAACAGAAGCAGTCATTAAGAAAAATCTGTCGTCAAAACCTCTGACCATTGTTCCCACGCTGCATACAATGTATCCAGTTCTGCTTGCACTTTACTCTGTTTTTCAGAAAGTTCGTTTAACTTTGCAGAATTCGTTGCCACATCATCTTTTGCAAATTCCTCGTCTATTTTAGCAAGGGTATCTTCACACTCTGAAATCTGTTCTTCTATTTCAGCAATCCGGTTTTCCACCTTCCTTTTTTCACTCTGAAGCTTCTTCTGCTGCTTCCAATCTATTTTTCCTTCGGATTCCACCTGCTCGTCTTCCGATGACGTCGTTGTCTGGGAAACTATATTTTGTGTTTCCTGAGACTGCGCCTTCTTTTCAACAAAATAATCATAGTTACCAAGATATACACTAAACTGCTGATTGGTAAGTTCTAATATTTTATCTGCTGTCTGATTCACAAAATAACGGTCATGTGATACATATAATACCGTTCCTTCATAAGCATTGATGGCATTTTCTAAGATTTCTTTCGATTCCATGTCCAAATGGTTTGTCGGCTCATCCAAAATCAGAAAATTTGCTCCGGATAACATTAGTTTTGCCAAAGAAATTCGTCCACGCTCTCCACCACTCAAATCGCGAATACGCTTATAGCAGTCATCTCCAAGGAACATAAAAGCTGCTAATACATTTCGGATTTTTGTATTATTCAAATTGGGATAGGTATCACTCATTTCTTCAAACAACGTCTTTTCATCATCTAAGACCTGTTGTTCCTGATCATAATAACCAATCGTCACATTCGCTCCTAGTCGAAAAATGCCGGCATCTGCGGGAACAATTTCATTGATAATTTTAAGCAATGTCGTTTTCCCCGTTCCGTTATCGCCAAGGATTGCCACATGCTCACCTCGTTGTAAAAGAAAATGCACATTGGTAAAAAGAGGTATGCCATCGTATGATTTTGACAGTCCTATAAGTTCAAGCACGTCATTTCCACTCACCATATCCGGCTGTAATGACAGCTGCATATGATTTTCGGCATCTACCGGTTTTTCCAGGACTTCCATCTTATCAAGTGCTTTTTGCCTGCTTTCTGCACGTTTGATCGACTTCTCCCGATTAAACTGTTTTAGTTTATCAATAACTTCCTGCTGGTGTGCAATGGATGCCTGCTGCTTTTCATATTCTCGCAGCATGGTTTTACGGATTTCCTCCTTTTGCATCGCAAAAGCGGAATAATTTCCTTTATACACGTGTGCCGTGTGCATACTTAAATCGATTACTTTCGTCACAATGCGATCCAAAAAATAACGGTCATGTGCGACAATCACAACCGTCCCTTTATAATTCATCAAAAATGTTTCCAGCCATTCAATAGATGTCAAATCCAGATGGTTGATTGGTTCATCCAAAAGCAGAATATCTGGCTTCATGACCAGTAATTTTCCAAGAGAAACGCGCGTCTTTTGTCCTCCGGAAAGCATATCCATTGTTTTATTAAAATCTTCCTCCGAAAATCCAAGGCCTCGCAAAACGCCCTGCACTTCTGATTCATAGGCGTAACCATTCTGATGTTCAAACAGATCATGTAACTGATGATATTTTACAAGAAGATCTTCCAGTGCTTCCCCCTGTAATTCCGTCATCTGTTGTTCCATCCTCTGCAAACGTCCCTGCATATTTAAAATATCCTGACGCGAAGAATAGACGGTCTGATAGACCGTCTCCTCTCCTTCTATATTTTGATACTGTGCTAAATAACCCAGTGTAGCATCTTTTGCAAGTGTTATACTTCCTGCATCAGATTCTAACTCTCCTGTAATCATCTTTAGCAGTGTCGATTTTCCTGCACCATTGTTTCCAACAATAGCTACCTTGTCTCCTTCGTTGATTTGAAAAGAGACATTCTTTATAATGTCATCACTTCCGAATGCCTTCGAAAGATTCTGGCATGATAAGATCATGACTTCCTCCTATAACATAGCCTCAAGTGTTGTTCTGATTTCCTTGATAAATCCCTCACTATTCAATACTGTAGGGTTTGGAATTGTTGTAATCAATGCAAGATCCTTTGTCATCTTGCCGTCTTCAATTGTTTTAATACAAGCCTGTTCCAATTTATCTGCAAAATCACAAAGTTCCGTGATTCCATCCAACTCGCCTCTTTTTCTAAGAGCACCTGTCCATGCAAAGATGGTAGCTACCGAGTTTGTTGAAGTTTCTTCTCCCTTTAAATGCTTGTAGTAATGTCTTTGTACGGTACCATGCGCAGCTTCGTATTCATAAACACCCTGTGGTGATACCAAAACAGAAGTCATCATCGCAAGAGAACCAAACGCAGATGAAACCATATCACTCATAACATCGCCATCGTAATTCTTGCATGCCCAGATATAACCACCTTCTGATTTCATAACACGTGCAACCGCATCATCAATCAGCGTATAGAAGTATGTAATACCTGCTTCTTCAAACTTATCCTTGTAAGATGCCTCATAAATCTCCTGGAAAATATCCTTAAATGTATGATCGTATTTCTTTGAAATGGTATCTTTTGTAGCAAACCACAAATCCTGTTTTGTATCTAATGCATAGTTAAAACATGCCTTTGCAAAACTTTCAATGGAATCATTTAAGTTATGCTGTCCCTGCACAACGCCCGCTCCAGTAAAGTTATGTACTACTTCGCTCATCTGGCTTCCGTCTTCTGCCGTATAAACAAGTTCTACCTTTCCAGGACCAGGAATTACCATCTCTGTATTCTTATAAACATCACCATATGCATGACGTGCAATCGTAATTGGCTTTTTCCAATTCTTTACACATGGTTCAATCCCTTTAACAATAATTGGTGCACGGAATACGGTTCCATCCAGGATTGCGCGGATTGTTCCATTTGGACTTTTCCACATCTCTTTCAAATCATATTCACTCATACGTGCAGCATTCGGTGTAATCGTTGCACATTTTACAGCAACTCCATATTTCTTTGTTGCTTCTGCAGAATCAACGGTCACCTGATCGTCTGTTTCATTTCGATATTCCAAACCCAAATCATAATATTCCGTCTTTAAATCTATAAATGGAAGTAACAATTCATCCTTAATCATCTTCCAAAGGATTCTTGTCATTTCATCTCCGTCCATCTCAACAAGTGGTGTTTTCATCATTATCTTGCTCATGTTTCTGCCTCCTTTTCCATTACACTACTGCATTTTAGTATAACAAAACTTTTTCTTTCGGTAAAGTCACGAATATTTGTAACCTCTTTTTTTTAAACGCATAAGATACAGTGTAAATATTTAGGAGGTTTTCTTATGAGTGACCTTGTAGCAACAAATTGTGGATGTGGAAATGATACGAATTGTGGATGTAGTTCTTTGATCTGGATTATCCTGATTCTCGCTTTATGCGGTAATGGATCATCTTTCTCAAATGACGGATGTGGATGTGGAAACAGCATCTGGATTATCCTTTTACTTCTCTGCTGCTGTAATGATGGTGGCGGATGTGGTGGTTTCTTCTAAAATCATTCTTCTCTGCAAACAAAAAGGAGGCGTCCTCTTATAGGGCGCCTCCTTTTGTCATCTTTTTTTGTTTTGTTTTTGTATCCTGTTTTTTCCATTCCTTTTGCGTTGATACGGGCTTTCGTTCTTTGCTCTATTTTCCTTTTTTCGCATACAATCCTCATCAACTTCGTAACATTCATTGTTTCTCAAAATCAATCGTTTCATATTTGCATCTTTTCTTTTTATGTTTTCCTAATTATTTTATTCTAACTTTTATATTTCGTCATATAGTAAATAAAAAACGCTTATGGAAAATGAAACGCTTTCGCTTTATGACAACCGCTTACAAAACAAAGAGATCAATATCCTAAAAACCATACTTCCTTACTTAGGATCCACAGCACAAAAAAACATTTCCATGATGATTTCTTTTCTGCAGATGCAAAAAACAATGGAATATTTTGAGAATCCGGAAAATACGATGCAAATACATGCTATGGAAAAAAAGAATTCTACTTCGGACATTTTAAATGCAGTAAAAGTCTACTGTAATGAAAATGAAAAACGTCAGATTGATCAGATTTTAAACGCTCTACAAATGCTATCCACCTATGAAATTCTATTTAGCGGAGGAAACAATTAATGGATACATCATTTCTAAACAATCCCATGTTTCAATCTCTTCCAAAAGAAAAACAACAGTTCTTACAGGCCTTTGCCGCACAGCCTCACCATGGCAATGCAAATGAACTGGCAGGTCAGCTCTCTAATGCAGCCATGCAGGCCAAGGCACAAGGTCTTAGCTTTACCGATGCAGAGACAACGCTTCTCATCGGTATGTTGAAACAGAATATGTCTTTGGAAGAACAAAAAAAGGCGGATCGTATCATACAACTGGTACATACGTTCCGCCCACATTAGACGCAGGGATGCATTCTCTGCGTCCCTTTCTTTTATTTTGCTACGATATTGATGATTCTGCCTGGTACATAAATTTCTTTTGTTATGTTGCCGCTCAGCTTGTCGCCAAGTGCTGCCTTACCGGCTGCAATTGCATCCTCTTTTGCAATATCTTTTGCAATAGAAATAACTGTTTTTGTCTTGCCATTTATCTGTACAGCAATTTCTATCTCATCATCTTCCATTGCTTTTTCATCGAATTCTGGCCACTTTGCTGTAAATACAGACTCTGTATGACCTAATTCCTGGTACAATTCCTCACTGATGTGCGGTGCAAATGGTGCAAGTAAGATAACAAGCGTTTCTAATGTCTCCTTATCCACCTGGCCCTTCTTTGCCATCTCATTTAATTTGTTGTTATGTTCCATAAATGCAGAGACAACCGTATTCAGGCTGAAGCTTTCCAAACGTGTTGTCACATCATATACCAGACGATGACGTTCTTTCAGTACCTCTGGTGATGCTGTTGCATTGTCATCTTTATGGTTCATAACAAGATTCCATACCTTTGTCAGGAAACGATAAATACCTTCGAGACCTCTGTCATCCCACATAGAATCCAATTCTGGTGGTCCGATAAAGAGTTCATACATACGAAGTGTATCACAACCATAGTCTCTTACGATATCATCTGGTGAAACAATGTTGCCCAGAGACTTGCTCATCTTTGTCATAGCACCGGTCTCTTTATCACGACCGCAAACCATACCCTGATTAAAGAGTTTCTTAAATGGCTCATCAAAATCAACCACACCGATATCATGTAAAAACTTCGTGTAAAATCTGGAATATAACAGGTGAAGTACTGCATGTTCTACACCACCAATATACATATCTACCGGCAAATATTTATCTGCTTTTTCTTTTGATACCAGCTCTTTGTCGTTCTTGTTATCTACATAGCGAAGGAAATACCATGAGGAACCTGCCCACTGTGGCATGGTATTTGTCTCGCGTTTTGCTGGCTTGCCACAACATGGGCAAGTCGTATTTACCCAATCAGAAATAGCAGCAAGTGGTGATTCTCCTGTACCGGTAGGCTCATAAGAATCTACATCTGGAAGTAATAATGGCAACTGCTCTTCTGGCACTGGAACTGCTCCACAATCCGGACAATGTACGATTGGAATAGGTTCTCCCCAATATCTCTGACGAGAGAATACCCAGTCACGCAATTTGTAATTGACGGTTTTCTTTCCAAATCCCATCTTTTCAATCATGAGCGGAGCTTCTTTCTTCAGAACAGCAGATTCCATACCATTCCATTCACCAGAATTGATCATCGTTCCATCTGCTTCTGTGTATGCTTCCGTCATATTTTCAATTTCTTTGCCATCTTTGGCAATTACCTGAATAATCGGAATATCAAATTTCTTTGCAAATTCGAAATCTCTATCATCATGTGCTGGAACACACATAATAGCACCTGTTCCATAATCTGCAAGTACATAATCAGAAAGCCAGATTGGTACCTTTGCCCCATTTAATGGGTTGATTGCATAACTTCCGGTAAATACACCTGTTTTTTCTTTATCCTGCATACGGTCTACCGATGATTTCAGTGAGGTCTGGTAGATATATTCCTCTACAGCAGCTCTCTGTTCCTCCGATGCAAGCTCTTTTGCAAGTGCATGTTCCGGTGCAAGAACCATAAAGGTTGCACCATGTAAAGTATCCGGTCTTGTGGTATATACCGTGATTTTATCTTCTCTTCCTTCAACAGGGAATTCGACCTCAGCACCGTAACTCTTACCAATCCACTCCGTCTGCATCTTTTTAACCTTTTCAGGCCATTCCAATGTATCCAGATCATCTAACAAACGGTCTGCATAGGCTGTAATCTTTAACATCCATTGCTTTAAGTTCTTTTTCGTTACATCTGCGCCACAACGTTCACATTTGCCACCAACAACTTCTTCGTTTGCAAGTCCTGTTTTACAAGATGGGCACCAGTTAATTGGCATTTCTTTTTCGTAAGCAAGACCCTTTTTAAACATCTGGACAAAAATCCACTGTGTCCATTTATAGAATGAAGGATCCGTTGTATTAACCTCCATATCCCAATCATAAATTGCAGCGATCTCATTGATCTGACGTTTGATGTTTGCAATATTCTTTGCGGTTGATTCTGCCGGATGAGAGCCTGTTTTGATTGCGTAATTCTCTGCCGGAAGCCCAAATGCATCCCATCCCATTGGATGAATCACATAATATCCGTGCATCAGTTTATAACGACTCCATACGTCGGAAATAACGTATCCACGCCAATGTCCTACATGAAGTCCGTTGCCGGATGGATATGGGAACATATCCAGGCAGTAGTATTTATCCTTCTTGCCATCGTTGACATTGATTGGATGCTCTTCCCACTGCTTTCTCCACTTCTTTTCAATCACCTTGTGATTGTATGGTACTGCCATTTTTGTTTCCTCCTATTTCATAAAAGATGTCTATCACCTTTTTATCTCTGTAAATATGCGAAATGAATGGATAAAAATTCGCACAACACTAGATTTTATAATAGCGAAATGTCATACATCTGTCAACACTAAACCCTTGTAACATAAGGGTTTAACATACCTGGTATCAATCATAATATAGGCTATTCTGATTGATTAATAAAATCTTATCCAACGGATACGAACATGTTCCTTTTCCATCACTCCCCTCGTAATATTTGTAGCTGGATGTTTCAAAAAGTACATAACACAATCCATTTTCTGTAACAACAGCTTCCGATCCCGGTGGCATTTCCACACATAATCTTTCATTCAAAAAATTCTTTTGCAACGCTTCCAGATTATCATAAACAGAGAGATACGATGATTGATTTCGTCCATAAGACTGGCTGACGTAGCAGTAACCATTGTCGTCGACACAAAGTCCCTGCACCTTTTTGGGCAGCAGGCTCTTCTTTTCTAATAGTAGTGTATCGTCCAAAAACGTATAGGTATACAATACTCCCGGTGTATAAATATGATGGGTAGCAACATATATTTTATTCCCATAACACATAATTGCTGAAGGTGTATTATATACTTTATATTTATCAAAGCAATTTGTAATATCAATAAATTTTTCATTGCTCCGTGTTGCCAGTTTTTGAATAAATGCATAGGAAATGCGTTCCAATTCCTTAGTATTTGAATGACAAATCCACAACGACCTGCCATCATATGCAATTCCCCCAAGGTGACTGTCCGCCTCCATCCCAAAACTTACAACATGTTCTAGTGTATTACGGTCGTACAAGGTAAGTGCTCCAAGTTTATCTTCCTCTAGTGCGTACGATGATACAATGATATAGTCTTTCGTAAGGCACAATCCCTGGGGACATTGGTATTCTGATGCATATTTTTGCTGCAGCAAATCTTTAATCCGCGTTTTGGGATTTCCCGGTGTATCCAGTTCATATAAAAAACTATACGTCACATCTTTGAGCAAAAGATTCTCTCCTTTTGCATGATAAGGATACTCCTGTACATTTTGATTGCAATTAATACATAGATTCCACTTTGCGTACAAACGCTGCCCAGCTGTAGTTTCTATCGTATAAACACGATGCACTCCTTCCGGTTCTAAATACCAGCCGCCAAACAGATAGCCCTCCTTTTGCGGATTTTTTAAAACAAATGGTATATCCTGTTTTGTTAACTTTTGCGGATTTAAAATAGAATTGCTTCCCCCATCCAATTCATAAATCAACTCTCCATGCCCTGGTGTTTCTTCTAACTGTGGTTCCGCTTCTAAATTTATTCTTATAACAAGAAGCATCATGCATATAACAATCAAACCTATTTCTTTTCTTTTCATAAAAACAGGTTTCCCATTTTCCCTATAAAATAAAGATTTTTTTGCAGACGCTTTTACACTTTAAAGTGTTGACTTTAAGTAAAAAAGTGTCTATGATAAAATTTGTATTTAAAGTAAGAAGGAGAAGTTTATCATGATTTTAGTTGTAAAACCACAGACACCGGAAGACACCTTACATCGTTTCATACAAGATATTGAATCCACCGGCTTACAGACACATTTGTCCCGTGGTAAAGAAGTAACCATCATCGGTCTGATTGGTGACAAAACACAGATCGATTTGACAGCGATCGAGGCAAATCCTGTCGTAGACAAGATTATTCCTGTTACAGAAAGTTATAAATTAGCAAACAAAAAATTTCATCCTACCCCAACGGAATTTACCGTAAAAGACACCAAAATCGGTCCCAATAATATTACCATCATGTCAGGTCCATGCGCGGTAGAATCCGAAGAGCAGTTACTTTGCATTGCAAAAGCTGTGAAAGAACAGGGAGCTACCATTTTACGCGGTGGCGCTTATAAGCCACGTACCTCCCCGTATTCTTTCCAGGGGTTGGAGGAAGAAGGTCTGCGTTATATGAAAACAGCCTCTCAGGAAACAGGTCTTGCGACCATCTGTGAAGTCACCTCAGCTCATGCAGTTGCTTCGGCATATAAATATGTAGATATGTTACAGATTGGTGCCCGTAATATGCAAAACTTTGAGCTTTTAAAAGAAGTCGGAAAAACAGGCATGCCTGTACTCCTCAAACGTGGCCTTGCAGCAACGATTGATGAATGGTTAAATGCTGCCGAATACATCATGGCAGCGGGAAGTTCCAAGGTAGCACTCTGTGAACGAGGCATCCGAACCTATGAAACATCTACACGAAACACCTTGGATTTATCCGCTGTGTGCGTATTAAAAGAGCGCACTCATTTACCTGTCATTGTAGATCCAAGTCATGCCACCGGCGTACGTAATTTTGTAGAACCGCTTGCCAAAGCAGCCATTGCCTGCGGTGCTGACGGTTTAATGATCGAAGTTCACAATGATCCTGCGCACGCTTTGTCCGACGGACCACAATCACTTGATTTTGACCAGTTTGCCTCTGTCATGGAGCACTTAAAACCGTATATTGCACTTGCAAATCGGGTATTATAATTTTAAAGGAGACATTTTATCATGTTGTACAACAAAATTGGTTTCATTGGTTTTGGACTAATCGGTGGTTCCATCGCCAAGGTCATCAAAGAAAAATATCCAATCACGGAAATGATCGCCATTGCTTCCCGTGAACATACCATTGCACAGGCTTATGCTGACGGTCTCATTTCTAATGAGACAATGCTGCCACTCACTGCATTTTCTGATTGCGATGTTTTGTTTTTATGTGCACCTGTCAAAGTCAATGTCGACTATCTGATGCAGCTTGCGCCTATTTTACCAAAACATTGCATCATAACGGATGTTGGTAGTGTCAAAGGCGACATTACACAAGCAGTTGCAGAGCTTGGATTGACTTCCCAATTTATTGGTGGTCATCCTATGGCAGGCTCAGAAGCAATCGGCTACGACCACTCAAATGCACATCTTCTTGAAAATGCATATTACATTCTGACCGTAACGGATGATTTTCCTCACGCGCAATTAGCAGACTTTTCTACCTTTATCCGCTCGCTTGGTGCTTTAACCTTAATTATGAGTCCATCCAAGCATGACTTTGCGACAGCATGTATCAGTCACTTACCGCATGTCATTGCTGCATCTCTCGTAAATTTTGTACAGGAAAATGATTTTTCTGATGAGACCATGAAAACAATTGCAGCAGGTGGTTTTCGCGATATCACAAGAATCGCATCTTCTTCTCCTGTTATGTGGCAGCACATTTGCGCTACCAACAAAGAAGAAATTTTAAAAGCCGCTTCTCTCTATGAAAAGAATTTGCACGACTTTATCACATCCATCTCACATGAACAGGAAAATGATATTATTTCACGCTTTTCACAGGCAAAAGATTACCGTGATAATCTACCTGTGAAAAAACAGGGTATTCTTCCTTCTTCCTATGAATTTTATCTGGATGTTGCTGATGAAGCCGGTGCAATTGCAACGATTGCAACAACACTGGCTGCCAATGGTATCAGTATAAAAAATATCGGTATTGTGCATAATAGAGAATTTGAAAAAGGTGTATTGCGCATTGAAGTATATGACCAGAACGCAATGGATGCAGCAGAAAATGTTTTACAAAAGCATTACACCATTCATGAATAATTAATTTTTTGAGGTATATGAAATGGAAATCAAAAAAGCAAACCATATCGCAGGAGAAATATTTATACCTGGTGACAAATCCATCTCACATCGTGGTGTTATGTTCGGTGCGATTGCCGATGGCATAACAGAATTAGATGGGTTTTTAGATGGAGCCGATTGTCGCTCCACCATCTCCTGTTTTAAAAAAATGGGGATTGATATCCGCCAGACACACGACCATGTTGTCATTCATGGCAAAGGGTTACATGGCTTAGAAGAGCCAGGAGATTTACTGGATGTTGGCAATAGTGGAACGACCATGCGGCTGATCAGCGGTATTTTATCGGGAAACCCTTTTACCTCCACGCTCAGTGGCGATGCATCTATCCAAAAGAGGCCTATGAAACGTATCATCACACCCCTCTCCACTATGGGTGCAAAAATCACTTCCCTGACGCACAATGACTGTGCTCCATTAGAAATTATCGGTGGTGATCTCCATGCCATCCATTATGACTCTCCTGTAGCATCTGCACAGGTAAAATCTGCGGTACTACTCGCCGGGCTATACTGTGATGGTATCACTTCCGTAACAGAACCTGTTTTGTCCCGCAATCATACGGAGCTTATGCTACAAGGTTTTGGTGCTTCTGTAACCTCAGAAAAAACAACGGCATCTATTGTTGGCAATCCCAAGCTCTATGGACAAAAGATTCAAATTCCAGGAGACATCTCTTCTGCAGCATATTTTATTGCCGCAGCTACCATTGTTCCAAATGCAGAACTAATGATCCGCAATGTCAACTGTAATCCTACACGTAATGGAATTTTGAAAGTAGCAAAAATGATGGGTGCTGATATTTCCTATGAAAACAAACGCATTGTTTCCGGCGAAGAGGTATGTGATTTACTTGTTCGTTCATCAAGCTTACAAGGTACAACCATTGCCGGTGAACTCATTCCTACATTGATTGACGAAATTCCGATGATTGCTGTCATGGCTGCTTATGCCAGCGGACAAACCATCATTCGTGATGCCGGAGAACTCCGCGTCAAAGAATCCGATCGTATTGCTTCCGTTGTCGATAATCTTCGTGCCATGGGCGCAGATGCCGTAGCAACCGAAGATGGTATGATCATTACCGGAGGAAAGCCTTTACATGGAGCAGCCATTACTACACATGCAGACCATCGCATTGCCATGTCCTTTGCCATTGCAGGTCTTGGTGCCGAAGGCATCACCACGTTTGATGATCCAAATTGTGTTGTCATTTCTTATCCGGATTTCTATAATACCTTAACTACAATTATTGCATAAAAAATGACCTCCCTATGGTTAGCACCACTGTCTAACTTTGGGGAGGTCATTTCTTTTTAAAATCATCCACATTTATTTCTGATGATTATTTATTTTTCTTTCCACAGCACTGCTTATACTTACGGCCTGATCCACAAGGACATGGATCGTTACGTCCAACCTTAACTGCATTGCGAACGGTATGTGCATTCTTAGCTACACGATACAGTTCTTTTTTCTTTGCAGCATCAAAAATTTCATCCCACTGTGGCAATTCATATAACCAGTCAGCTTTCGCATCTACCATGTTCTCGTATAATTTTTCTTTGTCAAATGCAAGAGAGACAACGGTATCTTCTTCCATCGTTTCAATTGGATTTGGTGTGATCAGACTGTCATTGATACCGTCTAAAAATCCTGTCATGACAAGTACGTCAATCTCATATTTATCAGCCAATTCCTTTACGGTTCCAGCTACTTCCTCATCCGGATTATCTAATAACTGCTCATAAATTCCTTTTTCAATCAAAAAATAATTCTGCCAGAATTTCTGTAAAGAAGCACGATCCTGCTCCTGGTTGTAAGAAATCTTCTGCCATTCCTGTAATAATGCCATAAATTTGTACCATCCTTCTTAATACTTTTGTAGCACATATACGATACCACACACCGAAAAAAAAAGCAAAACATAATTACGCAATCTGTTCTTTTATGCTATTATGATTCTATTAATGGATATGAAGGAGAATATGTATGCAACGATTACGTCAAATTTTAGCCATTCTCGGCATCATATTACTGGTTGCACTTTATCTGCTAACCATCATCGCAGCTATTTTTGATAACACGAACACCATGTCTTATCTGAGTGCTTCCATTGCCGCAACGATTCTAATTCCAGTCACACTATGGCTTCTGAATCTTATGATTCAAAACAAAAAGAAACATGATAATGATAAAAAAGGGCAATAAGCCCTTTTTTTATTCGGTTGTTTCCTCCGGTGTCAGATCTTCTATGCTATAACCACATGCCGTAAGCATAGAAGAATCCGTCACATAGACCTTACTCTCATCATAATTTACCATAAGATAATACTTATCTGTAATACTGTTTTGCATGCCGATTGTAAAGGTGGTTTCCCCTGCTGCTGTTGAAACCGTCACTTCATTTGTCGGTGAAGAAAAACCATATTGTTCGATATCTTCTGTATCTTCAATCACATCACTTGCTTTGATGGTTGTCAGATAGCTGAGTAATGTATTCACTTTATCGCTATCCAATACCGTCTCATCTGCATCTTTCCATGTATCCTCTGTTTTTGTCAGCGTAATTTGTGTACCATTGTTATAATAAGACACTTTTTTAACATCCTCTGCCTTTGTTTTATAAACCTGAATGCTTTCCTCTGCAGAATCGATGGCATCTGCCTTCTCTTTCTTATCTGCCAGTTTCTTTGCTCCAAATAATCCAAGCACGGCTATTACAAGGAGAATAACCAGAACCAGCAATGTTTTTTTCTGCTTATCCATTAACGTTTTCTCCTTCTAGCCCACACAATAACACCAATAACCATCAATACGACCGGCATAAAGATGCCCCATAAAATGCCATAAACTAAAATAGCATTTTCTGATACTGTCAGATTTGACACCGTATAGTCTTTTGCTGCAACCACAACCGCCTGATCTGCACTTTCGTCTGTGGTAACGAGTGCATTTACGATTCCATTAAACAACGTCGCATTATGACCGGAAACAATCTGATTTGCACTATCCGTACACATCATTGCCGAACCCAGCACACATAAAACGCCCTTATTTTCATTTGTCACAAGCATTCCCAGACTGTACTGTCCCTGGCTATCTCCTTCCTGTACACTCGCAAGATTAGAAAGGTCATCCTGCGTTTGTACCGCTGAAATATTGGATGCCGTTTTTGCAATCGCGCTATTTGATGTTGTCATAAAAGAGGTCGCCCGATCATCCTCTCCAGTATATGTCAAGCCCACTGTATATGGCACAAAGACCTGCGTCATACCGGCAACATCTGCAGATACTTCTGTATCTTCTACCTTAGGCAGAAGATAGAGCGGGCTCTGATAATAATATGAACGGTCTGTTTCAGCCAAAAGACTTTCTGTAGTCTCAATATGATTTTCTTTCAACAACTGCTTAAAGTTGCTAAGATCTTTCCATTTTGAATAATCGATAGAAAGATATACTTTTCCGCCTGCCTTCAGATAATCCGATAATTTCGTTAAATCATCTGCCGAAAGATCTGTCTGAGGCGCTGTGATGAAAAGTGCCTCACAGTCAGCTGGTACCTCATCTACCGACAATAAGTTGAGCGAACCAACCGTCATAAAACGTTTCTGAAATACTTCCGAAAAATCACCGGATAACGATGTTTCATCATGTCCTGTCAATTCATACACACTTGTTGTATTTTCTGAGGTTACGTACTGAATGGCAGCCGTCACCTGCCCCTCACAGTCATATCCTGTCACCGTATAGTTATAACTGGAGTCATACGAATATTCATAGACATCTGCATTATAATCGATTACTTTGGAGCGCTTTCCACATACAACAATCAGACTATTGCTTGTGACATCTTCACTCGTGTACTGTGAAGCAAATGTCGGACTCGCGTTTGGATCCACATATTTCACACGGATGTGCTTCGATGCAGACGCATATTTTTGTAATGTCCGATCGACATTATCATCCTTTTTATTCTTGTTCACTAAGACATAAATGGTAACATCCTCTTTGAGCTGCTTCAGATAGTTTTCTGTATCTTCTGTAATCGAATATAATTTTTGCGAGGTGGCATCCAACTGTGTATAAGATTCTGGCAATGCTGCGGCAACCATATTCACAATAACGGCAAGCGCAATACCCACTGCAATCATACCGGTACTAAATACAGATGTAGAAATCATATTTCGACTTACTGTCCAACGACGCTTTTGAATGGCCTGTTCCGTCAAAAACAATGCCAATACAATGATGGATACATAATATACAATTCCTGTGATGGATAGCGTTCCATTGAAGAAATCGTCTAGTGGCGTATACAAATCATAACAGCCCAAAATTTTTGTCAGAAGATTTCCAGATGATGACACTGCACTACAAATGGATGACATCATATAGCCGACAAAAAGTAAGCCAAACGATACCACGGCAGAAATCACCTGACTTTCCGTAATAGACGAAACAAACGTACCGATTGCAATGGCTGCCAGACCATATAGCCAAAAACCAAGAATACCAACATACGTCTCTGCAAGCGGTACATCACCAAAAATCATAAGTACAAGTGGTGCAACGCAAATAACAGCAATACAAATGGTATATACAAGCGCCAACGCCAAGAATTTACCAAAAACAATCTTTCCTACGGATACCGGTGATGTCAAAAGAAGCTGATCCGTCTTTGCATGTTTTTCTTCTGCAAGCACACGCATTGTCAGAATCGGTACTGTTATCATAAACAAAAATGCGATCGCAGATAACGAGTACGAAATATAGGGATAACCATAGGATAAATTATATACAAAGAAATACAGACCAAACAAAGCCAATGTTATCCCAATAAATAACCATCCAGTTATATTCCAGAATAAGGATTTGAATTCACGTTTAAAAATTGCAAGCATTATTCTTCGTCCTCCTTTTCCGTCAATTCAATAAATACATCTTCTAACGATTGTGTGTTCTCTTTCATAGCAAAAATTGCGATTCCAGCCTTTGAAAGTGACAGGGATATTTCTTCACGAATATCTTCTCTTCCTTTTGCTGTCACTGCAAGTAGAGCTGTTCCTTCCTCTTCACTTTGTTGCATGGTCACATGGTCCACATGCTCTAAGTCAGAAAGAAGCTTCTGCGCACGAGCAGCATCGCCTTTAATGGTAACCATAATTGTCTGCTGTCCTCGATTCATACGTTGTGTCAGGTTTTCCGTTGTATCATTTGCAACCAGCTTACCATCCGATATAATAAAAATATAATCACAGACAGCACTCACTTCTGACAAAATGTGGGAACTCAAAATAACGGTGTGTTCTTTTCCAAGCTCCTGAATCAAATCGCGCATTTCAATCATCTGCACCGGGTCTAATCCGACGGTAGGCTCATCCAATATAATAATGGACGGATTACCCATAATAGCCTGCGCTAGTCCTACACGTTGCCGGTAACCTTTCGACAAGTTACGTATCAAACGGTCCTCCATTTCTTCAATTCCTGTTTTATGCATAACTTCTACCACGCTATCATCGCGGTCTTTTTTTCCAATGCCTTTTAATTCAGCACAAAAACTCAAATATTCATATACCGTCATATCTGTATAAAGGGGCGGAATTTCCGGCAAATAGCCAATCTCCCGTTTTGCCGCCTCCGCCTCTTTAAAAATATCATGCCCACACACTTTTACAGTTCCTGATGTGGCTCCGATATAACCGGTCATCATATTCATCGTTGTCGTCTTTCCTGCTCCATTTTTTCCCAAAAGACCATAAATACGTCCCGGTTCAATCTTCATATTTAGATCATCAACAGCTGTCAAACTGCCATATTTCTTCACTAGACGTTCTACTTCTATCAAGTTGATGTCCTCCCTTATTTTTCCAAAAATAACACAATGAGTATTGTATTCTTTCTATGTGCTGATAACGTGTTAGAACTGTGTCTTTTTTGTGAAAGCAAAAAGAGAGCCATAGGCTCTCTTTTGTATACTGTCATTTCTATAAATCTATTATTTAGCTTCGCGGTAAATAATATCGTCTCTTCCCGGTCCATTTGAAATCATAGTGATTGGGAAACCAATCTCTTTCTCCACGAATTCAATATATTTGCGGCAATTTTCTGGTAAATCCTCGTATTTTTTAATACCACGAATATCGCTCTTCCATCCTGGAAGTGTCTTATATACCGGTTTTGCTTTTTCCAGCAGATGTGTAACAGGGAAGTCTGTTGTAACTTCTCCATCAATATCATAACCTACACATACCGGAATTTCATCTAAGTATCCTAAAACATCAAGAACGGTAAATGCAACATCTGTTGTTCCCTGCATACGGCAGCCATACTTGCTGGCTACACAGTCAAACCATCCCATACGTCTTGGACGACCTGTTGTCGCACCGAATTCACCGCCATCGCCTCCGCGCTTACGAAGTTCATCTGCTTCATCGCCAAAAATTTCACTTACAAATGCACCTGCACCAACTGCAGAGGAATATGCTTTACACACTGTAACAACCTGTTCAATTGATTGTGCCGGAATGCCTGCACCAATCGCACCATAAGCTGCCAAAGTGGAAGATGATGTAACCATTGGATAAATACCATGATCCGGATCTTTTAAGGTACCTAACTGACCCTCAAGCAAGATGGTCTTGCCTTCTTTTAAAGCATTCCATAAATACGTAGAGACGTCGCAAACATAAGGAGCAACCATGTCACGATACGTATGTAATGTCTCCAATAACTCTTCCGGATCTAACAATGGCTTATGATATAAATGCTCTAACAATACATTCTTTGCTTCACAGGTACGAACCACTTTTTCCTTTAACAATTCATCATCAAACAGCTCACTTACCTGATAGCCAATCTTCGCATATTTATCTGAATAAAAAGGTGCAATGCCTGACTTTGTAGAGCCGAAAGATGCCTTTCCTAAACGTTCTTCCTCATACTGATCAAATAAAATATGATACGGCATAACAATCTGTGCACGATTGGATACTTTGATCTTTGGCATTGGAACATTCTTGTCTGTAATTGACTTGATTTCATCAAATAAAACCGGAATATTCAGTGCTACACCATTTCCAATAATACTTGTTGTGTGATCGTAAAACACACCAGATGGCAATGTATGAAGCGCAAACTTACCGTAATTATTTACGATTGTATGTCCTGCATTTGCTCCTCCCTGGAATCTCACGATAATGTCTGCATCCTGCGCAAGCATATCTGTGATTTTACCTTTTCCTTCGTCACCCCAATTGGCACCAACAACTGCTTTTACCATACTCTTGTTCCTCCTAATAGAAATATATTTAAAATGATGTTAATTTCTTTGTACAAGTCACTGCAAGTGCTCCCGGTCCAATATGACTGGATACCACCAGTGATAATGGGTCTACAATAATATCATGTCCTGGGAAACGCTCTTCCACTTCTTCTTTAAACTTTGCGATTTCTTCTTCATTCTGCGTATGTGCCATAGCAATAATGGTATCTTCGCCTGTCGGATCATGAAGTACTTTCTTCATATCCTGTGCAATCGCATCCATCATAATCTGTTTTGCCTGCTTGACTGTTCTAGCCTTGGCAAAACTATCTAATTTCTCACCACGAATCTGTAATACCGGTTTGATTTTCAGTAGCGAACCAATGGCTGCAGCAGCTGGTGTGATTCTTCCACCTTTTTTCAGATATTCCAGTGTATCCACCATAATATAAATTGTGGATTCAAATTTCATAGCTTCTAAGATTTCTTTGATTTCTGTTGCACTCTTTCCTGCATCTGCAAGTGTCTTGGCATCAAAAACCGATAACTTCATTGTTACAGAAATACGCTGGTTGTTCACAACCTGAACTTTACCATCATAATCTTCAGCCAACATAATGGCTGTATCGCAGGAACTACTCAGGCCACTGGAAAGGGGAATATATACAACTTCATCATATTCCTCTAACAAACTTTCCCATTTGTCAATCACATCGCCCACAACCGGCATAGACGTCTTAATTTCAGCACCTTCTGCCTGTCTGGCAAAAAATTGCTCTGTTGTTAAATCCACGCCTTCGTAAAAAACTTCATCATCAATGTATACCGGTGTTGGAAATACATAAATACCAAGCTTCTTTGCTTCTTCCTGGGTGATGCCGCTATTGCTGTCTGTTAAAATCGCTACTTTACCCATAACATCCTCATTTCGTTATTTTTCAAGTTTACATGTCTTTACACACGTAATTTATAATACCATACTTTATAAGCGGTGGCAAATGCGTTTTTACACCTTTTGCACATAATAATGCGAAAAAAAAGAACGGCAAAATCGCCGTTCTTTTTTATCTTACATCATTCCCATTCCAGGATTTGCTGGCATTTCTGGTGCCAGCTCTTTGATATCAGCAACAACAGATTCTGTTGTAAGCAATGTAGAAGCTACAGAGCATGCGTTCTGTAATGCACTACGTGTTACTTTAACAGGATCAAGGATTCCTGCCTCTACCATGTTCACATATGTTTCGTTATAAGCATCAAATCCAAATCCAGGATCTGCCTCTCTTACTTTATTGATGATAACGCTGCCTTCCAATCCTGCATTTGCAGAAATATGGAACAGTGGAGCTTCCAATGCCTTTAATACGACCTTAGCACCTGTCTTTTCATCGCCATCCAAAGAATCTACCAATTTTGCTACTTCCTTAGAAGCATGAATATAAGCAGATCCACCACCTGCGATGATACCTTCTTCTACTGCTGCTCTTGTAGCATTTAATGCATCTTCCATACGAAGCTTGCTTTCCTTCATTTCTGTTTCTGTAGCAGCACCTACACGGATTACAGCAACACCACCGGCAAGTTTAGCGAGACGCTCCTGTAATTTCTCTTTGTCAAATTCTGATGTTGTCTCTTCAATCTGTCCACGAATCTGTGATACTCTGGCTGCAATTGCTTCCTTATCACCTTCGCCATCAACAATAACGGTTGTTTCTTTCTGAACCTTCACAGATTTTGCACGACCAAGCTGATCCATCGTAGCATCCTTTAATTCAAGACCTACTTCTTCTGAAATCACCTGACCACCTGTCAAAATAGCAATGTCCTGTAACATTTCTTTTCTACGATCACCATAACCTGGAGCCTTTACAGCAACAACATTAAAGGTACCTCTTAATTTATTCAGAATCAATGTAGTGAGTGCTTCTCCTTCTACATCCTCGGCGATAATCAGAAGACGTGATCCAGACTGTACAATCTGCTCTAAGAGTGGAAGAATCTCCTGAATATTGCTGATTTTCTTATCTGTAATCAAGATATATGGATCATCCAATACAGCTTCCATCTTATCCATATCTGTTGCCATGTATGCTGAAATATAGCCACGGTCAAACTGCATACCTTCTACAAGGTCAAGTTCTGTCTGCATTGTCTTAGATTCTTCAATTGTAATAACGCCATCGTTAGAAACTTTTTCCATGGCATCTGCTACCATGTTACCAACGCTTTCATCACCTGCAGAAATTGCAGCGACCTTGGCGATCTGTTCTTTACCGCTTACTTTTTCTGACATAGAAACGATAGATTCAACAGCTACATCTGTTGCTTTTTTCATTCCCTTACGAAGAACAATTGGATTTGCTCCTGCTGCTAAGTTCTTCATGCCTTCTTTAATCATTGCCTGTGCTAAAACAGTTGCTGTTGTAGTACCATCACCGGCAACATCATTTGTCTTTGTTGCAACTTCTTTTACAAGCTGAGCTCCCATATTTTCAAAAGAATCTTCTAATTCAATTTCTTTTGCAATTGTCACACCATCGTTTGTAATCAATGGAGCACCATAAGACTTATCTAATACAACATTACGTCCCTTTGGTCCAATGGTTACTCTTACAGTGTCTGCTAATTTATCAACACCTGCTTCTAATGCTTTTCTGGCTTCTGCGCCATATTTGATTTCTTTAGCCATAATTTATTTCCTTCTTTCCCTATAATCTATTTTTATGCTTCTACAACTGCCAAAATATCGTTCTGACGAACAATGATATAATCTTCGCCTTCTAATTTCACTTCTGTTCCAGCATATTTGGAATAGATTACCTTTTGGCCAACCTTTACCTGCATAACAACTTCTTTACCATCTACCATTCCACCAGGACCTACAGCAATAACTTCCGCCTCCATAGGTTTTTCCTGTGCTGCACTTGCAAGAATAATTCCTGACTTTGTTGTTTCTTCTGCTTCGCACTGTTTTAAAACAACACGATCTGTTAATGGTACTAATTTCATTTCTATATGCCTCCTTATTTTTATCTCATCATCTGTTAGCACTCTTCTAACATGAGTGCTAACCACATTTCATATAATAGGATTCTAGGAAACAAGTTGCAACTTATGTTACATCCCATCATTCCAAGAATCCTATCATTTTCTCACGTATTCTCTCGTTTACTCGTTTTTTCTTATGCTATTATTTTTTGTGCCTCGTTTAAAACGCACCGACAGAGGATTATGCATGAGTTTTTCCTGCATATTATCTGCCAATGTCTCTCCACTTGAATAAGCAAATCGACGAATCACATCTTTTAAAACCATCTGTTTTTCTTGCGGTAAGGAAGAAAGAGATTTTGATATATTACACATCATTGCAAATTTATTGGCGGTCAATTCATCCAACGTAGATGCTCCTGTTGATTGTAGCGTACCAAATAAAATGTCAACAAATTCTTCCCGCTCATCTGCCTCTAATCCATAAACCCAGTTTTTCAACGTACGGTCAAGCATAACACTTGATTCTGATAGATTATCAGCAAATACAAAGTGGTTTCCAAGCACTTTCCATGACATCGCATCGTGCTGCATTGCTCCTGTCTGGGAACTTTTCACTACACGATGATGTAAATCATTTTCTAATAACATACCAACAATCGATGACTCCGGTATGGTACTGATCACGCGTTCTGTAATTCGACGGTAGGGCTCCTGTGATGTAATTTCTGGTAAAAAACCAGGACCATCATTGGAATATACACGCACAATACGATCTTGTACGCTGCACTTACAAAAAGCAGATGCATATACCGCAAAATTACCACCTTTCGAATGTCCACCAACAATCAATGGATATTCCGTCATTCCATAACAGTCGTTAAGATATTGTGCTGCACGAATCTGTCCAGGCGTCTGGTATAAAAAGGACATATTAAAGTCTTCCTTCCACCCAACAATGGTATTATCCGTGCCGCGATACGCAACATATATTGTATGATCATCTAGTAAGAACGAAACCGCTGAAAACTGTGTCTGGTTTTCTTCATCAATTTCGTTAATGTAGTTCATCAGACGCATATTTTTAAAACGCTCTGATTTCACCATCTTATGCATCAGAAATGGAGCAACCTTTGTCGTAGAAGTTCTTGCCATGATTTCTTTCTCAGAATAGATAGAAAAAAAGGTATCATGCGCTTCCTGTATCGTGATACTTTCCATTCCCTGCCCGACTCCAGGTACAATCCCATCGAAATCTGTGTATGCCAGTTGTGCCAACACCAGATTATCCACTTCATTAAATGGATCCTTTTCTAACGTAATATCGCCACGCCAGTCTAAATAATCTGATATATTTGCCATGTGTATGCTCCTTTCCGGAAAACCTTACACTTCTTCCTCAACAAGAGAAGAGACCTGTTCGTCATCATCTTCTTTTTGGGAAGACTCTTCCACTATATTCTCCTCAATGGACTCTGTCACTGTATCCGTTTCTGCCTGATCCAAAGGTGCTTTTTCTTTTGCTGCAAACCATTGTGCAGATTCTTCCATATTACGCTCCAGTTCCCGTTGTGTCTCTTTATGATAACGCTTCGTACGAATGCCCACAAAACAAAGTGATAACAGTGCAAATGCACCTACTATCACAAGCATCAGATAAAAAGCTGTTACATACTTTGTTATCATATTCCCCAAATTCAACAATATGACAACAGAACCCGCCACAGAACACAAAGAAAAAATCAGACTTACCGTCCAAAGATTTCCTTTTAAGTTCTTTAATTGCACCGTATTCTGTAACATGACGACCCCTTCAATCAGTACCAGAATACCAAGATAATTAGGAATCGAATCGGCAATCTCCTGTGCACGAATCAAATCGACGGCTCCTAATATGACAACAAGTGTTCCTACAGAAAATCCATAATTAGTCGTCCTCTGAAACTCCTTATGCAAAAAGTAACGACTGATCATCCAAATGCCCCAGACCAATAGACATGCGCCTGCTCCATAGCAGAAATAAACCATGCGCACCGCATCGGTAAAAAGCATAATACATCCAATGGCAATCAATAAAAGTGACATGAATACAATTGCAATATTTCCCACTACATTAGGATTCTCCTGTTTGCTCATCTGTTCCTCCACATTTTTAGAGTGTTTCTGCTCTCTCTGAAATATTTTTCTTAAAATTGATCACATCGTGATTATACTCCTGATCAATATAATCTGATGTAATGATAAAATCTGCGGTTGCTTTGTTATTTGCGATTGGAATATCGTAAACCTGAGCGATACGAAGAAGTGCTTTCACATCCGGATCATGTGGCTGCGCTGTCAAAGGATCCGAAAAGAAAATAATCAAATCAATCTGCCCTTCTACTACTTTTGCTCCAATCTGCTGGTCACCACCAAGAGGACCACTATTATAACCACGTACTGGCAGTCCGGTACGGTCTGTAATCATGCGGGCTGTTGTCCCTGTGCCACAAAGAAAATGTTTTTTCAGTATTTCCTTATGTTCTTCACACCATGCAATGATTTCTGCCTTTTTTCCATCATGCGCAATCAATGCAATGTTCTTTTGCTTACCAATCGTAAGTGTAATCTTGTTGTCGTCCATAAATAGATCCTCCTTATGTCTGTTCTAAAATGTCTTATCCTAATCCTGCTAACATAACAACAGCGAAATTCGTAACGCCATGAGCAACCATTACCACCCATAATTTGCGTGTTTTTGCATATACTGCTGCAATCACAAGACCTACAAGAAATCCATATAAAAATTGTACCACATTAAAGTGCATGATACCAAAACAAAATGCAGAAATAAACACAGCAATTTTTTTATCATACCATAATTGTAACTGTCCACAGACAATTCCACGATAAACGAGTTCTTCTAATATCGGAATACAGATACAATTGGAAAAAATCTTAATCCATAAACTTCCTGCATAAAGTGTACTGTTTGCCTGTGCATATCCTTTGGACAGTGCAACCAGTGGTGTATGCGTAATCAGATAATTCAAAAAAAGACCCCATAGCACAATTGCAAGTATATATAAACATTCTTTTCCCAAGGTATGCTTATCTAAAAGCTTCTGTGCTTTTACAACAGGTGCTTTCCGATAGATCTGATAACAAAACGGAATGGTCAAAAGACTTGCCACCCCGAGCAAAAACAAATGACTCAAACGTATTCCAAAACACAGGCACAATATGGAAAAAAATAAATTATAGCAAAGATAGTACACAAGAATCGGATATACAATCTGCCAGATACGGTTTCCTCGAATTTTATGCATTTTCCTTTTCCTTTAATATGTGATATAAATCGTAAATTGTACGTCTTCTAACCGGATGTACAAGTCCCGGTGCAATCTGCATCAATGGTTCTAACACAAACATGCGATTACACATATCAATATGCGGAATCGTCAATTCTTTCGTGTGCATACATACATCATCATACAACAAAATATCCAGATCCAACGTACGTGGTCCCCAGTGGATTTCGCGTTTTCGTTCTGCTTTTGCCTCAATTTCATGTAAAAAGATAAGCAAATCTTCTGCTGACAATAATGTTTCTAACGTTACCGCTCCATTTAAGAATTTATCCTGCTCCACATATCCGTATGGTTCTGTCTCTATATAATCCGAAACAATCACGTTGCGAATATCTGGATTTGCAATCAGCGTTTCCATCGCATCCGTCAGATACTTTTCCTTATCTCCCATATTGCTTCCAATGGCAAGTGCTACCTTATGCCATTTTTTCTCTACGCGCACACCAACACTTTTAAATTCCATAGGAATTGGCGCATTCGGCTTTGTTATCTGTATTTGTATTTTTTCGATTCCTGGAAAAGCATACATAATGGATGTTGCAAGTTCATCTGCCACTTTTTCCAGAAGATCATATGCTTTTTCTTCAAAATATTTTTTGATAAACAGACATACGGTACCATAATCTACGGTTTCTCCTACGTCATCCGAATGAATTGCACTTGCGAATGATGTATCCATCACACAATTGACAAGAAATGTCTGTCCTTCTTCTTTTTCCTGTTCATATACACCATGATACCCAAAAACCTGAAGTCCCTGTACTAAAATCTGTTCCATTTTTACCTACTTTCCCGGATGCGTTCCATCATCTGAATCAATTCTACATTTTCCTTTACATCATGCACGCGCACAAACATACAGCCCTGATTGACAGCCGCTGCCGTTGTTGCAAGTGTACCTGCCAGACGCTTTTCTACCGGCACATCTAAAACATAACCAATCACTGATTTTCTGGATGTTCCAAGCAACACGGGATAGCCCAATGCTTTCAAGCGATCCAGATTTGCAATTGTCATAAGATTTTGTTCCTGTGTCTTTGCAAAGCCAACGCCAGGATCTACAATCATACGTTCTTTCTTAATGCCTGCTGCAAGGGCACGCTCTACATCCTCTTTCATCTGCCCTATAAACACATCTGCATCCATTGCTTCTGTCACCTGCTTGCGATTATGCATCAGACAATATGCTACATCACTTTCTGCGACAATCTGTCCCAAAGCATCATCATATTGTAATCCCCAGATATCATTTAAAAGATCTGCTCCCGCAGCAATCCCCGCTTTTGCCACAGCTGACTTGTACGTATCCAGAGAAACTGGAATAGAAAATTCTTTTTTGATGCGCTCTATCACTGGGACAACGCGTTCCATTTCCTCCTGATCAGTAATCTTTTCATGCCCCGGTCGTGTAGATTCTCCTCCGACATCAATGATATCTGCCCCTGCATCTACCATCTGCTGCGTATGCTTTAGTGCTGCGTCTATCGAATCAAACCGTCCTCCATCCGAAAAGGAATCTGGCGTCACATTCAATATCCCCATCACATACGTATGCCCCTGTGTCTTGAAGTTCTGCTTTCCAATAATCATTGCTCTCCCCCTTTTTTTCTTTCCTGCTTGGTTTCTATATCAAAATATACGTAATCTATCTTTTCTTCCGTTTTCCACTTACAACTGTCTTTTACTTCACAGGAAAAACATTCCCGCGAAAACTGGTCCGCAAACGACAATAGTTCTTCTAAGGATTGCAGTTCTCCCCGCCTTGCAAAGCGCTTCTTCGCATCCATTCGATTACTATGCGCTATGATTGCTTTTCTGATTTCTTCTGTTTTTTTGTCATCATATCCAAGAGACAACAAAATCTCCCTTGCAAATGATGCTGATGCCTCTGCGTGGGAGATGTCATTTTGGTATTGCATTATACGTCCTATATCATGTAACAACGCTACCAACGTAATCTCTTCCGCAGAAAACGAAAGTCCATTTTCTCTCGCAATCTGATCCGCAATTTGTGCCACGCGCATAAAATGACGCATATCATGGCGACAATACAAGCGTTCTTTTTCATATGCCTGTAAAGCATCGTATTTTTCTTTGTATAGCGGATGTTGTATCAGCCTTGTCACTGTGTCCATATGATCAATCCAAACTCTTTATTTTACTAATTGAAAAAAGCGATCCTGCAAAGCTGTATCCTCTGCAAAAATGCCTCGTGTTACATAACTAACGGTCTTGCTGCCAGGTTTTTTGACACCACGCATAGTCATACAAGTATGTTCTGCTTCCACCATAACCATCACCCCCATTGGATGTAGATGTTCGTTGATTGCATCTGCAATTTGCGCGGTCAGTTGTTCCTGCAGCTGTGGTCTTTTGGCAAAAACTTCGACGGTTCTCGCAATCTTACTCAGTCCCACAACTTCACCTTTGGGAATATAAGCCACATGTGCTTTCCCAAAAAATGGCATCAAATGATGTTCACAGGTACTATAGAATACGATATCTTTTTCCAGCACCATTTCATTACCAGCCACATGAAAACGCTTTGCCAATGGTTCTGCAGCATCCATATATAAACCACTGAAAATTTCTTCATACATACGTGCAACACGATCTGGTGTTTCAACGAGACCTTCCCTGCCTGGATCCTCTCCAACTCCCTCTAAAATCATGCGTACACCCTGTTTTATTTTTTCATGATCAAACATCTCTTCCTCCTTTATCACCGATGTTACCACACGCTTGCATTCACCCAGATACGATAGTGAACCAAATGCCAAAATCACATCATCTGCCGCATCCACAGCTAGTTTTACTGCACATTCTAAGGAGTCGCATGCTTTTGCGTCATACCCTTGTGCCTGTATCGTCTTAGCAAGCTTTTGTGCCGATAAGGCGCGTTCATTTTTCGGTGTTACTGTATAAATATGATTTGCCATCGGCAAGAGTAACGGCAACATCTTTTGATACTCTTTATCCGCAAGTACTCCTATTATATAGGTTATTGTTTTATTTGTAAAATTGGCATCTAATGTCTTTTGCAATTGTTTCACAGCTGGCCAGTTGTGTGCACCATCGATATAGATGCATGGTTTTTTGCATATACATTCCATCCGCCCTGGCCAACTGGCTTCCCGGATTCCCTCACTCACAGAGCTATCATCAATACGCACACCTAATTTTCGTAAGGCGCGTACTGTCTCTAAAACCAACACACTATTTTGCAATTGAAAGGTTCCCTGTAAAGAAACCGTGATATTCGTAAATTCTTTGTAATCATAACAAAGTGGTTGCGTTTCATGCAAAAGCACTTCATTTTGATCACAAAAAATAAGATCTGCCTTCTGCTTATCTGCTACTTGCTGCAACGCATCTGCCACTGCAGTTTCCTGCCATGTACAAACACATACACCATGTGGTTTGATGATGCCTGCCTTGATATGAGCAATCTTTGCCACATTCTCTCCTAAAAACTGCATATGATCCATGCCAATAGAAGCAATAACACTACACAGACTCTGTTTCATTACGTTTGTTGCATCGGTCGCTCCCCCCATACCAACTTCCATAATAACATAGTCGCACCCGGATTCATAAAAATATAAATATGCCAACGCAGTTTCCACCTCAAAAATCGTTGGTCGCTGCCCTGTCTTTTTCACCACTTCATTCCATGCATCTTCCATCCGATGCATATAATGGTTGTATGCATCCGCTGTTATAAAATTATCATTCATGCGAAAACGTTCTTCCTCACAAAAGACAGCGGGAGATGTATATAAGCCAACAGCATATCCCTGTTTACACAAAATCTTTTGCAGCATACAGCAGCAGGAACCTTTTCCGTTGGTTCCTGCCACATGTATAATCTGTAATTTGTCCTGTGGATTGCCCAGATATTGCATCAATGTCTGCATGGCATCCAGCCCCAAAACACTGCCTCTTTTGGCTATTTCTTTCAAAAAAGCAGATGTCTGTTCATCCAAAATCATTATTTTTTGACACCTTTCGTATCACGATTGCCTATATGCAATCGATTTAACACTACATCTTTGCCTTTTACCTTCACGGTTTCACTATCGCCTGCATGCATCAGAAATACTGCCTGTAACAGATCTGTATCTGCTAAGCGCATACCTCGGACACCAATGGCGCCCTTCTTTTTTTCCGGAATCGTTGCAGCATCAATGCGTAAGAACATTTCTTTTTGGCTCTGCATCACAAGGGTATCCTGTTCCTGCAAAATCCCCACCAGAAGAAGTTCATCTTCCTCTGCCAGTTTCGTGGCTGCTGTCGTACGTTTTGCAACATCAAATTCTTTGCCATCTACCACTTTTAACATCGATGTCTTTGTGGCAAATACCACCTTCTTATCTCTCAGATGCGTAAGAGATGCAATCAAAAGAATTTCTTCTTTCGTTGTATCAAAATTACTTACATTATCAAGTGGTTGTCCTTTATCGCGGAATTTTCCGAATGGTAAATCAAGCACTTTGATCAAATGCATCTGCCCTTTGTTTGTAAAAAGAGCCAGTTTATCCGTATTTTTACAGAAAATAATTTCTCTGCTCTCTGCTTCCGCTGCTTCTTTATTTCGTTCATATGTTGCCATATCCACAACACGCCCATAGGAAAAACGATCAATCATTACGGCGACATCCACCTCTTCTATCGGTTTTTCCACAACGACAGCCTCTGCTACATTATCAATAACGGTACGACGTTCTCTGGCATATTCTTTTTTGAATGTCTGCAATTCCTTCATAATGACTTTTGCCATAGAACCTCGATTTTCTAAAATATCCGAATATTCCTGGATATTTTTCATGGTCTTTTCGTAATCATTCATCAAAGCCTGTATTTCAAGACCAATCAGTTTATACAAACGCATCTCTAAGATTGCTGTTGCCTGACGCTCTGTAAATTTTAATTTAGCGGCATCTTTTTTTGCCTGTTGTGACTTAAAACGAATTCCTTCCGTAACGCCTTCTACCAGACATGCCTTTGCCATTTTCATATCTTTACTACCACGCAAGATCTCAATAATCAGGTCAATGACATCACAAGCTTTGATCAATCCTTCCTGGATTTCCTTCTTCTGGCGTTCTTTTGCCAAAAGTGTTGTGTACTTTCTGGTTGCTAATTCATATTGAAAATTCACATGATGACGAATGATTGGTACAATTCCCATCGTTTCCGGTCTGCCATCTGCAACCGCAAGCATATTCACTCCAAAGGTATCTTCCAAACGCGTTTTTTTGTAAAGAAGATTGCAAAGATTTTCCGCATTTGCTCCCTTTTTCAAATCAATCACAATGCGAATGCCTTCCTTGGAAGATTGGTTTGAAATATCAACAATATCCGTCGTTTTCTTTGTTTCCACCAGACCACATACGTCATTTAAAAATTTGCCAATATTTGCACCAATCATGGTATATGGAATTTCTGTAATAATCAGTCGTTCCTTGCCACCTTTGACTTTTTCAATCTCCACTTTACCACGCACTTTGATTTTACCGGTTCCAGTCGCATAAATTGCGTGTAAATCATCTTTGTTAACAACAATGCCTCCCGTTGGAAAATCCGGACCTTTGACGTATTCCATCATTTGCTGTGTATTGATATCCGGATTCTTCATATACGCGATCACACCGTCAATCACTTCGCCAAAATTATGTGGTGGGATACTGGTTGCCATTCCAACTGCAATGCCTTCCGCACCATTAATCAATAAATTAGGTACTTTTACAGGAAGTACTTCCGGTTCTTTTTCCGTCTCATCAAAGTTTGGAATAAAATCTACTACATCTTTGTCCAGGTCTGCAAGATAACATTCCTGCGTTACCTTGTGCAATCGCGCTTCCGTATAACGCATTGCAGCGGCGCCATCTCCTTCGATAGAGCCAAAATTACCATGTCCCTCTACCAAAGGAAGACCTTTTTTAAAATCCTGTGACATTACCACAAGAGATTCATAAATAGAACTATCTCCATGTGGATGATATTTACCCATCGTATCACCGACAATTCTTGCCGATTTTCGAAACGGCTTATCATAGCGGATTCCCAATTCATGCATATCATAAAGCGTTCTTCTTTGTACGGGCTTTAAACCGTCACGAACATCTGGCAACGCTCTTGCAATAATAACACTCATGGCATAATCAATATAAGATTTCTCCATAATCTCTGAATATTCCATGTGAATTAATTTTTCCTGTACTGCCATCTATCTTTTCTCCTACTTCCTTTTTTCAAAGAGTTATACATCTAATTGCGCATCGCGCGCGTGTTCATAGATAAATGCACGACGCGGTGGCACATCATTCCCCATCAACATTTCCGTAACATCTGATGCCATACGTCCGTCTTCAATCTCAACTTTTTTCAAGATACGCTGCTCTGGATCTAAGGTTGTCTCCCACAACTGTTCTGCATCCATCTCACCGAGTCCCTTATATCTTTGTAAGGTAAAATTACCAGTGTGCGTTTTTCGGTATTTTTCCAATGCGGCATCATCATACAGATATTCTTCCTTACCTTTGGATGGAATTGCTTTATAAAGTGGTGGCATCGCAATATACACATGTCCTTCATAAATCAATTCCGGCATAAAGCGATAAAACAGTGTTAAAAGTAATGTCGAGATATGCGCACCATCTACATCGGCATCCGCCATAATAATTATCTTGTCATAGCGTAACTTTGTTATATCAAAATCATTTCCATAGCCTTCGGAAAAACCACAGCCAAATGCATTGATCATCGTCTTGATTTCTGCATTTGCAAGTACCTTATCAATACTTGCTTTTTCGACATTTAAAATCTTTCCACGGATTGGCATAATCGCCTGATACATACGGTTTCTCGCCATTTTTGCGGAACCGCCGGCAGAATCTCCCTCCACGATAAAGATTTCGCACTTTGTGGCATCTCTGCTCTCACAATTTGCCAGTTTTCCATTGCTATCAAAAGAAAACTTTTGCTTTGTCAAAAGATTGGTTTTTGCACGTTCCTCTGTTTTTCTGATTTTTGCTGCTTTTTCTGCACAGGAAATAACCGTTTTTAAGGTATCGATATTACGATCAAAATACAATTGAATTTCATCGTTTGTCACTTTCGCCGTTGCTTTTGATGCATCCTGATTATCTAATTTTGTCTTTGTCTGACCTTCAAAACGTGGTGCCGGATGCTTAATCGATACTACAGCTGTCATACCATTTCTGACATCTGCCCCATTAAAATTAGCATCTTTTTCCTTGAGGATACCGAGTTCCCTGGCATAATTATTGATCACCGTGGTAAAGACCGTTTTAAATCCGGTAATGTGTGTTCCACCCTCTGCATTATAAATATTGTTACAGAATCCAAGAATATTCTCATGAAACTCATTACAATACTGAAAAGCTATCTCTACACTGATTCCTTCGGATTCCCCGCTAAAATATACGACATCATGCAATTTTTCTGCATTTTTATTGATATCCTTTACAAAGCCTATGATTCCATCTGGCTCATGATATTCAATATGTTCTACTTCTTCTTTTCGTTTATCCTCATAAATAATGGTAAGCTTTGGATTCAGATATGCAGTTTCATGCATACGACTTTTGATTTCGTCTTCTTTGAAATTTGTCTTTTCAAAAATTTCCGGATCCGGAAGGAAATTAATCTTTGTACCTGTCTTTTTTGTTTTTCCAATGGTAGGCAGGAGTCCCTTCTCTAATGCAAGCACCGGCTGTCCCTTCTCATAACGATCATGATGAATATAACCATCACGGGAAATCTCAACATCCATATAAGTAGACAGTGCATTTACAACGGAAGAACCTACACCATGCAGACCACCGCTTGTCTTATATACACTATCATCGAACTTTCCACCGGCATGCAATGTTGTAAAGACAACACGTGCTGCTGAGACACCGGTAGCATGTAATCCTACCGGAATACCTCTTCCATTATCTTCTACGGTGCAAGAGCCATCTGCTTCCAATGTTACCCAAATCGTATCACAAGCACCTGCTAAATGCTCATCTACGGAGTTATCTACGATTTCGTATACCAGGTGATTCAGACCTTTTCGAGATACACTACCGATGTACATTCCCGGTCTTTTTCGCACGGCCTCCAATCCCTCTAATATGGCAATGCTGCTCTCGTCGTATATTTTCTTTGCCATTTCATAACCTCTCTAAAAAACTGCCGAAAGAATGCGCCGAGCAATACTTGGCGCATTCTGACTTTTTATTATAACTTAGAATAACCAAAACCATTGACCATGGCTTCAATTGGCATGCCCTTTTTACAATATGGGCACTCATGTGGAGCAAATGTCTGATATCCCGGAAGATCTTCTGTCGTAAAAAGTGGGAAGACTTCTGTGTCTTCTACTTTTGTCATCGTACCAAAGATTGCAGATACACCAACAACATTGCCACCATAATACTCAATACATTCCAGACTTTTTCGTACTGTCTCACCCGTTGTCATGGTTGCCAGCAAAAGTAAAACATTTTTACCTTCTATGGAAGGACGAATATTTTCACGGAATAACAATTGATTGATACTGTTAACCTCAGGTGAAACAATGTAAACCGTCTCATGTTTATTGTTATTTGAAAAATGTCCCTTTTCTAATTCCTCCGCCAGATATGCTCCAAGTACTTCTGTGCCATCCATACAGACAATCGTATCTACCGTTGTCACATGATGCAGCATACGATTTTTAAGACTTCTGGCTGCTTCTCTTGCTTCATTCGCACGCACCTTCAGACGCGTTACATCAATATAGTAATTGATGTGTGACGAACTTGTGGCGAAATGCCCTGGTGCCGCATTGAGTGTAAGGGTGTTATCATCCTTTGCGTAAAATTTTACCATACGTTCCCGAATACTTGATACTGCTTCTCCCATAATGTAATCCTCCTACATTTTGCCGGTGGAACCAAATCCACCTTTTCCCCGTTCTGTCTCGTCCAATTCGGTAACTTCTTCAAATTCAACCGAAAGAAAAGGCATCACAACCATTTGTGCAATTTTTTGTCCCGGCTGCACCACACGACGCTCTTCGCTATCATTATGAAGTGCCACCTTGATTTCTCCACGATAATCTGCATCCACTACGCCAGTACAATTTGCCGGGCGAAGACCTTCCTTTGCAGATAAACCACTTCGTGCAAAAACACCTCCAAAATATCCCTCCGGAATAGCAACAGCAATCCCTGTTCCAATCATATGTGTCTCATGCGGTTCTAAAACACAATTTTCTGTCAGATCAGCAAACAAATCATACCCTGCTGCCCATACGCTTCCTCTCTCCGGCATTTTTGCGGAAACGGTTAATTTTTTCCATGCTATCTTCATGTAAACTACTCCTAAAAGATTTTATTATTTACAATGTAACACTATTTGGTTTGTTTTTCTAGTGTTTCGTACATCAATGACGCGCTGGTTACTGCTTCCACGCCAATAAAGACTGGTATCTTTCTGTTCCACAATAAACTCACCGTCTACCAGAACATCCACATATTCCATAATAGGAAGTGTCTCTATTGTCTCATACGTAAATCCGGTATATAACCAGATTGTCTTATCCGGAAACTGTTCTTTGATTTCTTTCGCCAGTCCTGTCACTGCTTCTCTGTTACCGAAAAATAAGGGATCTCCTCCGCTAAAGGTAATTCCTGAAATATAATCATGATGCAAGGATTCAAACAATTCTGCTTTTGCCTCTTCATCAAATTCCAGGCCACCATTTGGATCCCAGGTAATCGGATTTTGACAGTCTTTACAACAATGGTCGCATCCTGCAACCCATAAAACGACACGCAGACCATCCCCATTTAACATATCGTCTTTCGTAATGTTATGATAACGCATTATATTCACCTATACTACATACTCTTTCTCTCTGCGATCTCTGCCATTTTCGCATCATTTAATCTGGTATCACCCTTGACTCTGGAATAAGAAAGATACCCGTTCATACGTTCAATCTTTGTCAAATTGTGACTGCCGCAAACCGGGCAGACATCCATATCAAGTTCTTCATGTCCACAATCATCACAATACGACAACGAAAGATTGACACCTTCATAAAATCCCATATCCATGGCACGACGTACCAATGTCTTAACTGCTTCTTTATTGTAACCAATCGGATACTTCACATACTGAATTTTTCCACCATTGGAAAGCTCCCAGAAACGATACTCCAGATCCTGTTTCTGAATTGGCGTAATATCTTCTGTCACATGACAATGAAAACTGTTGCTGACATATTCGCGATCAGAAACATTCTCAACCAATCCATACTTTTTACGGAACTGTTTTACCTGCAAACCACAAAGATTTTCTGCTGGCGTTCCATAAATAGCATAAAGATTGCCATCTTCTTTTTTGAACTGGTTGATTTTTTCGTTGATGTGCTCTAAAACCTCTACGGCAAACTGACCATCTTCTACCAGGGATTTACCGTTATACAATTCCTGTAATTCATTAAATGCTGTAATTCCAAAAGAGGCCGTTGCTGTCTTTAAGATTGGTTTAATCTTATCGTTATATTTTAAATGTCCACCATAGAATCCACCTTCGCAGTACGCAAGTGGGTTCGTAGAAGCACGCATTTCACCCAAGTAAGCATACGTACGGATATGCAGCTTACGGATCAATTCCAGATAATAGTCAAGTACTTCATAAAAATCACGGCTTTCCTGTCTTGCCTTTGCTAAAATCATTGGCAAATGCAAGCTGACTGCTCCGATATTAAAACGACCAACAAAGACCGGACGATCCTTATCATCTGCCGGATTCATACCGCCTCTTTCGTACCATGGAGAAAGGAACGCACGACATCCCATTGGACTGATAATCTCGCCATATTGTTTGTACATGCTGGCAATATAACCTTTGCCTGTCAAACTCAACCAATCCGGATACATTGTTTTTCTTGAGCATTCAATACCTGCCTCAAAGACATCTTCTAATTCCTTACCTGGACCATGCAGATTTTCATCATATAAAAATACAATTTTAGGGAATAAAACGGGTTTTTTGTGTCCTTTTTTCCCTTGTCCATTCATACGGACACGCAACATACAAATCGTTGCCATCTTAGCAAAACGTGTCGTTCCTGTTCCCGCTGTAACGGTAATGAACGGATAATCGCCTCGGCTGCTGGCAACTGTATTAAACTTGTACTCCCAACCCTGGAATCCCTGTTCAAAATCACGTTCTACATCTGCCATGGCTGTCTCTTCCGCTTTTTCCTGTGAAAGACCTAACCCCGTATATTTTTTAACATACTTAGCAAATGAAATCTCTGCATATTTATCTAAAATCAGGTCAGCACTTGGCACTGTAAAACCACCATATTGCTGGCTGGCTGCACTAAGTACAATATCGCCAATAACGTCAAACGCTACATCTAAGGATTTTGGCTCGTTATACCAGATATTTCCCATCTCAAAGCCACCCTCTAAGACTGCCTTAACGTCAAATAGGCAGCAATTCATGGTATCACGTCTCGCTGACATATCATGAATATAGATATAACCATCACGAATTGCCTGAATCTCCTCCGTTGTCAAAAAGAACTTTTTGTATAATTCACGGTTAAATTCATTAAAAATCAAGCTTCTCTTGGTTGAAACAAGCGCGCTGTCTGTGTTTGCATTTTCCTTGTCTCCAATGTACATAATAGACTGGCTCTTCGTATAAACGTCATCCAGCATCTGGACAAAATCCTGCTTATAGTTTCGATAGTCTCGATAACTCTTTGCAACAACAGGGTTCACGCGCTCTAACGCGCCTTCTACGATATTATGCATCTGCGCAATCTCAATACGTTCCATACCAAGTGCAAAAACTTTTTCTTCTACAAATTGGCAAATAAATTTTTCTTCTTCTTCTGTAAAATTAATCAACACTCTACATGCTGATTTATTCACTGCATCTACGACTTTTTGTACGTTAAAGTCTTCTAATGTACCATCTTTCTTCACTACTTTTATCATAGTGTCCACCCTTTCTACATCTATATATTGTCATATTGTTTTATAAATCGCACTATATCTTGTGCACCGTTTAATTATTCTAGCATCTTGTATGAGGGTAGTCAATGGGTTTTATATAATCTCAGGTTTTTTATCTCGTTCCATCAATCGCTGCACTGCAATCTTGGGATCCACACCACAAAACAATACTTCGTTAACTTGTTCAATGATTGGCAGACTAACGTTATACTGTTTACCTAATGCCAGTGCTGCCTTTGCAGAATACACGCCCTCTACCACCATCTGGACTTCTCTCATAGCATCTTCCGGACGCAATCCCTGTCCAATCAGCATACCCGCTTTTCGATTTCGACTATGCATACTAGAGCATGTCACAATCAGATCCCCGGTTCCAGCAAGCCCACTCAGTGTCTGTGGCAAACCACCCATCGCAAGAGCAAGTGACGAAATCTCTTTGATGCCCCGGGTAATCAACGCTGCTTTTGTGTTATCTCCATATCCTAATCCATCTGACATTCCGGCTGCTAATGCTATGACATTTTTTAGCGATGCACCAATTTCTATTCCTATCACATCTGTACTCGTATACACGCGGAAATTATCATTCATAAATGCATTTTGTAAAAATTCAGCCACTGCCATGTCTTTTGCTCCGGCAACAACAACGGTCGGCAATGCTTTGACTACTTCCTCTGCATGGGACGGACCACTCAATACACCAATCTTTGCCTCCTGTCCCAATACCTCTTCCAAAATACCGCATTGTGTAAATAGTGTATCCTCTTCTATTCCTTTTGAAACACTACAGATGATCTGATCTTTCGTCACATATGGTTTTATTTTTTCTGCTGTTTCCCGCGTTGCCTTTGATGGTACTGCCATGACCAAAAGAGCCTTATTTCTGATGCATTTTTCTAAATCGGCGGTCAGATGCATTTCCTTCGGAAGCAAAGTCCCCGGCAGTTTATCACACACGCCGGTCTGCTCCATTGCCTCCACCTGCGACGCACGATGCGACCATAAGGTCACATCACATCCGTTTGTTTGTAATAAAATAGCAAGTGCTGTTCCCCAACTTCCTGCGCCAACAACTCCAACCTGCATTTGCATTCCTCCATAATTTCAATCGAAAAGAATCCTGCATTGCAGGATTCTAAACTCCATGTTTCTAACCACGTTTTGATTTGAATGAGAATTTATTTTCATTCCCATGCAGCAATCTTTTGATATTGCTTCGATGTAATACAATGGCAAGTATACAGACAAAAGAAACTAAAATCTGTGCCTCAAGTACATCAGATACGTCAAAACGTAACCATCCCTTTGCTCCGAAAATCCAGACCTGCGCCATCAATGCAAGCACTGCCAGAATGGATCCCAACGATACATAGCGGGTAAAGGCAACAACTAGAATAAAAATCAAAACGCAGATAGGCAGACATTGCGGAAACAGTGCCACAATCATACCAAAACTACATGCGATTCCCTTTCCTCCTTTAAATTTCATAAAGAAAGGAAAATCATGACCTAAAATTGCACCAATTGCGCCGTACAGTTCTAATAAAACGATATGATCCGGATAAGCATTATGAAACAATACATAAACAACAACAACTGCTGCCACACATTTTAAACAGTCACACACCAGTGTAAGTGCTCCCACTTTTATTCCTAAAATTCGCATGGTATTTGTTGTTCCGATATTTCCACTTCCTTGTTTGCGAATATCTACATCATTTTTTTTGCCAAAAAGATATCCCGATAAAATCAATCCAAACGCATAGCCAATTGCCAACGCAATCAGTCTCATACTTCCCATAGTTTAATCATCCTTTCTCTCGCGAATAATGAATTTCAAGGATGTTCCTTCAAATCCAAAAGCATCACGAATTCGATTTTCCAAATATCTGGTATATGAAAAATGCATCAATTCCTTGTCATTGACAAAGATGACAAACGTAGGCGGTTTTACAGCTACCTGCGTCACATAATAAATTTTTAAACGTTTTCCTTTATCGGATGGTGGCTGCTGCATAGCAACGGCTTCCGTCACGATCTCATTGAGTACACCGGTTGCAACACGCATGGAATTATTCTCAATTACTGCATCAATCGTTTCGTAAATTTTTGGCAGACGCTGTCCTGTCAAAACAGAAATAAACATAATCTGCGCATATGGCATAAACGACAATGTCTGGCGTATTTTTTCTTTATGCTTATAGATGGTCTTATCATCTTTTTCTACAGCATCCCATTTGTTGACTGCAATGATAATACCTTTTCCACGCTCATGCGCAATACCGGCAATCTTTGCGTCCTGTTCCGTCACACCCTCCGTTGCATCAATCATAACAATGACAACATCTGCTTTTTCAACGGCTGCCACAGCACGTATAATACTGAAACGTTCCAGTTCTTCTTTGATTTTACTCTTACGACGAAGTCCTGCTGTATCGATAAAGATATACTCTTTTCCGTGGTATTTTACTTTTGTATCTACTGCATCTCTTGTTGTTCCTGCAACATTAGATACAATGACACGATTTTCTCCTACCAGACGGTTAATCAGGGACGATTTTCCTACATTGGGTTTACCTACAATAGCAATTTTGGGAATATCCTCATCCTCATCTTCCCCTGCATGTTCCGGGAAATGTGCAATCACTTCATCCAACATATCTCCCAAGCCTAACATGGAAGAGGATGAAATCGGCATAGGATCTCCTATTCCCAAATTATAGAATTCATATACATCTGACATGTATTTTTCAAAACTATCTACTTTATTTACAACAAGTACGACCGGCTTATGGGAACGACGCAGCATATCTGCCACTTTTGCATCAGAATCCACAAGTCCCTGTTTCACATCTGTCATAAAAATAATAACATCTGCCGTATCAATCGCAATCTGCGCCTGTTCACGCATCTGGCTAATGATAATATCCTTTGACTCCGGTTCTATACCCCCTGTATCAATCATCGTAAACTCATGATTTAACCAGGTAACATCCGCATAAATACGATCTCTTGTTACACCCGGTGTATCTTTTACGATTGAGATTCTTTCTCCTGCTAATGCATTGAACAATGTGGATTTTCCTACATTGGGTCTGCCAACAATAGCAACTACTGGCTTACTCATATTTTCCTCCATCTATGCTAATTCTATCAACTGTTTCACGAAATCTTGTCCGCTTGATTTTACAATATCTACCTTTACTTGTAAAGCTTCACTTAGCTCTGCCACGGTCACATCATCTAAGAAATCCATCTCCTGCGCACGCACCATATTTTGTGGCAAAAGCAGATGCGTCCCCAGTTTTTGATCCGATAATTGTGCCTTCAGATCCTGACCGGTAATCAGTCCCGATACAGTTATTTTTTCTCCGAAGAAATCATTGCGTATTTCATACACATGGATTGTCACCTTTGGGAATTTTTCCATAAATTCGTCACATAACATACGAATAAATGGTGCTGCCAGACGCCCTGTTGCTACCGAAAACTCTTTTTTTCGCATAAACGGATGTTTCCGCTCCCTTGACAATGCTTCGCGGAATTCATCCATCAACAGACGGATCATACCCACACCATTTTCCAACTGTGTATACCCATCATAGCGGTCTTCCTGCGGCAGCTCCTCATCCGCAATCAGATACCATTCATCCGAAGCCTGTACAAAATGCGTTCCATATCGCTCAAAACTATAATCCTGCCATTTGTGAATCGTTCGAAGGACTTCTCTTGCATCTTCCTTTTCAAACGATTCTAATGGATATAATCCATCACGAAACTTTGTTAGTCCTACCGGAACAACCGACATACTCTGCATCTGTGGATGAAATTCTAATAGTTCCCTTATGGAGCGTTCCAATTCTTCTCCATCATTTTCCCCCTTGCAAAGAACAATCTGTGCATTCATCTCAATATCTGCTTCTGCAAGCATGGCAATCTTTTCCAAGATATCACCTGCAAAGCGGTTGTGCAACATTTTACAACGTAACTCAGGGTTTGTTGCCTGTACGGATATATTGATTGGCGCCAGATGATATTTTATGATGCGCTGTAAATCTTCCTCTTTCATATTGGTAAGTGTCACATAATTTCCCTGTAAAAAAGATAGTCTCGTATCATCATCCTTAAAATACAAGGTATCACGCATTCCTGGCGGCATCTGATCAATAAAGCAAAACATACACTTATTATGACACGAGCGATAATCATCCATCAATCCGTTCGCAAAAAGAATGCCTAAGTCCTCACCCTCTTCTTTTTCAATATGCACCATTCTTGTCGTCTGATCCGGTTTTTCAATCAACATATCAAACGACGACTCATCTTCATAATAATAATAATCAAAAATATCAATCAAAGAAACGCCATTGATTTCTCTGATGATATCCATCGGTTCCACACCTGCTTTTGCCGCCGGACTTTCCGGCGCTACAGAAGCTATCTGATGCGATGTATCCATACATTCATCCTCATCTTTCTATTCACAAAGCATTAAAAATGCCCCTAAATTTCCTCTTTTCCCTTTGCTGGCACGATGGGAAAACAACTGCTTATCATTGCAACAAGTACATATATTTGTCACCGCCAGATGTTCTTTTAAAACGCCGGCCTCACGCATTACAATTTCATTAGATTTCCATAAATCCAACTGATACTTTCCATTCTTTTTGTCTTCCAGGATCTGCGGAATATGATCGGGAAAAGCCTGCATAAAAGCCTTGGCAACATCATCACTGACTTCATAACAACTCTGACAAATAGATGGTCCGATTGCACAAAGCAAGTCCTTTGGATCTGTTCCAAAATGCTGCGTCATTTTTTGAATAGTCACTGCACCCATACGTTCTACCGTTCCTCGCCACCCAGAATGTGACAGCCCAATTGCATGATGTACGGGATCCACAAAATAAAGAGGTACACAATCTGCATAAAATGTCGCAAGAACTACCCCTGACTCATTTGTAATCATTCCATCTACATCGGTGTAATCACGTTGGCAAATAATTCCCTTTCCCTGATCCTCTTTTCCCACATATCGTACATTAGTTGTATGTGTCTGATCACTTGTTACGATTGCCTCCGGTGTCGTTTGTAATGCCTCTGCCACTCTGCGATAATTTTCAAGCACAGCTGCCGCATCATCGCCTCTTGAAAAGCTCAGATTTAAGCTTTCGTAAATCCCCTGGCTGACACCACCGGCTCTTGTTGTAAACAGATGGCGGATAAACGGGATATTCTCATAGATTGCAAAGGATAAATAGGGTAATGTATATCCTTCCGGTGATTGATATTCTCTTTCTTTTAGGATTTCACATGTATCTTTTTTGATCATCTTCCCCTATAAGGAAACGCATTTTTTAAAAGTGTAAGATTCTCTCCACAAATAGCAATGACATCAAAACGTATCTGCATCGCATAATACTTTTGATGCATCAAAAGATAATACGCAGCCACATAGCAAATAACCTGCTGCTTTTTCATATCTACTGCTTCTAACGGATCACCGGTTTTGGCATCTTTTCGATATTTTACCTCAACAAAGCAAAGATATGCTCCATCGGTTGCCACAATGTCAATTTCTCCTTTTCTGCAGCGATAGTTCATTTCGAGAATCGTATAGCCCTGCTCCTGCAAATACGCAGCTGCTCGTTTTTCATAGACACTGCCTACACTTCGTTTATTTGTTTTCGTTCCTATTTCCTCCCATCTAATTTTGCCTTGACTTTTTCCATGCCATCAACAAAGACTAGTATCTCCGCTACAACTTCATATAATTCCGGTGGAATGGCTTCGCCAATCTCAAACTTTGACAAAGTATCTGCCAGTTTTGAATCTTTATAAAAAGGAACATCATTCTCTTTTGCAGACGCAATGATTTTATCTGCCACATGTCCTTTGCCGGTTGCTACGATCTTCGGTGCCACATCGCTCGGATCATAAGATAACGCCACGGCTGTTTTTTCTTTATCAAATTCCTGTGGTTTCCATTGCTTACTTGCCATAGTTATGCCCTCACATCAAAAGAATAACGGTGTACTTCTTTCCCCGTTTTTTGGTCTGCCCTCAAAAAATCTTCAACAAAATTGATATTCCGCTTATCCTGCTCTAATTTCATATCACAGTGATATCCCTTTTTTTGCAGCCGCTCTGTCAAAAGATGCATATTTTCCTCTAAAATAATCAAACTATCCATCTTTTCTAAATACCAGTTCGCTGATACATTTTTCTGTTTCATTTTTACAGAAATATCTACATTGCCCAGACTTTCCATCTGAAAATGCAAAAATGCAGTCAACTCCTCCTGCTCACTTTTTGTTCCTTTTGCATTACGATAGACAAAGAGTTCACTGTTGACATTCTGTCCACGCAATCGCATTGGCACCTGCACATAGGAATACATCTGGTTTAACTGATTCATAAATTCAATGTTTTGGGAAAGATTTGATGTCATCGTCTGTACAACATCTTTTGCCACAGGCACTTTATCCGCCAACTGCTGTAATCCTTGTATCTGCTGTGTCATTCGTTCATACAACTGACTCACACTGCGCTCTTTTGGCAAGTCTTCCGGTTCCATCGTAAATTGTCTTTCTGCAAACTCCAGAAACAGTTTTTGATAGCCTTTCGAACCTAGGAATTTCTGTATCATCTCTTTTGGCAGTTCTTCGCTGTTTTTTCCTAAGAAAACACTGATCTCCTGCAAGAATGCATCCACCTGCGTCTGCGGACGTAATTGTCCCTCGGCGGTAAAAAAATTTGCATGTTCCCGTATAAAGGCAGGAAATTGTGCCAACTGTTTCTGCAAATCTATGTAAGCGTTCTCATCTAATACTGCTCCCAGGCTTCCTGGAGCATAGGTATCTGCATCTTCAAGCGTCTGCGAAAAAACAGATGCTTTCTGTGCTAACGACTGCAAATTCACCGATTCTTCCTGACCTTCTGGCATTTGCATTTCCTGCACATACAATCCCTGTTTCTCTACAATAGCCTCTTGCATTGATGTATTTCCAAAAAATCCAACCAGTTCATTATGCAATTGTGTTGCTGCTGTCCCACTCATATCTTCCTGCGAAAATGCATCTCCTAACACGGTAATCAACTGTTGCACCTGTCCTAACACTTCACGCTGGTTTGCTTTATAATGTTCAAATTGCTCTACACTGGAAATATCGATCGGCAATTGTAATTTTTGCATCTGCACAATCGTCTCTGCAGAACTACCTGGAATCTGTCCCATCTGTCGTGCCATATTCTGCAAACTTTTTGCGTCAATGGACATTTGTTCTTTCATCATGGCATTCACCATATTTAAGTTCTTTTCCCCTACAGCAAGCCCGGCAGCATCAAGCGCCTGTATCAATGTAGGATTTCCCTGATTACCTCCCATGGAAATCGGCTTAATGTGAATCTGTTCCCCATCATTTGATTTCACCTGAAAAAAAACAGACTGTCCCTTAACCAGAGACAATCCCGCATCCAGATGTGCTGTGATATTCTGCCCACTACTCAACCCAAGAATCACCTGTGAGCCACGCACACTATTCACAGTTCCTTCAAAGATATTTCCTGTCTTTAACTGTTTTACTGTCTCCACTAACTGCTCAATGCCCTTTGTTTTTGTAGACACCTCACTCCCGGAAGACAAATTATTCTGATATTGTACCAACAAATCGGAAACCTGCACGTCGTCCCTCCTTATGGTGCTTATACATTTTCTACAAAATGACCAATAAAGCTCTTTCTATGGATTGGACTTGGCCCAAATTTTTGTAAAGCCTCTATATGCTCTTTGGTTCCATATCCTTTGTTTTGTGCAAACCCATATTCTGGCATAATGGCATCATATTCTTTCATCAAACGATCTCTCGTCACCTTTGCGACAATACTCGCCGCACCAATGGAAATACTTTTTGCGTCGCCCTTAATAATTGGCACCTGCTTGATATCCACTTGCGGAATTGTCACCGCATCATTGAGCAAAAGATCCGGTTCTACCGATAATTGCGCAATTGCATCACGCATTGCTACATACGTTGCCTGTAAAATATTTACTTCATCAATTTTCTCCGGCGATGCAAATCCAATTCCTACAGCCACCGCTTTTTCACATATTTCCTCATATAAAGCTTCTCTTTTTGCTTCACTCAACTTTTTTGAGTCATTAATATAAAGGATTTCACAATCTTTTGGCAAAATAACAGCTGCCGCACACACTGGGCCTGCTAATGGTCCACGTCCCACTTCGTCAATGCCACAGATCATCGGATACTTCTCTTCGTAACGATGCTCATAAGTGCGAAGCGTTTCCAAACGCACCCGCTCCTGTGCCAGCTTATCCAGTCTTTTTTGTGCCTGTCCAATAATCTTTGCCACGCCAGGTCTGCCATCCCTGATATAAGACTCTATGAATGCTGGCAACTGCACATCATCTGCCTCTTTATATTCCTGCTGTATCTCTTTGATCTTTTTTTCAATATCCATGGCTCTTCCTCCATCCTATTGATGTTTGATGACTGTAATTTTATTAAATGGATAAATCCTTACCCATGCCTTTCCAATGATATTTTGTCGTTTAATTTCCCCCACCGAGGCGAAACGACTATCCGTACTGTTATTCCGGTTATCTCCCATCACAAAATATTCATCTTCTCCCAATGTAATTGGTTCGGATGCCAGTCCCGGATTTTGAATCGTATCTAAGCCATAATCTTCTTCTAACAATTTCCCGTTAATATAGATTTCTCCTGCATCGTTAATATAGACCGTTTCTCCCGGCAATCCAATGATTCGTTTGATATAGTATGTATTTTCCTGATATTGATATGGGAAAATGATAATATCAAATCGCTGTGGATCATGAATACGATAAGAAATCTTATCTACAATCAGATTATCTCCATCGCTCAGCGTTGGTTCCATAGAAGAACCACTCACTTTTGAACGCTGTCCTACAAATGTGATAATCAAAAAACAAATACCAAAAACAACAACGATATATAATAATAAGCTTAAAATCTCATGTGCTGGTGATGTCTGCTCACCATTTTTCTTTTCTTTTTCTTCCATTTCCACTACACTTCCATCTTTTCATTATTCATCTCTTCCGGAAACTCCAGAGAAATTTTTCCAATCGTTCCACTTCGGAAATCATCAATCAGCAAAAGTGCTGCTTTACTATAGTCCAATTGATTTCCTTTTGAGCGGCAGTTCCTATTTTCCGCAATTTGTTCCAAATAATGAAGCACATCCTGTGTTTCATCAATCTGATAGCGTTCTGCAAGTGCTCCCGGATATTTTTCCTTCAGAATCCTACACAACTCAATGGCTAACTCTTCTGTCTGCAATAATTCATCCTTGATAGAGCCAATACATGCCAAATGAAGACCTACTGTCTGATCTTCAAACTTAGGCCACAAAATCCCCGGCGTATCTAGCAATTCTACATTTTTATTTAAACGGATCCACTGTTTACCTTTTGTAACGCCCGGCTTATTTCCTGTTTTTGCACAAGCCTTTCCTGCGTAAGAATTGATAAAGGTAGATTTTCCAACATTTGGAATTCCTACTACCATCGCACGTACCGGGCGATTTTTTATACCACGTGCACGATCACGTTCTATTTTTTTTGCACAGGCATCCATAACCACCTGCGTCACTTCTTTCATCCCTTTGCGATTACGGGAATCCAACGTCACAACAAAATATCCTTTCTTTTGAAAATACTCTTTCCAGCGTATCGTCACTTTCGGATCTGCTAAATCTGTTTTATTCAAAAGAATTAATCTTGCTTTTTGTTTTCCCAATTCATCAATATCCGGGTTACGGCTGCTCAGTGGAATACGTGCATCAACCAATTCAATCACAAGATCAATTAGTTTGATATCTTCCATCATCTGTCTTTTTGCCTTGGTCATATGACCTGGGTACCATTGAAATTCCATATTGACTCCTAATGCACAGTTCCAAATCCCTTAAAGGATAAACAGAACCAGACTTTTCCTATCATTTCTTTTCTTGTTACATTACCAATCGAACCATAGCGACTGTCCTCACTATTATTCACATTATCTCCGAGCACAAAATACTCATTTTTCCCTAGCGTAATCTCTGTCACTGCACGACCTTCATCCTTGATGGATTTATCATCGGACTGTTTTAGATTCACGACCTTATCATTGACATACAATCTGCCATTTGAAATCAAGACCGTATCTCCGGGAACCGCTACAATACGCTTTACATTGTAATTTGCGCTTGTGTTTCCCTTTGGCATAAAAGCAACCACATCTCCCTTTTTCGGAGCTTTGATTTTATATGCAATACGATTGATCAAGACACTGCCATTTTCGGCAATAGCCGGTGTCATAGATTCTCCTGAGCAACGGATTCTCGTACCGAATCCCAAAGTAAGGAAAAATGCAAGCAAAACCACTGCAAAAATCTGTATTGCCCACAGACTTACATAGCGGACTTTCTCTCCCTGTATTTTACGACGACGACGGCGAAAATTCAAACCGCCCCTACTAATATGTATTTTTCTACCTACCTGCTCAAAACCACGTCTAACTTGTCTTTTATTCATAATGCATCCTATATGCTTTCTTTTATCTGTTATACATAACAATCCTATATTAATATACACGATATCAAAAAAAAGAACAACCACCTTTGTGGTTGCTCTCTCCTTGTCTTATTACTTAACTAATTCTTTAACCTTAGCCTTCTTACCTACACGATCTCTTAAGTAGTTAAGTTTTGCACGTCTTACTTTACCACGACGTACTACTTCGATCTTCTCAACGTTAGGGCTATGAACTGGCCATGTCTTTTCTACGCCAACACCGTTAGAGAACTTTCTAACAGTAAATGTCTCACGGTTGCTTCCACCCTGTCTCTTAATAACTGTACCTTCGAATACCTGAATTCTTTCACGGTTTCCTTCCTTGATCATAGCGTGTACTCTAACAGTATCACCTACATGGAATACGTCTACTTCAGACTTTAACTGTTCTGCTTCAATGTTCTTAATAATTTCCTGTGTGTTCATTTTGTGACCTCCTAATTAAATTATCTTGACGTTCTTAATACCACATGTATCAGAGGACCATCTCTTTTCACAACTCGTTGATGATACCATAAACAAGCTCAAAAAACAAGTATTTCTTTTTGTTTATCGTACCTTTTTTATATTTTCTCTAAAAAATCTTGATCTTTTTTCGAAAGCTCTGCTTTTTCTAGCAAATCCGGACGTCTTTGTTTTGTACGAAGCAACGATTGCTCATGTCTCCATGCATCTACTTTTGCATGATCCCCGGATAAAAGAATTGCCGGAACTTTTTTCCCATTCCATTCTTCCGGACGTGAATATTGTGGATATTCCAGCAAACTATTTTCAAAGCTCTCTGTCTCTTTGGAGTCCACGTTAGAAAGTACTCCGGGAACCATACGAGCGATTGCATCAACCATAACCATTGCCGGCAATTCTCCACCCGTCAAAACGAAATCACCAATGGATATATAATCTGTCACAATTGCTTCAAGCACACGTTCATCTACCCCTTCATAATGACCACATAGCAAAATAACATTTTCTTCCTTTGCCAATTCCTTGGCATCTTTTTGCACAAAAGTCTTTCCCTGCGGTGTAAGGTAAATGGTACGCACACTTCCTTTGGTACGATCTATAATGGATTTCCATGCATCATAGATTGGCTGTGCCTGCATCACCATGCCAGCACCGCCACCATAAGGATAGTCATCCACTTTTCCATGCTTATTTGTAGTAAAATCACGGATATTAACCGCCTCTACAGACAACATTCCCTTGTCCATTGCACGCCCGATGATACTGGTACAAAGTCCCTGCATCACCATTTCCGGAAATAACGTCAAAATATAAAATTTCACGTGTTTACTCCTCATCCAACAGTCCATCTAACAAATGTACTGTCATTTTCTTTTCTTCTTCCTCCACGTTCACGATACAATCATGAATGGCTGGAATCAGCACCTCTTTGCCCGATGCCATCTCAACAACATAAACATCGTTTGCTCCCGTCGCAATTACATCTGTAAGTGTTCCGAGCTGCATGCCTTCATCTGTCACAACCGAAAGACCAATCAGATCTGCAATAAAGTATTCATCTTTTTCACAAGCCACGCGGTTTTCCCTGGTAACATATAATTTGGCACCTTTGTATTTTTCTACATCATTGATATTATCGTATCCCTTAAATTTTAAGATGACCAGATTTTTCTGTGGTCTGGCAGATGTCACTTCAAGTGTAATCTGTTCGCGTCCCGTGTCCATAATTAGATTTTTCATATTCTTAAAACGAGACACATCATCTGTCAATGGAAATACCTTGACCTCACCTCGTACACCATGTGTCTGCGTAATGGCACCAACCTGATACAAATCCATATTTCTTCTCCTAAAAAAATCCCCTATCACCACACCTTTCGCATGGCAATAGGGTTCTTTGTCTTAAACAATATCTACAACGACTTTTTTATCCGACTTTGAGGCTGCTGCCTTCACTACGGAACGAATTGCTTTTGCAATACGTCCCTGCTTGCCGATTACCTTGCCCATATCTGATGAAGCCACATGTAACTCAACAACAATTGACTTGTCATTTTCTGTTTCTGTAACAACAACTTCCTCCGGGTAATCTACCAGTGACTTTGCAATTACTTCAACTAATTCTTTCATCACCTAATACCTCGTTCTTTCAATGCCTGTTTTGTGGGTTATTTTTCAATACCAGCCTGCTTGAAGATTCTTGCTACAGTCTCTGTTGGCTGTGCTCCGTTTGCGAGCCACTTCTTAGCCAATTCTTCATTTACATGGTATGCTGAAGGCTCCTGATTTGGATCGTATGTTCCGATTTCTTCGATGCACTTTCCATCTCTAGGTGATCTAGAATCTGCTACTACGATTCTGTAGAAAGGATTTCTCTTCTGTCCCATTCTTCTTAATCTAATCTTTACTGCCATTTTGTTTTCCTCCTAAAAATAAATAATAATAATAAATTGCTATATGTTAAAAAGGAAATTTCATTCTTCCTCTTTTACCACCCATCATGCCCGGCATCTTTTTCATCATCTTCTTCGTCTGATCAAACTGTTTGATAAAACGATTCACCTCTGCGATATCGACGCCAGCGCCTCTTGCCAGTCGCTTCTTACGACTTGGATTCATAAGTTTTGGATTTGCTCTTTCCTCTGGTGTCATGGAAAGAATAATTGCCTCAATGTGTGCCATTTTTTTATCATCAACAGCACCTTCTATCTGTGAAAGCTGTGCACTGTTCATCCCAGGAATCATCCCCGGCATCATGCCTAGTACACTGCTAAGACCACCCATCTTTTTCATCTGCGCCATAGAGTCTAAATAATCGTTATAATCAAACTCTGCTTTGCGCATCTTTCGGGACAGATTTTTTGCCTTATCTTCATCAATGGATGCCTCTGCTTTCTCAATCAAAGAAAGGACATCCCCCATGCCAAGGATTCTCGAAGCCATACGATCCGGATAAAACTGCTCCAAATCATCCAGCTTTTCACCCATACCACAAAACAGGATCGGTTTTCCTGTCACAGCACGAATGGATAATGCAGCACCACCTCTGGTATCACCATCTAACTTCGTAAGTACAACACCATCAATGCCAATCTTTTCATCAAAAGTACCTGCCACATTAACTGCATCCTGACCAGTCATGGCATCTACGACCAATAAAGTCTGTGCAACATCAACAGCTTCTTTGATCTGCACCAGCTCATCCATCATACCTTCATCTATATGAAGACGACCTGCGGTGTCTAGAATAACAACGTTATTGTTATTTTTCTTTGCATGTTCTATTGCTGCTTTTGCAATATCTGATGGTTTGTTCTTATCTCCCATGGCAAATACAGGCACACCCTGTTTTTCACCATTGATCTGTAACTGCGTGATTGCAGCCGGGCGATACACATCACATGCTACAAGCAGTGGTCTTTTTCCTTTTTTCTTGACAAGACCGGCCAGCTTTGCTGTTGTCGTCGTCTTACCTGCACCTTGCAGACCAACCATCATAAGAACCGTAATCTGCTGTCCTGGACGATATGCAATCTCTGTTGTTTCAGATCCCATCAGATTGGTGAGTTCTTCATTTACAATCTTGATTACCATTTGTCCTGGGTTCAGACCGTTCATGACATCTGCGCCAATCGCACGTTCCTGTACCGTTTTGACAAAGTTTTTGACAACCTTGAAATTGACATCCGCCTCCAAAAGAGCCAGCTTGACTTCTTTTAAAGCAGCCTTGACATCATCTTCACTCAGACGACCCTTGCCTCGAAGGTTCTTAAATACATTTTGTAATTTGTCTGAAAGACTTTCAAATGCCATACTATAACTCCTCTAGGATATCATTGGATATCACAGAAATCTGGGATAAAATCTCATCCACGGAATCTGTATCCGTCGTATGAACCAAAGCATCTATGGTTCGTATCTTATCTCTGATATGAACAAACTTCTCTATCAGATGTAATTTATCTTCATATTCTTCTAAGGTCTTGGTAGATCGCTTAATAACATCATGTACTGCCTGACGGCTGATTCCACGATCTGATGCGATTTCACCAAGGGATAAATCATTTAATACGAAATCTTCATAAATACTTCGCTGGTGATCATTTAATAATTCACCATAAAAATCATAAAGATCTCCCTGTTCAATCTTATCGTTCATATCATCACCTCGTATACTATACTATACCAAAAAACAGGTGTCAAGTATTTTTTCTTGACACCTGCTCATATCTTTTTATATTACAGACTGGTTCTTACAATCTTTGGCTGGTAGCCACCCTTTTCTAAAGCCTCTATAATCTGACTTTTATGTTCTGTACCAAATGCTTCCAATGTAATGCGAAGTTCTACAGCAGCATTACGGTTGGTAGACACAAACTGGTTATGTTCCAATTTGATAACATTTCCCTGTACTTTTGCAATCGTATCTGCCACTCTTGCAAGTTCTCCCGGCTTGTCCGGCAAAAGTACGGAAACCGTAAAGATACGATCACGGAAAATCAGTCCCTGCTGCACAACTGAAGACATGGTAATCACATCCATATTGCCTCCACTCAGAATGGATACCACACGTTTTCCCTTTACCTTCAACTGATTCAGCGCAGCAACCGTAAGAAGTCCGGAATTTTCAACAATCATCTTATGATTTTCTACCATATCGAGGAATGCTGCAATCAGTTCATCATCCTCTACTGTGATGATATCATCCAGATTCTTTTGGATATATGGGAAAATATTACTTCCCGGCGTCTTCACTGCCGTACCATCAGCAATGGTATTTACTCCGGAAAGTGTTGTAACCTCACCCTTTTTCAAGGATTCCTGCATACAATTTGCACCTGCAGGTTCTACACCGATGACCTTAATCTTCGGATTTAAAAGTTTTGCTAACGTAGACACACCTGTAGCAAGTCCGCCGCCACCAATTGGTACCAGAATATATTCCACCAATGGCAACTCTTTAAAGATTTCCATTGCAATCGTACCCTGACCTGTTGCAACAGCCAAATCGTCAAATGGATGAATAAAAGTATAACCATGCTCTTCGGCAAGTTCATAAGCCTTTGCACAAGCTTCGTCATAAACATCACCATAAAGAACAACTTCTGCTCCTAAGTTCTTGGTGCGATTAACTTTTATGAGAGGTGTCGTTGTCGGCATAACAATCGTTGCACGAACGCCAAATTTCTTTGCTGCATATGCCACACCCTGCGCATGGTTTCCAGCGGATGCTGTAATAAGTCCCTTTTTTCTCTCCTCCGGTGTCAAAGTGCTGATCTTATAATATGCACCTCTTACCTTGTAAGCACCTGTCAGCTGCATATTTTCTGGTTTCAAATACACACTGTTTCCACACTTTTCACTCAGGAAATCACTGTAAACAAGTTTTGTTTCCAATGTAACTTCACTGACGATCTTACTTGCCTCTTCAAATTTGTCTAATGTCAACATCTTTTTTCTCCTTTTTACTGCTCGTCTGTATAAAATAATGCGTTTACAAATTCCTCCGCATTAAATTTCTCAAGATCATCAATTGTCTCCCCTACGCCAATATATTTTACCGGAATACCTAATTCAGCCTGAATAGCTACCGCAATCCCCCCTTTTGCTGTACCGTCTAATTTTGTAAGAACAATACCACTTAACTCCGTCACTTCCGAAAATTCTTTCGCCTGATTCAATGCATTCTGTCCTGTTGTACCATCTAATACAACCAGCGTTTCACGATACGCTTCTGGGAACTCACGATCAACAATATTGTTGATTTTGCGGAGCTCTTCCATCAGGTTCTTCTTATTATGAAGCCTGCCTGCCGTATCAATCAAAAGTACATCTGTTCCTCTTGCCTTTGCTGCTGACACCGCATCATATACAACGGACGCCGGATCGCTTCCATCCTGACCGCCAATCATATCTACCTGCGAACGGTTTGCCCATTCCTTTAATTGTTCACCTGCTGCCGCGCGAAATGTATCTGCTGCTGCTAAAAGTACTTTTTTATTCTGTGCCCTTAACTTTGCAGCAAGCTTACCAATGGTGGTAGTCTTTCCAACACCGTTCACGCCAACCACCAGAACCACCGATGTACGATTTTCGAATTCGTAAGCCGCTTCTCCAATATCCATCTGCTGTCGGATACTCTCAATCAGCAGTTCCTTACATGCAACCGGTTCTTTTATTTTTTGTTCTTTTACCTTGCGCTTTAAGTCTTCCAGAATATTTTCCGTCGTCGTTACACCGATATCGCCCATAATCAGAATTTCTTCTAATTCTTCATAGAATTCGTCGTCAATATTGGTAAAGCCGCGGAAAATATAATCCATATTCTTTACAAAATTATCTCTGGTCTTTGTAAGCCCCGCAAGCAATCGTTTAAAAAATCCGCCTTCTGCCATTTCATCTCTCCTTATGCATCCAGATCATTTTCAATCAGATTAACCGATACGAGTGCAGAAACACCCTTCTCCTGCATGGTAATACCATACAATCGGTCAGCTGCATTCATTGTGCCTCTTCTATGAGTTATAATAATAAACTGCGTATTTTTCGTCAACTTGTGTAAATATTTTGCAAATCTGCCAACGTTAGAATCATCCAGCGCAGCTTCAATCTCATCCAATAGGCAGAATGGAGATGGCTTCAAATTCTGAATTGCAAACAGAAGTGCAATCGCTGTCAACGATTTTTCACCACCAGAAAGCTGCATCATATTTTGAAGCTTTTTGCCAGGTGGCTGTGCAATGATACGTATACCGGTTTCCAGGATATCCTCTCCTTCCACCAGCTCCAAAGTACCTCTTCCACCACCAAACAGCTCTTTGAATGCCTTATCAAATTCTCTTTGAATATCTGCAAAACCTTCCGTGAACTGTTTGCGCATCCCCTCATCTAAATCATCAATGATGCCCATCAGGGTCTGCTCTGCTTCCACAAGATCATCATGTTGTCCTTTTAAGAAATTATAGCGTTCCGATACTTCCTTATATTCTTCGATTGCATTTACATTTACATTGCCCATACGACGAATTTCGTCTTTGACACCAGAAGTTGCTTTTCGCATGGTATCCAGATTGTCATACTCGGCATTGCGCATTTTCTCAGCGCCACGAAGTGTGAGTTCATATTCTTCCCACATATAAGTATTCTGATAGTTAATCGCCTCTTCTAATTTTTCCCGTTGTGCATTTAAGCGATAAATTTCCTTATCCAATGCTGAGATACGATCCGCAATTTCTTCTCTTTGACCAAAGAAGCCTTTATACTCCTGATTCATCTGTTCTTTTTGTTTTTGTGCTTCTTTTAAACGATCTTCCAATTGCGCAAAATTATCATCGCTGGCAATCATGGTCTTTTTAATTTCCTCAATATCACCACGCTTTTTATTTGCATCTGTTTTGCCGTTTTTTGCTTCCTCAATCAAACGAACAATGTCCGCTTCTTTCTTTTCGATTTCATTTGCAACACGTTCACAGTTTTCGAGCACAAAGGTAACTTTCTGTCGCGCACTCGCCTCTTCAATCTGCGCTTCGGAAACATTGCGGGCAGCAGATGTCTCCATATAGGTTTTTTCATCCAAAAGCTTCTGGTATTCCTCCGTCTGCTTCTTTAATGCTTCTTCCTTCTCTCCCGCTTCCTGACGTTTACGTTCCATCTCCTTCTTTCCAGCAGTGATATCACGCACCTGACGTTCCATCTCCTCGCTCTCGGTATTTAAACTTGCAAACGCATTTTCGCTCTCAGATTTCTGTTCCTGTACACGCTGCAGGTGAATCTGTGCTGTATTTAGTGCAAGTGCATGTTGTTCCATCTGCTTGCGGTTTTCTTCCCTGTCTGATTCCAACAATGCCTGTGCCGTCTCAATCTCAGCGATACGTTCTTTGGCAGCTTTCTTTTCCTCTGATAACGCTGTCAATTGTTTTTCAATATCATCGATTTCACGGTTTCGTCCCAAAAGGTTGCTATTATTCTTAAATCGTCCGCCGGACAAAGATCCACCCGGACTGAAATACTCACCTTCCAATGTAACAATATGTAACGAATAACGATTCTTCTTTGCAAGTGCAATACCATTGTCAACGGTATCTACAACAATCACACGCCCCAAAAGATAGGAAAGCACATCGCGATACATCTCATCAGCTTCGACAAGTTCATTTGCAAGACCAAGAACACCTTTATCCGATAAAATGCTCTTATCCTTTGTAAAGCCTTTTCCAGACACACTTGTAAGTGGCAAAAAGGTTGCGCGTCCCAATCGATTTTCTTTCAAATATGTAATCATCTTTTTGGCAGTCGCTTCATCTTTTGTGACAATATTCTGGATATTTCCGCTAAGCGCTGTCTCAATTGCAATTTCATATTTTTGTTCTACATGAATCAAATCAGAAACAACACCGATCAGACCCGGGTTCTTTTCTTTTTGCTCCATCACTTTACGAATACTATTTCCGTAGCCATCATATCGTTCTGCAATATTTTTTAACGCTTCTAACTTTGAGGATTGTTTATGGTAAGCATCGTTACTCTTTGCCAGCACATCCTGTGCTTCTCTGCGCTTATTTTTCCACTCTACCGCCTTATGTGAAAATTCCTGATCTTTTTGTTTCAGTGCTTCTAAGCCCTTACTTACATCATCATATTCCTTCTGGCAGCGCTGCAGCGTTTCATTCAAATCTTCCTCTTCTGTCTTACGTTGCAAGAGGCGTTGATTCAGCTGTGCTTTACGAATATTAATTTGTTCTAACATCGTATCAAAACGCTGTTCTTTGGATTGAATGGTTCCCTTCTCATTCAGAAGCTCCATCATCGCCTGGTTATTCTGCTCAATCCCCTCGGTATATTTTTTGATATCCGCCTGCAGATCATCATTATATTTCCGAACCGATGCTAAACGTTTTTCTACTTCTTCGAGCTGTTCCTGCAATTGCTCTTTTTCTGTCTCATAGGTTTTCTTTTGCTGGATGTATTCCTGTTTTTCTGCCTCTAATACACCTTTTCGTTCAGATAAATTTTCATCAGCACTTTCCGCAAAACGAATTTGTTCTTCCAGTAAACGAATCTGATTTTCCAATTTACCTTTCATCAAGGTAGTATTGCTCTGTTCTTCACGGATTCCCTGAATCTGCTCATCCATGACATTCAGCTGTTCTTCCAAAGACGCATACTGTTCTTTAATTTGTTCCTGCTTTCCCTTGTTCTCGTTTAATTGCGTTTCTGCAATATGATAATTCTTCTCAATATCTGTCAGACGACGATTCATATCTTCGATTTCAAGAAGAAACATATTTACTTCTAATGTTTTTAATTCTTCTTTTTTCTTCAAAAATTGCTTCGCATTTTCCGCCTGTCTTTCCAGCGGTCCTACCTGACGCTCTAATTCAGATAAAATATCGTTCACACGCACCAGATTCTCGCGTTCATGCTCCAATTTTTTTACCGTAGCAGCTTTGCGTTTTTTAAACTTTACAATACCAACGGCTTCATCAAACAGCTCACGACGTTCTTCCGGTTTTCCACTTAAAATACGCTCAATCTGCCCCTGTCCAATGATGGAATACCCCTCTTTTCCAATTCCTGTATCATAAAAGAGTTCATTCACATCCTTCAGGCGACACGGCGAACCATTAAGCAGATATTCGCTCTCACCAGAGCGATACACACGTCTTGCAATCGTTACTTCCTCATAATCAATTGGCAGCAAATGATCGGAATTATCCATTGTAATAGCAACATACGCATAACTCAGTGGTTTTCGATTCTCTGTTCCCGCAAAAATAACATCCTGCATACTGGCACCACGAAGCTGCTTTGCACTCTGCTCTCCTAAAACCCAGCGCACAGCATCGGAAACATTACTTTTTCCACTTCCATTCGGACCCACAATCCCGGTAATACCATTATGAAAATCAAATACCATCTTATTTGCGAAAGATTTGAATCCATACATTTCAATGCTTTTTAAATACATACTTATCCCCAAAAACTTTCTATTTGTTCTGACTTTCCTGCTGCTTTAAGTACAAAAGGCCATGATAAGCAGCTTCCTGTTCTGCAGCTTTTTTTGTTCCACCGCTTCCGTCTCCCAGCTTTGTATCTCCAACCGTGACATCCACATGAAACACCTTCGCATGATCCGGGCCACTCTCATCTAGTAAATGATACGTTACATTCTGACGGAATTTAGCCTGACAGACTTCCTGTAATATCGTCTTACTATCATAAAACATACGCTTATGTTCAATATCTGTCATAATAAAACGTAAGATAAATGTTTTTGCTGCATCCATGCCACCATCTAGGAAAATGGCACCAATCACTGCCTCCATTGCATCAGACAAAACTGACTTACGCGTTCTTCCACCTGTTAAATCTTCTCCTTTTCCAAGGTATACATAAGATCCCAAATCAATTTCTTTTGTACAATAGGCAAGCGTTGGTTCACATACCATACTTGCACGTAATCTGGTAAGATCCCCTTCTGGCAAATCTTTATAATTCAAAAACAAAAATTCACTGGAAACAGCTTCAAGCACTGCATCCCCCAAAAATTCCAATCGTTCATTATCCGACAATTTCTTCATATGCTTTTCATTTGCATACGAACTATGTGTAAGGGCCTGACGCAATAAACTTTCGTTTTTAAACTCATATCCAATTACTTCTTGAAATTCTTTTATTGTCTTCACTTTTACTCCTTAACAGAAGCAAAAGCCCTTGAATCAAGGGCTTTTGTCATCTCTCTTTTTGCACATGATTAGCCAACTGTCTTTTTAATCAATTCAACAGCATCGCCTACAGTTACGATCTTTTCAGCCTCTTCTACATTCACTTCGATGTCAAGTTCTTCTTCAATTCCCATGATAATCTGGAAAACATCAAGTGAATCTGCTCCAAGATCATCCACAAATGTGGTATCCATATTGATTTCTGTCTCATCTACATTCAAGACCTCTGCAATGACCTTTCTAAGCATTTCCAATTCCATCTTACTTACCTCCTCTATTCTGTCTTATTGTCTTCCACACAAATATTTGCCTGGATTTTTCCGCTAATATCCTGCTCTTTAAAAGATGCACATTGAATAATTGAATTCTTGATTTCAATTGCCTTTGCACTACCATGGGTCTTAACAACAAGACCTTTTAATCCGAGCAGCGGTGCCCCGCCATAAGCTGATGCATCAAATGTTTTTAATGTATTTTTGAGTGCCGGAAGTGCTAATGCAGCTCCAATTTTACTCTTTAAGGTGCTCATCAAACCGGTTTTAATAACACCAATCAATGTAGAACTGAGTCCTTCATATAACTTAAGAATCACATTACCAACAAACGCTTCGCACACAATGACATCTGCTGCGCCTGATGGAATTTCCCTTGCCTCTATGCTTCCAATAAAATTGATATCCTTACATTCCTTTAGCAGTGGATATGTCTCTTTTACCAAAGCATTTCCTTTTTCTTCTTCTGCACCAATATTTACAATGGCTACGCGTGGATTCTCAATGCCCACAACGTCTTTCATATAGATAGAGCCCATACGTGCAAATTGTACCAGATGTGATGATCTGGCATCCACATTAGCGCCACAATCAATCAGAAGCGATACGCCTGCTTTGGTTGGTATCAATGGGGCTAATGGTGCTCTTTCCACACCTTTGATTTTGCCTACAATCACCTGTCCTCCGACAAGTACTGCACCTGAGCTTCCCGCAGATACAAATCCATCTGCCTTGCCCTCTTTTACAAGTTTTAAAGCAACTACGATCGACGAATCTTTTTTCTTTCGTATTGCCATCACTGGTGGTTCTGCTGTTTCAATCACTTCCGTCGCCGGTACAACCTCAATGCGTTCAGACGGATAGGTGTACTTTGCAAGCTCTGCGCGAACCACATTTTCTTCTCCTACAAGAAGAACCTTGATGTCCTCTCGCTCGTTTACCGCATCTACACATCCTTTTACAATTTCAACCGGTGCATTGTCACCGCCCATGGCATCTACGGCTACGACTTTACTATTATCCATGATACGCCTTCCTCCTATGCATAAAAAATGCATCATAAGAAAAATATACTATAAGTGTTTCTATAAATCAACAACAAATCACATCACAGAACGGGCAAAAAAATAAGGCTTTCCAAACGGAAAGCCTCATGTTTCATCTTAGTCCTGAGCGATGATCTCTTTCTTGTTATAAGAACCGCAGTTCTTACAAACTCTATGTGGAACCATTAACTCTCCACACTTGCTACATTTTACTAATGTAGGAGCTGTCATCTTCCAGTTTGCTCTTCTCTTATCTCTTCTACCCTTAGAAGACTTATTCTTTGGACAAATTGACATATCGGGTCACACCTCCTTAAATTCATTAAAGATATCTTGGAACTTTGCCATTCTTGGATCTATTACCTGACGATCACATCCGCAGTCCTGCTGGTTCAAATTCTGACCACACACCGGGCAAATACCCTTGCAATCATCCTTACACAAGACTTTTGTCGGCCAGTTAACCAAGATTTCGTCATAAATCAGTCTGTCAATATCTAACTCATTTTCCTCTAGAAAGGTGTTTTCCTCATCATCCGCAAAAACAACCTGACCATCCATAAGCGGAATTTCCCGGTCAATTGTTATCTGCAATGGAACCACAACGTCACCAAGACATCGATCACATGGAACCACCACCTCCAGAGTCGTGTCACCTGAAATCAATAATTGCTTATTGTTATCATTTGTCAGACATATACTGAATGGCTTAATATCGGTAATAGGAAATATTCCTCCACCAACAGAAACTTCTGACATCTCCGTGGTAGCGGCAATCTCCCGTTTCTTATCGGCTGTAGAAATGATATCTATAACATCAATCTTCATAGTCTCTCCTATTCACACTCAAACTATTATACATAGACAAGCCGCACCTGTCAACAACTTTTTCTTGTTATTTCTTATTTTACAAGTGCTACTGTCTCTCTTGCAATGGCAAGTTCTTCGTTTGTAGGAATAACACATACCTTTACTTTACTATCTGGTGTAGATAATGTAACTTCATCACCAAATGTCTTGAGGTTTAATTCCTCGTTGATTTCGATTCCTAAATAGCCTAAGTATTCGCATACTTTACGGCGAACCAATGCAACATTTTCTCCGATACCAGCTGTAAATGCAATAGCATCTACACCATTCATAGCAGCTACATAAGAACCAATATACTTTGCAACACGATAGCAGAATACTTCAACTGCATCTGCTGCTAACTGGTTACCAGCTTTGATTTCTTCCTGTAAATCACGGAAATCACTAGAACCACCCTTTGTCATACCAGAAAGACCTGATTTCTTGTTTAAAATAGTAACCATTTCTTCGATATTAAGATTCTCTTTCTTTGCAATGAATTCCATAATTGCCGGATCAATATCACCGGAACGTGTTCCCATAACAAGTCCTTCCAGTGGTGTAAGACCCATAGAAGTATCCACGCATTTTCCGTTAAGAACTGCACTGATAGATGCTCCGTTACCAAGATGTGCTACAATCACCTTAGAATTATTTGCATCCATTCCTAAATATTCTACACATCTCTTTGAAACAAAGCTGTGACTGGTTCCATGGAAACCATAACGTCTTACTGCATACTTCTCATAATATTCATATGGAAGTCCGTACAGATATGCTTTCTTTGGCATTGTCTGATGGAATGCTGTATCAAATACGCCTACCATTGGTACATTTGGCATCAATTCTTTACATGCATCAATTCCAATTAAGTTCGCTGGGTTATGAAGTGGGGCAAGATCGTTACATTCTTCCACTGTCTTTAATACTTCATCTGTAATCACAACAGAACATGCAAACTTTTCTCCTCCATGTACGAGACGATGTCCAACAGCATCTATTTCATCCAGACTCTTGATGGCTCCTGTCTTATCATTGATTAAGGCATCAATCACAAACTGGATTGCCTGCTTATGTGTTGGCATATCCAATTCTGTAATTTCCTTATCCAATCCTGTCTTTTGATATACAAGTCTGCCATCGATACCGATTCTTTCACAAAGCCCCTTTGCAAGTACAGACTCACTTTCTGAATCAATCAACTGATACTTTAAAGAAGAACTTCCACAATTAATTACTAAAACATTCATACTATGTTCTCTCCCTTTCTTATTTCCTTCCTTGGTATAACCCAAAATATATCTCTATTATACTCTCATTTAATTTTTGGTACAAGATACCAGTATGGATTTATTTTAGTCCAATCTATATATTTCATATAAATTTTGTTGCTTGTAGCTATCGCCTCTTTATGCTATCGTTTTATCAAATAAGTTTTTAAGGAGAACCCCTATGAAAGTTGTCGGTATCATTGCAGAATATAATCCTTTCCATAATGGACATGCCTATCAGATCCGCTACGCAAAAGAAGAACTTGGTGCTGACTATGTCATTGTTGCTATGAGTGGCTCTTTTACCCAACGTGGAACGCCTGCTCTTTTTGACAAATATACGCGAGCTTGCCATGCTCTTTCATGTGGTGCAGACCTTGTATTTGAACTCCCGGTACTTTTTGCAACAGCCAGCGCACAACTTTTTGCAACCGGAGGCGTTTGCCTTTTACAAAATACCGGTGTTGTCGATACACTTTTATTTGGCAGCGAAACAGAGGATTTAGCTACTCTAAAACAAATCGCACAACTTTTAAACAAAGAGGATAACACCTATCAGGAACAGCTGCGCCTGGCACTGCAAGCCGGAAAGTCCTTTGCTGCTGCGCGCACCGAAGCACTCGGGCAGGATACCTTTGCTACTATTCTATCCCAGCCCAATAATATTCTTGCTATTGAATATTTAAAAGCACTGCAGCAATTGCACAGCCACATGACACCCATCTGCCTCAAACGCAATGGGGCAGATTATCACAGCACTGATATCCACACAAATCATGCATCCGCAACAGCTATCCGCAGCTTTATTGCAGAACATCCACCAAAAAAGCAACAGGATTTGTCTATTCTTTTGCAGCAAATCCCAGAGATACTTCGTACTTCTGTGACAAAGGAACTACAAAAAAATGCTTATCTTTTACCTGAGGATATATCACTATTGCTGCAATACGAATTATCTTCCCACGATAATTTTACAGCATATTCCGACTGTTCCTTTGATATTTCGAACAAAATCTTGCAAAGCAAGCATATATATGCAGGATATCATTCTTTTTGCACGCAACTAAAGTCAAAAGATGTCGCATACTCCCGAATTTCAAGAGTTTTATGCCACATTTTACTTGACATAAAGAAGTCGGATTTTACCTCATGGCAACCTGATCTGGCATCCACGATACAAATTCCGTATCTGCGTCTTTTAGGTTTTAATGAACATGGAAGTTCCCTTCTTTCCACAATCAAAAAAGAAAGCCAGGTTCCTATATTAACATCGCCAAAAAACGCAGAACAGTTTCTTTCACCGATGGCATCTTCCATGCTCCAAAAAGATATTTTCGCAGCAGATGTCTATCGCATGATATTATCACAAAAAACTGGCATCGTATATCCAAATGAATATACAAGAAAATTCAAAAAACACGTCACAGACTAATGTCATGACGTGTTTTTCATTATTCTTATAAAATCTCTTTATAAAATTAGTGGTGGAACAAACGAATTCCTGTAAATGCCATTGTCATACCATATTTATTGCATGTAGCAATCACATGATCATCACGGATGGAACCACCTGGCTGTGCCACATAGCAAACGCCACTCTTATGTGCACGTTCAATATTATCTCCAAATGGGAAGAAAGCATCGGATCCAAGTGCTACTCCTGTATTCTTATCCAGCCATGCTCTCTTTTCTTCTCTGGTAAATACTTCCGGTTTTACTTTGAAGATATTTTCCCATGCACCATCTGCAAGCACATCCATATAATCTTCACCAATGTAAAGATCAATCGCATTATCACGATCTGCACGACGGATACCATCTACAAACTGTAATCCAAGCACCTGTGGTGATTGTCGTAACCACCAGTTATCTGCCTTGCTTCCAGCCAGACGTGTACAGTGGATACGTGACTGCTGGCCTGCTCCGATTCCAATTGCCTGTCCATCCTTTGCATAACATACAGAATTGGACTGTGTATATTTCAAAGTAATCATAGAAAGGGTCAGGTCAATTTTTGCCTGTTCTGGCAATTCCTTGTTTTCTGTAACAATATTTGAGAAGAAATCATCATCAATTACAAGTTCATTTCTTCCCTGTTCAAATGTAATACCAAACACTTCCTTGCGCTCTAATTTCTTTGGTTCATACTCTGGATCAATTTCAATCACATTGTAATTACCGTTCTTCTTCTGTCTTAAAATTTCTAACGCTTTCTCCGTATACCCTGGTGCAATCACGCCGTCAGAAACTTCTCGTTTAATCAAAAGTGCTGTCGCCTCATCACAAACATCAGACAGTGAAATAAAATCACCAAATGAAGACATACGATCCGCACCTCTCGCACGTGCATATGCATTTGCAAGTGGTGTAAATGCAACATCCATATCGTCTACCCAGTAAATCTTTTTCTCCACATCAGAAAGTGGTAATCCAACAGCTGCTCCTGCTGGTGAAACATGTTTAAAAGATGTTGCTGCCGGTAGTCCGGTTGCCTGCTTTAATTCTTTTACCAGCTGCCATCCATTGAAAGCATCCAAGAAATTAATATAACCTGGCTTTCCACAAAGGACTTTAATTGGCAATTCTCCTTCTTCCATGTAAATACGTGATGGTTTCTGGTTTGGATTACATCCATATTTTAATTCTAATTCCTGCATAAGATTTCCCCTCGTATTCTATTTATTTCTGATTCTTGTTAATAATTTTTGATGTATAGTTACCTGTTGCAATATCAATATAACGGACAAACAAAGACACCTTATTGTCAGCATTCAAGCTGTTCCAGATTTTGTCCGCAAATGCATCCATGTCATCTTCGATAGCAACCAGCTTTGGTTCTCCCTCAAAACTTGGAAGTGGATTTCCATCACACTGATATGTATGGATAAAATGGCCTTCGCCTGCCACCGGATTCTCATAAGCAAACGTATAACGATTGCAGGCATCCGGATTGCCATTGTTGCTCTTTAAAATTGACATTGCATAATTATAGTTTCCATCTTTAATATGCATAATGCCGGAAATTCTAGGAGTATAATTTGGTCCGTCCGGCTCAAACTCTCTTGTTCTAAGAGACTGTTCAAACGTCATCTGTTTGTCCATTAATTCATAAATCGTATCTGTCTGATCACCATTTGTAACAATTGTTTTATTTCCCAACACGCGAACTGGTGCATAGATAATCAGGCTTGGATCGCTCAACTTTGATGGGTCAAATGCCTGGGTACGAATTCCCTCTCCATCTTCTATAAACACACGATTACGGCTATTCTCGCTGCGTCCCATAATAAAATATGCTGTCACAGCCTTTGTTCCGTCTGGTGTCTTACCAATAACGATTCCTCTTCCAAGATAAGCATTTGCCTGCAATTCCTGTTCCAATGATAACATTTTCATGAAAAACCTCCTAAAGACTTTACGTATCAAATTACTTATTCAACATCCTCATTATATCCCATCATTTACTTTTTTACTATGCGATTTTCCTAATAGGATTGATTAGCTTATCTTATCAAAACTTTTCTATTTATAAGTAATACTATAAAAAGCCAAACCTCAATAAGGTCTGGCTTTTATGCATAGTTTAAATATAAGAATTGTATGTGCTCATCAAATCATTCATGGAAATTGCTCCATTCTTTGTATAGCTGCCACCGGATGCCTTTGCCATCACACTGCTTCTAACCATAGATGCCTTCGCAGAAATCTGATATCCGTAGCCACCAGAGGTCTGAAACAGTGATTTTGCAACTGTCATATCTGATTTTTTAAAGGTAGCTTCATCCACGCTCAGATGCCCTTTGGTATTTACGCTGATTCCAACACTCTTTAAAAGTGCACTATTTGACGATGTAAGCCCTTCCATTCCTGTCACAGAAGAACGAACGCCAGAAAGACTCGCTTCCTCTCCGCTATCAATCATGTCATTATACGCATCCGCAAATTTTTTAACAGCTGTATAAATGGAATCTGCATCATATCCATATGTTATTTTACCGTCAGCATCTTTCTTCTCTACTTTGGCAAACAAAGATCCTGTTCCTTTTTTCAGCAAAGCATTCGCCGCATCTGATAATTCCGTAGCATCCGTTTTCCACTCTGCCAACTGCTTATCTGTAATCTCAGCAGGATTCTTCTTCGTTGTACTTGCTGCCTCTGTACCATCCTTCGGTGTGTAATAAGAACGTAACAGCTTAAAATATGATCCGGATTGAATACTATGATATTCACCCAGCATATTTGTCATAGAAGAAAGCGACGAGATTCCATTACTCTTTGAAGAATTCAGACTGGAAAACAAGGTACTAATACTTGATGAATCATATCCCGATACCGTAAGTCCCATTTTCATCACTCCTTTGATTCTAAACATCCATGTTTGTTTCTTACTTCTATTTTTTGTTTCGGCACATTTTGCTCATAATATAACAAATATGTACCTATTTCTATACAAATTATACTATATTCTCGATTTGCCAGTCAATAGGTGTCATTCCATGTTCTTCTAAGAATGCATTTGTTTTTGAAAAATGCTTGCATCCAAAAAAACCACGGTATGCAGAAAGCGGACTTGGATGCGGCGCTTCTAAAATCAGATGGTTCGGGTTGTTTGTCAATAATTTCTTTTTCATCTGCGCCGGTCTTCCCCAAAGTAAAAAAACAATCGGTTGATCCTGCGCATCTACAATGCGGATTACTGCATCTGTAAACTCTTCCCATCCGATATTCTGATGAGAATTCGCCTGGTGTGCCCGCACCGTGAGCACGGTATTTAAAAGTAATACACCTTGTTTGGCCCATTTTACAAGATAGCCATTGTTGGGAATATAACAACCTAAATCATCCTGCAGCTCTTTGTAAATATTTACAAGCGATGGGGGAATATCCACATCCGGTCGTACCGAAAAACATAGTCCATGCGCTTGATGATAATTATGATACGGATCCTGTCCGATAATCACAACCTTCACATCCGATAAGGGTGTCAAATGAAACGCATTAAAAATATCATCTGCTGGTGGAAATACGGTTCCGCGGTTATACTCCTCGACAACTGTCTCATATAATTTTTTGTAATATGGTTTATGAAATTCCTCACTCAATGGGGCAAGCCAATCATTTGTAATTGCAGGCATGTTCCATCTCCTTTATCTTCTGACTGGCACACCACGATCTGCCAGATAATCCTTTACTTCCTGAATTTCTAATTCTTTATAGTGGAATAACGATGCTGCTAAAGCCGCATCTGCTTTTCCTTCCGTCAACGCATCATAAAAATGTTCTTTTGTCCCTGCGCCTCCAGAGGCAATCACCGGAATAGATACAGCTTCCGCAATCTGTCTGGTCAATGCGATATCATACCCGGCCTTTGTACCATCACAATCCATACTCGTCAGCAGAATTTCTCCTGCGCCTAAGGCTTCTGCACGCTTTGCCCAGGCAATCGCATCTAACCCTACATCGATGCGTCCACCATTTTTATATACATTCCACCCACTTCCATCTGCGCGCTTTTTGGCATCCATTGCCACAACCACACATTGACTGCCAAACTTGTCCGCTGCTTCAGAAATCAGTTCCGGGCGGTTAATTGCAGAAGAATTGATTGATATCTTATCTGCGCCTTCCCGAAGCAAGACACGAAAATCCTCAACGGTACGGATGCCTCCCCCCACTGTAAATGGAATAAATACATTGGCAGCCACCTGACGCACCATATCAACAACTGTATTTCTATGATCACTAGATGCTGTAATATCCAAAAAGACCACTTCATCCGCCCCTGCCTTATCATAAGCTGCTGCGATTTCCACCGGATCTCCTGCATCTTTTAAATCTACAAAATTAACGCCCTTTACCACTCTGCCGTCTTTGACATCTAAGCAAGGAATAATTCGTTTGGTAAACATTTCGTATCCCACTTTCTAGCATATTATAATGTTGCAAAATTCTTTAATATCTTTAATCCAACTTCTCCGCTTTTTTCCGGATGAAATTGGCATGCAAATACCTGATTTTTCTCTACAGAGGCATGAATCTGCACACCATATTCGCACGTAGCTGTAACAATCTGTGGTTCCTGCGCCTGTAAATAATAAGAATGTACAAAATAGACATACGGATCTGCCGGTAAATCCTGGAACAAACGTCCCTCCCTTGGAAACTCCAATGAGTTCCATCCGATATGTGGAATCTTTAAACCTTCTTCTTCCGGTATACGCAAAATATTTCCCTTTAGTATGCCAAGACCCTCCACTCCAGGTGTTTCATCACTGGATTCAAACAGCAATTGTAATCCCAGACAGATACCCAAAAATGGTTTGTCCATGGCAACCACTTCCTTAATTGCCCGATCCAATTCATAATGTTTTAGATGTTCCATTGCATCACCAAATGCACCTACTCCCGGTAATATCACTTTATCCGCTTTTTGAATTTCACGAAAATCATGGGTTAATATGGTTTCTTCGCCAAGATGCTGTAATGCCTTTTCCACACTTCTAATGTTGCCAGCGTCATAATCGAGTATTGCGATCATAGTCATTCCTTCTTCTAGTTCAAGTTTAATGTTTCCACAATTTCATCAATTTTTATGGAATACTGTTCTCTGTTTAACCGATACATAGACACAGCATCATCAACCGATACGCCATATTGGTCTTGTAAAAGCTGTACCAGCGCATCGCCTTCTTTTGTATACTCCTCCTCAATACCAAGCGTTTTTGCTTCATCCAGATTACCCTGATATCTGGCAACTCCGGATACCAAGGAATCTAGCGCCAAGTCATACATTTTTCGTTTTACAAATACCTGATATTCTTTATTTTTCTTCTGAAGATCACCTAACAGCCTAGATTTCTTAAATAAATCTTCGTCAGCTTCTTTTAAATCCATTCCCATCAAATCTTCATACGCCGCGAAATAATCTCCTGCGTTATATGCTGTTCTAGCTTCAGTCATAGATAATTTATAGCCTGTCATATGTTGCGTAATGGTAACAAATACAACAATTGACATTGCGAGTATCAAAAATACCACAATAAGCTTTGTTGGAATCTTTGGTGAGTTATCCGGCTCTTTTGGCATTCTTTGCGGTCTCTCTTTTTTTACCTTCGGTTTCTTTTCCTTCGGCGCCTTTTGTTTTTTCTCTTTTTTCGGTTTCTTTTCTTTTTTCTCTGACTTAGC